>JAXJMO010000013.1:0-37022 GCA_036313175.1 Collinsella sp. | reverse complement strand
GCATGGGGGCACCGGACTCCACAGCCTCTCCACCTGCGGAAACGAAGTGATGGCCAGGTGCCGGGAGCTATTTCCGCGTTGCGCTAGCTGCGGAAACGCGGGGTCCGTTCAGGCTGTTGCGTTGAGATTGAAAATCAACCTATTTGTTTAAACGTCTAGGTTTGTTACAAGTTGATTACGTTACTGCTTTTTGACTCATTACACGACAAGGCGTCGCTCATCAAGCCAAGCATTTTACAGATACAAGCAGGCTGTTCATTAATATCGATTTTAGGCAAGCGCGAATGCGCTTGTACTGCCGCTATTTTGTTTAAACAGACATGGCTTGACTATTTTCGTGACTTATGGTCTATGAAACCACTCAAAATAGTTGCGGTGGAATAGTTCTTGTTTAAGAGCCAGAAGGCTGGATTTAGGAACTATTTCACCGCAACTTATAGGGAATCCTAGGCGATGTGGAGTGGGTTGGCGGCGTCGACGGCATCGGGGGCGTCGGAGAGGCCGTCAGGAGCAGCGTCTGCCGGATCCTCTTCGGGGGTCTCGATCTGTTTGATCATGACCTCTTGGCCCTGCAGCAGGTATGTCTCGCCGCTACCGCAATGGGGACAGGTCTTGCCGTGCTCGACCGTCGCGTAGTCGCGGCCACATGCCTCGCAATGCGTCACAGCCTCGACGGGCTCCACAACAAGCTCCGCGCCCTGCGCGATAGGCTTTTTATCTGCTGCCCAGCGCCAAGCGTCGAGCAGCAAGTCGGGAACGACGCCCGAGACCTCGCCCAACAGCAACGTTACGCTCGAAACGCGACGCACGCCATGAGCGCGCGCTACATTCTCGACATCGCGAATGATGTGGTAAACTATCCCCAATTCATGCACTTTTTCTTCCGCCGTTCCCGTTATGGCTACTTACTTGCGACCGAACTTAATCTTGATGGCGCGCTTGAGCGCGTACTTGCCCAGGCTTGGGAGCTTTTGCTCGTATTTGACCATCGTGGAGCACTCGGGGCGGTCGCGATCCAGATGGATGGCGTCGAACGCGCACTTGGTGGTGCACAGGCCGCAGCCGATGCACTTGTTGGGGTCGACGATCGAGGCACCGCAACCCAGGCAACGGGCGGTCTCGGCGCGCACCTGCTCTTCGGTAAAGGTCTCGACGTACTCGCTAAAGGGCGCAGCCTTCTCGCGGTCGCGGTTAACATGCGCCACCTCGCGGCTCGCGTTGTCATAGCTCTCGATCACGACATCGTCGCGGTCGAGAGCGGTGTAGCGGCGCTGGTTGCGGCCGATGGTGAGCGTGGAGCCCGGCTGCACAAAGCGATGGATGGAAACGGCGGCCTCGTGACCGGCGGCGATGGCGTCGATGGCAAAGCTCGGACCGGTGTAGACGTCGCCGCCCACAAAGATGTCGGGCTCGGCAGTCTGATAGGTCTGGGGATCGGCAAGGGCGCCCTGGCCGCGGCCAAGCTCCACCTTGGAGCCAGCCAGCAGGTCGCCCCACACAATGGACTGGCCAATCGACATAACGACACGATCGGCATCGACACGGCGCAGATCGTTCTCGTCGTACTCGAGCGCAAAACGGCCCTCGTCGTCAAAGACACGCGTGCAGCGCTTGAAGGTGATGCCGCACACGCGACCGGCCTCGTCCAGGTGAATCTCCTTGGGGCCCCATCCGCAGCTGATGTGAGCGCCGTCCTCAACGGCCTCGCGACGCTCTTCCTCGCTGGCGGGCATCTGGGCCTCGCTCTCCAGGCAGAACATCTCAACATGCTCAGAGCCCAGACGGCAGGCGTTGCGCGCGACATCGATAGCCACGTTGCCACCGCCCACCACGATGGTGCGGCCGGGCAACGCGTCGATCTTGCCACTGTTGACCTCGCGCAAAAAGTCGACGGCTACGGTCACGTCCTCGGCATCCTCGCCCGGAATGCCGGCAAGGCGGCCGCCCTGGCAGCCAATGGCAACGTAGAAGGCCTTAAAGCCCTGCGCGCGCAGCTCGTCGAGCGTCACGTCGCGACCGACTTCCACGCCATAGCGGAACTCGGCACCCATCAGGCGAATGACCTCAACCTCGGCCTCGATAACATCCTTCTGCAGCTTAAAGCTGGGAATGCCGTAGGTAAGCATGCCGCCCGGGTGCTCGTTCTTCTCGAACACGACGGGCCTGTAGCCCTTCTCGGCCAGATAAAAGGCGCAGGACAGACCGGCCGGACCGGCGCCGATGATGGCGATCTTCTGGTCGAAGCCGCCGGCACGCGTTGGGGTCACCACAGGTGGGACATAGCGGGTCGCGGCATCCAGATCGCGCTGGGCGATGAACTTCTTGACCTCGTCGATGGCCACGGCGGCGTCCACACGGCCGCGGGTGCAGGCATCCTCACAGCGGCGGTTGCACACACGGCCGCAGATAGCGGGCAGCGGGTTCTCGCGCTTAATGAGTGCTAGGGCCTCGTCATAGCGACCCTGCGCCGCGAGCTTCAAATAGCCCTGAACGGCAACGTGCGCGGGGCAGGCCGTCTTGCAGGGAGCGGTGCCGGACTCGTGCGTCTCGATGCGGTTGTCGTTGCGGTAGTTGGGCGACCACTTGGTGTGGTCCCACTTGGTGGCATCGGGCAGCTCCTGGCGCGGATACTCGGGCACCTGTCCACCGGCCTTTTTGCTACAGAGCTTCTGGCCCAGTTTGGCGGCGCCGGCCGGACACACCTCAACGCAGCGACCGCAGGCCACGCACTTGTCCTTCTCGACCTTGGCGACATAGGCCGAGCGTGACAGGTTGGGCGTGTTGAACAGCTGAGAGGTGCGCAGGGCATAACACACGTTGACGTTGCAGTTGCAGATAGCGAAGATCTTGTTCTCGCCGTCGATATTGGTGATCTGGTGCACAAAGCCGTTGTCCTCGGCCTGGCGCAGGATGTCGTAGACCTCGTCGCGCGTCACGTAATGGCCGCGGTCGGTCTCAACCACATAGTCGGCCATATCGCCCACGGCAATGCACCAGTCGGCGGGGTCGTCGGCGCAGCCCTCACCCATCACGCGACGGCTCGCGCGGCAGCTGCAGGTGCTGGCGGCATATTTGCCATCGTATTTGTCGAGCCAATGCTCGATATGCTCGATCGGCACCGACGTGCTCGCGGCATCGATAGCCTTCTCGACCGGAATGACATGCATGCCGATGCCGGCACCACCGGGCGGCACCATCGGCGTGGCCTTGGACAGCGGTCCCTTGGACGCCTGCTCAAAGAACTTGGCATAGACCGGGTGCTCCTCGAGCTGGCTCACGCGCATGTTGAGAAACTCAGCGGAACCCGGCACCAGCATGGGCAGCACCCACTGCTTGGCGCGCTCGGGGTTTTCCCAGTTGTACTCGAGCAGGCCCGTGTAGCTCATATCGTCGAGCATCTTCTCGATATCGGCTTCGGGCATGCCGGTGAGCTTGACCATCTCGGGCAGCGTATAGGGACGGCGCATCTTCATCTTGCAGAGCACTTCGGCCTGCTCGTCAGTCGCGGCCTCGGCAAACGACCAGTACTCGTAGCCCAGCAGCTCATCGCGATGCAGCAGACGGTTGGTGCAGTGCTCGCACAGCTTGACGATGGCCTCGCGCGGATGCTCCGGCAGCGGCGGCACGAACTCCGAACCGATGTCGGGCTCGGTGTAGCTAATCCCCGGTCCGTTGAGAATCATGGTTGTCCCTTCTCTTGCCACAGCCCGGCGAGACCGCGGCACCCCTCTTTTTTTGCAGGCCGGGCATGCCCCATGCCGTTCACCCGCCATTGTTGACATTGTGTCAAAAATAGTATTGACGAACCGTCAACAATATTCAAGACTGTTAGGCGAACGGTCAGGCAAAAGAGGATGAAAGGCGGCAAAACATGGGCAACAACACAGCAGGTACCTCTGTGGTCGATGCCGTCCCTGCATCCGATAGCGCGGCAAAGCGCCTGACGGGCGACGAACGCCGTCGCGAGATCCTCGATGCCGTGCGCACCGTAAGCTCCGAGCTGGGCGTGTCCCACCTATCGGTATCGGCCGTGACCAAGCGAGCCGGCTGCACGCGTTCATTGTTCTACCATTACTTCGCCGACATGGACGCCGCCGTCACCGCTGTTATGGACGAGGCGATCGACGGCTTTATCTCCGAACTCGAGCGGTGGAACGCCGACCGCACCGTCGGTGATATCGAGGGCGCGCTCGACACCGTCGCCCCGCTCTTTAAGCGCCTGGTCGCCAGCGGCCACGAGCTGCCGAGCACGCTTACCTCGAGCAGCGGCGCGCTCTACGGCGGCTTTTTGCACAACGTGGTCCAGCGCGTGGCGCAGTATATCTGCGACACCACCGTAGTGGATTTTGTCGCCCATCATGAGCTACGCATCGACCATGTCTACGAGACGTTCTACACCCTCATCATGGGTCTTTTGATGTATATCCGCACGCACCCCGATGTGCCCGACGAAACGGTCAAGGAAATCATCGCCTCGACACTCCACATCGAGGGCTATACCGCCAAGTATCCGGAGCGCAAGCCCCAGAACTGACGACATTTGGCCAAACTGCCCGCGATCAGAAGAGGGGCCGCGGGCGTGTGAAAGGAGAGCAGCATGCTGTTCGATGTTTGGGGTAGCGATACCCTTATCCACTGGGCCGGCTGGGCCATGGTCTTTATTGGCCTGATCGTGCTCAACGAGGTCGGCCGCCGCACTAAGCTGGGCGCGGCAATCATCTTTGGCGTGGCTCCGCTGGCCATGACCATCTACTGCGTCGCCATCGCCATCGGCGTTTCGCAGGGTGCCGAGTGGGCGCTCACCAACCCCACCCATGTGTACCAGAACAGCTGGTTCCACTACGCCAAGGTATACGCTGCGCTGGCCGGTTGCTGGGGCTTCATTGCCATTAAGTACCAGTGGGGAAAGATCGGCAAGGCGCATTGGTTCCGTGCGTGGCCGTTTGTGATCGTCGCCATCAACATCATGATTGCCGTCGTGTCCGACTTCGAGAGCGCCTACCACTTCTTTGTCCTGGGCGAGTCCACCTGGGTCACCTCCGAAGGTGCTACGCAGCTGGCCGGCTGGAACAACGTGTTCAACGGCATCGCCGGTATCATCAACATCTTCTGCATGACCGGTTGGTGGAGCGTCTACGCCTCCGAGGATCAAACCGACATGCTGTGGCCCGACATGACCTGGGTCTACATCATCGCCTACGACATCTGGAACTTCTGCTACACCTACAACTGCCTGCCCACCCATTCCTGGTTCTGCGGCTTTGCGCTGCTGTTGGCGCCCACCGTCGCCGCCTTTATCTGGAACAAGGGCGGCTGGATTCAGAACCGCGCCTTTACGCTGGCCATTTGGTGCATGTTTGCCCAGGTGTTCCCGTACTTCCAGGAGGAGTCCATCTTTGTGACGCACTCCACGCTCGATCCCGGCGCCGCCACCGCGGTCTCGGTCGCCGCGCTGGTCGCCAACGTCGCCGCGATCATCTACGTCGCCTACCGTGCCAAGAAGCTCGGCCGCAATCCCTACAAGCAGGATGTCTTTGAGGGCACCAGCGATTGGGAGAAGGCCACTGCCCGCCGCGCCAAGGTTGATTACGCGCACGCCGAGTAACGTGCCTGGCGCAGACATCGCTTGAGCGCGAAGCAGCATAGCCGGCTCCGCGCAACTCAACGCATTGCAGAGCCCCCGGAATGTGATTCGTTCGCGTTCCGGGGGCCTTTTGCTGCCGCGAAGATGCGGCCGAACGATGCGCTCAGGTTAAATCAAATCTTATATTTCATACGCGCTTTATATGGCTCCATTTTTGGGTACAGTGTTGAGCCGATATTGAGCTTGGGGGATATATGAAAGATGAGACGATGGGCCAAGAGGATGCGGCCCAAGATGCAGAAGCGTGTGCCGAGGCCCTGGAGAGCCTAGACCAGATCGCACTGGCCGAGATTGCGTTTGACGATTCGAGCGTTGATGTGCGGGATGAGCCGGAAATCGAGGCGCAGCCCGATGATCAGGATGCAAAAGACGATGGCGCCGCGCCCACCGAGGACGAGGCGGGGCACGAGGAATCCGAATGCGAGGCCGACGACCGGCCCGAATCCGACACGAGCGAGGAAACCATCTTGCTCGACAGCTTGCCGGCCGAAGATTCGCTGACCCGCGAGCTCCCCGGCCTGGGCTCTGCGCCTGCCGTGGACGAGACCATCGCCATGGGCGATATCCCCCTACCGTCTGTTCCTTCGGCACATGAGGCCGAGGCCCGTCATCGTAAAATGCCGCCCAAGCGCCGCAACCTGATGGTTGCCGGCGTTGTGGCCGTCGCGCTCGTCGCCGGCGGCGCAGGCTATGCTGCCTGGAACGGATATCAGCAAGAGCAGGCTGCCGCTGTCGCCGCCAGTGCACACACGATGATGTCGGTGCAGATTGGCGTGCATGCCGCAGGGCTCGACTGCTCAACTGGTTCCAAGATTCCCGTGCAGGTGAGCGGCCAGGATTCCGACGGTTCTTCCGTGAGCGAAACGCTCTACGTTGACGAACACGGTCGCGGCATTAAGCTGCTGCCCGGCGACTATACGCTCTCCATCGCTGCCTCCCCCATCGCGGCCGACGGCACCATCTATACCGTCCCGACCACCAAGACGCAGGTCACCGTTAAGAGCGATGGACAGGATTTAAGTGCCCAGGCCACCTTTAAGCTCAAGGTGCCTTCGGCCGACACGGTGACTGACGACCAGATCGATGCCGCCGCCAAGTATGCCGAGGAGGGCGGTGCGAGCTCCGCCGCGGCTGCCAAAGTGCTCCAGCAGGCAGCAACCGCGCGGCGCGACGCCGCCGTCAATGCCGTGAGCGCGCAAAAGGCACAGGCGTCCCGTGATGCTGACGCTCGCCACAAGGCAACCGACCTCTACCAGCTCGATATTCCCGTCGAGTGGTACGGCAAGGTCGCAACTTGGCAAAACGGCAGCACGCTATGCATCTATCTGGGCGACGACGCCAATACGCCGCTCGTGACGCTCGTCGCGGTGCGCGAGGGCGAGAGCTTTACGCCCGATGAAGGCGATACGGTTTTGGGTGCGGCCAATCTAGGCAACGGTTATACCGTCTACGCCAGCGGCCCCGTCTATCCGTACGTGGTGCCCCAGACCATCAACGGACGGACGCAGAACCCCGTGTCAACCTACCCCATGGACACGGCCATTGAGCTTGTCGAGCTTACGACCGGCAACCGCTATACGTATAGCCAGATCAAGAACGACCTGGTGGGTAAAGACGGCAAGGCCGACGCCGCGACCAAACTCGAGACCGACTACCTCGCCCAGATTCTCCTGCCGAGCATCAAAGCCCAGGACTAGCCGGCCCGAAGACAGCCGCCCAACACCCCATCCCTAACGCAGTTGCGGTGAAATAGGGACTGTTTTTGCTGGTCAAACCGCAAAACAGTCCCTATTTCACCGCAACTTATTGGTGCCTTTTGGATGGCACTCAGCGCCACGGATCGGCTTCGAACATCGGCTCGCGCTCGGGGCGGCGATCACTGTAGGGATCGTAGCCGTCGTCGTCCTCGTTCTCGGCACGGATGTAGGGGTCGCGCGGCTTGGGTGCCGGCTTAGGCGCAGGCTTGGGTGCGACGGGCGCCGCCTCAGCCGCCGGTGCGTTCGTCTTGTTCTCGTCTTTCATCTGCATAGCTCCTTACATCGCATCCGCTCAACATCATCGATTGTCGCACGAAAAAGGGCGGCGGACCCAATTGGATCCGCCGCCCTTGGCGTTTAGAGACGACTGGCAGATTTTAAGGCATGTCCCATAAATCTACTCGGCGTCGGGGACCTCGTAGGTGGCCGCCGGCGTGTTGTCGCACACGACGGTAAAGCCGCCATCCTTGTCGACATCGACCGTCACCTGATCGCCCTCGCGCACCGTGCCGTCGATGATAGCGGCAGCGATGGCATCCACGACCTCGCGCTGAACCAGACGCTTGAGCGGACGGGCACCGAACACGGGGTCCAGGCCACCCACGGCGAGCATCTGCTTGGCCGCCGGGGTGATGGCAAGCGTCATGCGCTCCTTGGCCAGGCGTGCGCGGACGTCGGCAAGCTGGATGTCGACGATCTTCTCGATCTGCGCCATGCCGAGCGGATGGAACACCACGATATCGTCGATACGGTTGAGGAACTCGGGGCGGAAGGTCTGAGCCATGGCGGCGTCGACCTGATGGCGCATCTCCTCCTCGTCCTTACCGGACAGATCGGCGATGGCCTTGGAGCCCACGTTGGACGTCATGATGATAATCGTGTTCTTGAAGGACACCTGGCGACCCTGGCCATCGGTCAGGCGGCCGTCGTCGAGCACCTGCAGCAGCACGTTGAAGACATCCGGATGGGCCTTCTCCATCTCGTCGAGCAAGATTACGGAGTACGGACGACGGCGCACGGCCTCGGTGAGCTGGCCGCCCTCGTCATAACCCACGTATCCCGGGGGCGCACCGATCAGACGCTGGACGCTGAACTTCTCCATGTACTCGGACATGTCGATACGCACGAGCGCGCGCTCGTCGTCGAACAGGCACTCGGCAAGCGCCTTGGCGAGCTCGGTCTTGCCCACGCCGGTAGGGCCCAGGAAGAAGAAGCTGCCGATGGGCTTGTCTGGATCGGAGAGGCCCGCACGGCTGCGGCGCACGGCTGCGGCGACGGCGGAGACCGCCTCGTCCTGGCCGATGACGCGCTTATGCAGCTCGCCCTCCAGGCCCTTCAGCTTGTCGAGCTCGCCCTGCATCATCTTGGAGACGGGCACACCGGTCCAGGCGCTCACGACCTCGGCGATCTCATCGGAGGTCACCTGTTCGTTGAGGCCCTCGCCGTCCTGCTGCTTTTGCGCCTCGAGTGCAGCCTCGGAATCCTGAATCTGCTGCTGCAGACCCGGGATCACGGAATAGCGCAGCTCGGACGCACGGCCCAGATCGCCATTGCGCGTTGCGCGCTCCTCTTCGCTCCTGGCCTCGTCGAGCTGGCCCTTAAGCTCCTGCACGTGGTCGATGGCGTTCTTCTGGTTGAGCCAGCCGGCCTTTTGCACGTTGAGTTTTTCCTGGACCTCGGCGATCTCTTGGCGCAGGGCCTCCAGACGCTCCTTGGAGGCGTCGTCGGTCTCCTTCATGAGCGCCTGCTCCTCGATCTGCAGCTGGGTGAGCTGACGCGTGGTGGCGTCGATCTCGACCGGCATGCTGTCGAGCTCCATGCGCAGGCGGCTTGCCGCCTCATCAACCAGGTCGATGGCCTTGTCGGGCAGGAAACGGTCGGCGATGTAGCGATCGGAGAGGTCGGCGGCGGCCACGAGCGCGCTATCGGTGATGTGCACGCCGTGGAAGATCTCGTACTTCTCCTTCAGGCCACGCAGGATCGAGATGGTGTCCTCGACGGTAGGCTCGCTCACCATAACGGTCTGGAAACGACGCGCGAGCGCCGCATCCTTCTCGATGTACTTGCGGTATTCGTCGAGCGTGGTCGCGCCGATCGCGTGCAGGTCGCCACGGGCGAGCGCCGGCTTGAGGATGTTACCGGCGTCCATGGAGCCCTCAGTGGCACCCGCGCCCACGATGGTGTGGAGCTCATCGATGAACAAGATGACCTTGCCCTCGGACTTCTGTACCTCCTTGAGCACGGCCTTCAAGCGGTCCTCGAACTCGCCGCGGTACTTGGCGCCGGCGACCAGCGCGCTCATGTCGAGCTCGATGAGGTCGCGGTCGCGCAGGGTGCTCGGCACGTCGCCGGCCACGATACGCTGGGCGATGCCCTCGACGATAGCCGTTTTACCAACGCCCGGCTCGCCGATGAGCACGGGGTTGTTCTTGGTGCGACGGGACAGGACCTGGATGGTGCGGCGAATCTCGTCGGTACGGCCGATGACCGGGTCGAGCTTGCCGGCGCGGGCAAGGTCGCAGATGTTGCGTCCGTACTGCTCCAGCGCCTCAAACTGCGTCTTGTCCTCGGCGGACGTCACGCGGTCATCGCCACGCAGCTCCTCGTAGACTTGCTCGATGCGCTCCTTGGTCACGCCGGCGTCGCGCAGAACGCGGCCGGCCTCACCCTTGTCCTCGGCAAGCGCCATCAGCAGATGCTCGGTCACCACAAAGCTGTCGCCCATCTTGGTGGCCTTCTTCTCGGCCTTCTCGATGACGCGGACGAGCTCATTGGAAAGACCCATCTGCTGGCCCTCGCCCGAAACCTTAGGCGCATGGTCGATGGCATCCTGCGTGGAGCGTGCAAGCTGGGCCGGGTCGGCACCGATGCGCTCGATGATCACGGAGATATTGCGCTCGCCGGCACCGAGCAGGGCAGACAGCAGGTGAATCGGCTCCACCGCGCCGGCCTGCGCATCGGCAGCCGTGCTCATGGCGGTCTGCAACGCCTCGCGCGACGTCATTGCTAGCTTATCGATTCTCATGGAATCACCTCTCTTGGGGCGGCCGCCCTACGGGGCGGCTTCACGTTGTTCGAGATGTATTGTTGCCAGCTTTGCGCGATCTTATACACAAATCTAAGTCTCTATATATAAGATTTTATGAGTGATTGATGGATAGGGTACTGAGATGTCAGCCCGCCGCTGCCCAGGCGCACTACCGTCTCGATCTGTAACATCTAGCAGCCATTTTTGATCCTAGATGTTACAGATCGAGAGAAAATGACCAGCGGCACCTGTTTATCTAAATCTGTAACATCTAGTCAGCAAATAGAGCTCTATCTGTTACAAATCGAGACGAACAGAAGACACCCGAATCGAAAATCTAAATTTGTAACACCAGGCCCACTTTTAGCGGCCAAGATGTTACAAGTCGAGACAAACCGTGAACCACCACAAAGGTGCCTGTCCCCTTTGTGGTGGTCCAGAGAAGAATCAGCCCCGATTAAAAGAGGAGGCATCAAGCCCAGTCTACGTTTGGCAATCCCAAGACCCAACGAGAACGCAGCGATGGAATCGAGAACCGACAATAGCCCGTTCGCACAGATAGAGGCGGAGATTCAAGGTCAGAGTCCGGCTTAAACGGCTTAGCTATCGCACGTCACATTGTTCTCGTCGTCCCCCTATCGTATTTATAGTGCTTATAGTGAAAATAGTGAGTTTAGTGAGAAGAGTATCGCTCAAAACTCGTGGACTCAATTATTGACCTCACGCCCAGAATGAGTGGGGCAAATACTTCTATTAGAGGTCAAATCGAAGCCCAATAGGGCCTTTTCGCCCCGTCATTTCGACCGATCGCTTTCTTTTGAATATTGTCGTAAGCTGGTATCACTTATCTTAATGAATGCATACTGTTTGCGAGGTACCCGCCGTGAAACGCTCCACCTATATCGGCCTGCTCGTCTTAGCGTTTGCAATTACCGCAGTCGGCGTGGGCATTATCTATCTCGCATTTCTCCCTGCCTCGGCAACGCAGGCGGCGGTTGAAACCGTAAGCTACCCCATCGAAATCCTCACCGATATCGTCAAACCCGATTCAATCACCGTCGATTTCGACGGTACGCCCGCAGCGCTTGGGGTCAGCAACTATCCCCGAATCGAACTTGGAGCCACGCGCTATACCCAAGATGAGCAGCTTATCGGCAAGGCAACCAGTTTACTCAAAGGCAAGACGTTTAAGCGATGGTACGGCGCCGCAATATATCGAGCCAAGAAAGGCCAAATGAATGGCGGGTATTATTCGACCCTTGAACTCGATGCGGCAAACGGGAGCAGACTATGCAACGTTTCATACGACCCCGGCTACGTGGACAACGAAGGGCCGGGAGTCTATATCTCGGATGGCAACGTGATCTACGTCATGGAAGGCGACCAGACGGCAGTCGTCGATTTTATGGATCGGTGTACCGAGGATGCCTACGAACAAACTTGCGAGCCCGATCCACAGACAGCGCGCGACAGTGGCTCAGCACGCACTTGGCTATTTGACGATGAAATAACCTGGACCCCATCGAAATAAGAACCCGCCGGACAGGCACCTTTGTGGTGGTCCAAAAAGAAGCCGCCCCAATAAAAAGAGGCGGCATCAAGCAAGTTTATTTTTAGCGTCCCTCAAGACCCGACGAGAACGCGGAAATGTAGCCCGGGGCTTACCCTTTCCCGAACGCGACCCTCGCGAAGCGCGTGAGCGAGCGGGAAAGGGTAAGCCCCGGGCGGACAATTAAGTGCGTTACTCGGCAGCGGCCTTGAACTTGTTGTAGTTGATCAGGCAGCCGGCCTTGACGATGGCACGCTCCTCTGCCGTCATATCGGCAATGTAGAGCCCAATCTGCTCGACCGTACCGTCGGCGCGCACCACGTAGGCGGCGATGTCCTTTAGGTCGCCATCGAGCGCGGCGCGGATACCCGGCACAAAGACGTAATCGCCCACCTCAAAGCTGGGCTCGGCCTCCATCTGGAAGGGCACCATGCCCCAGTTCATCACGTTGGAGCGATAGCGCTTGGTGGCGTACTCGTGGACGATGTTGGCCAGGCCGCCGATCACGCGCTGACAGCTCGCGGCCTGCTCGCGGGCGGAACCGTCACCGGGCTTCTTGGCATAGAGCATGGAGCCGTACTCAGTCGCCTTGGCATCGGCCGCGACACCCGCGCCGGCCAGCGCCTCAAACACACCAGCAAGCTCGGCATCGAGCGCCGCCAGGTTGCCCGCGGACTCACCGGCCACGCGACGCTTCTCCACAGCGTCGACCTCCTTGGAACGACCGACGTAAGCCGGGTCGCGGCGGCTCAGCGTAAACTCGGCCAGGCCCAGCGGGTTGGAGCGGAAAGAGCTCGTCTCGCCCGAGGGAATAAGCTCGTCGGTCGTGGTGACCGGGTCCATGATCTTGGAGCACACCTTGAGCAGGATGTCGTCGCCGAGAGGCTCCATCGCGGGCCACGGCTTGATGTTGGGACCCTCGACCAGCTCGTCGGCAGGCTCCGCCTTGCCAAAGCCCCAGTACACGCGCTTTTTGTACGGCGCGTCGTCAAAGGTGTACTCGCAGGCCTCGTCCCAAGTCTCCTCGGGCAGGTCGGTCGCCGGCGTCAGGACGCCGCCGTTGGCAGCCGTCGCCGCAATGGAGCGGGCGTCCATCAGGGCCACGGCGCTCAGCTGGCCATTACCCGGCTTGGAGCCCTCGCGGTTGGGGAAGTTGCGCGTAGTGTGGCGGATGGACAGGCCGTTGTTGGCAGGCGTGTCGCCGGCGCCGAAGCACGGGCCGCAGAATGCCGTGCGCACAATCGCGCCGGCCTCCATAAGGTCGTAGATATAGCCGCGGCGTGTAAGCTCGAGCGCCACGGGTTGGCTTGTGGGATAGACCGACAGCGAGAACTCGCCGCAGCCGGTGTTGGCGCCCTTGAGCACGCGAGCAGCCTGGACCACGGAGTCGTAGTTGCCGCCCGAGCAGCCGGCGATAACGCCCTGCTGCACATGCAGCTTGCCGTCGACGATCTTGTCGAGCAGGCTAAAGTGCGTCTTGCCCTCGCCGATCTTGGCGGCCTCGAGCTCCACCTCGCGAAGGATGTCCTCGAGGTTCTCGTTGAGCTCGTCGATCTCAAAGCCGTTGGAAGGATGGAACGGCAGCGCGATCATAGGCTTGATGCTCGACAGATCGACCTCGACGCAGCCGTCGTAGTAGGCGACATCGGCGGGCTTGAGCTCGCGGTAGTCGTCGCCGCGACCGTGCATGGTCAGGAACGCGCGCGTGTCCTCGTCGGTGGCCCAGATGCTCGACAGGCAGGTGGTCTCGGTGGTCATGACGTCGACACCGTTGCGGTAATCGGTCGTCATGCTCGCGATACCCGGGCCCACGAACTCCATGACCTTGTTCTTAACGTAGCCCTTGGCAAAAACGGCGCGGATGATGGCGAGCGCCACGTCGTGCGGGCCGACGCCGGGGCGCGGGGAACCCGTGAGGTAGATGGCGACGACGCCGGGATAGGCGACATCGTAGGTGTCGCGCAGCAGCTGCTTTGCCAGCTCGCCGCCGCCCTCGCCCACGGCCATGGTACCCAGGGCACCATAGCGGGTGTGCGAGTCGGAACCCAGGATCATCTTGCCGCAGCCCGCGAAGTTCTCACGCATAAAGGAATGGATGACCGCGATATGGGGCGGAACGAAGATGCCGCCGTACTTTTTGGCAGCCGAGAGGCCAAAGACGTGATCGTCTTCGTTGATGGTGCCGCCCACGGCGCACAGCGAGTTATGGCAGTTGGTGAGCACGTAGGGCAGCGGGAACTGCTCCATGCCCGAGGCGCGCGCCGTCTGGATGATGCCGACAAAGGTAATATCGTGGCTCGCCATGGCATCGAAGCGAATCTTGAGCGCCTCGGGGTCGCCGGACGTATTGTGTGCCTGGAGGATCGAATACGCGATGGTTCCGCGCTTGGCATCCTCAGGCGTCTGCGTAATGCCGCGCTCAGCAGCCTCGGCCTCAGGCACAACCTCGCTACCGCCGCGCAGGTAGATGCCGTCCTCGTACAGCTTGACCATACTGTCTCCCACTCTGCCCAAAAATTTGAGCGCATAGCATACATTCGTTCAATATCGTGCCATAGAACGGTTGCAAGTGGGTTACGAATCTACACGTTCACTTTATCTCGGTAAAGCATAGGACGAGCCCGGTGCAGGACCGGCGGATTTGGTGCAAGTGTGTCCCTTTCAACTAGTCATTTAAGAACGTCCCCAATGACTACCCATAACAACGTCGATGTTTTGGCGCGGACAGCGAAAGCCCACCAATTCGGAGCAAAACAACGCCGCAAGTAGAGGACGGACAGCGAGCGACGTCCAGAGCGAACAAGTTGGCATGAAAAAGGCAAGGCATAGACCTTCTGGTCATGCCTTGCCTTTTGAATGACAAATTGTCGCTCTGGGCGGCGCGCAGCGTCGACCGGTCCGCCGTTCGTTAGAACGGCGGAACCTACAGATCCCCTCCGGCTCCCAGCAGCTTGCGCATGACCTGCTCGGGGTTGACTGAGCCATCACGCGGGGCCAGGGCGGTGATCTTCTTCTGCATCTTGTACTCGTGCAGCTCGTCCTCGAGCTGGCGCACGCGGGCGCGGAGCTTTTCGTTCTCGCGCTCACGCTCCTCGGCACGCTCCTTCATATCGAGGATGCGCACCACGCCGGCGAGGTTGATGCCCTCGTCGGTCAGTTGGTTGATGAGTTCCAGACGCTCGATATCGGCACGCGAATACAAGCGCGTGTTGCCGCCCGAGCGCTGGGGGTTCACCAGGCCCTTGGACTCGTAGACGCGCAGAGTCTGCGGATGCATGCCGGTCAGCTCGGCCGCCACGCTGATCATGTACAGCGGTTTGTTCCTATTGTCCTCGGCCATGCTACCTGACCCCTTTCCGTCTCGTTATCGTCCATCATAAGCCCGCGGGCGCGGGCGTGCGCCGCAACCGCCCTAGTACGTCGCCTTGTAACGGTTGACCTTCTCGCGATAATCGCGCGTGTCGGCCTCGCGCAGCTTGGTCATGGCATCGCGCTCATCGTCGGACAGGTTCGAGGGAACCTGCACCTTGATCTCGACGAGCAACGCACCCGTGCGGCCACGGTGCTTAACGTCGGGCGCCCCCATTTCCTTAAAGCGGAACTTCTTGCCCGTCTGGGTGCCAGCGGGCACCTTCAGACGAACCGTCGCGCCGCCGGGCGTGGGCACATCAACCGTGCAGCCGAGCGCCGCCTCGTAGACCGAGATCGGCACCTCCATGGTCACGTCGGCACCCTTGCGCTTAAACAGCGGATGCTCCTCCACGTGCGTGGTCACGACCAGGTCGCCGCGCTCGCCGCCGGCAACGCCGTACTCGCCGCGACGTTTGTAACGCAGCTTGCCTCCGTCGACCGCGCCCGCAGGCACCGAGACCGTAATGGTCTGCTGCTCGCCCGTCGAGGGAATGCGATAGGTAACCTTGTGCGTCACGCCGCGAAACGCGTCCTCGGCCGTCACATCGACGGTCAGCGACAGGTCGCCGCCCTTGCGTGCGCGGTTGCGGCCCGCGCCCGCACCGGCAGCACCCGCGGCACCGGCAAAGCCCGAGCCCCAGTCGCTGCCCCAGGCGCCGTTGCCGCTGAAGATGCTGTCGAAGATATCGCCCCAACCGCTCGCGCCGGCACCGGCGCCGTAGCCACCGCTATACGCGCCGCCCGCGCCCGGCATGCCGCCGAACATGAGCATCTGGTCGTACTCTTTGCGCTTCTTCTCGTCCGAAAGCGTCTCGTAGGCCTCACTAATCTCCTTAAACTTGGCCTCGTCGCCGCCGGCATCGGGGTGATATTTTTGCGCGAGCTTGCGAAACGCGCTCTTGATCTCTTTGTCGGAGGCGCTCTTGGATACGCCCAGGATGTCATAGAAGGTTTTGCCTGCAGCCATCGTAGCTCCTCTCCTGTTATATCCGCCGCCCCTGCGGACGGCGGCTCATGCTTTCATATGGCACTAGGCCAGAAAGGGCCCCGGGTGTTGCCCCGGGGCCCTTCTCAATTACTCCTCGGCGCTCTCGGCCGTATCGGCCGCGGCATCCTCGGGCGCCGCTTCGGGCTCCGGTGCGGGGCGCTTATCGCCACCGTAGGTCACCGTCACCATCGCGGAGCGCAGGATGCGGTCCGCCATGCGGTAGCCCTTCTGGTACACGTCGTTGACGGTCTCGTCGTACTGCGATGCGTCCTCGACACGCCCCACGGCCTGGTGCTCGAGCGGATCGAACGCCTCGCCCTTGGGGTCGATGGGCTCAACGCCCTCGTGCGCAAACACATCAAGCAGCTTGGCATGCACCGCGTCAACGCCATCGACGAACTGCTTAAAATCGTCGGAAAGCTCCTGGCTACGGGCATGGTCGATTGCACGCTCGATATCGTCAACCACCGGCAGCAGCGCAGTGACGAGCTTCTCGGTCGCGCGCTCGCGCTCGGCAATGCGCTCGTTGGCGGTGCGGCGACGGAAGTTCTCCCAGTCGGCCTGCAGGCGGGCGGTGCGCTCGGTAGCGTCCTTTGCCTTGTCCTCGGCGGCCTTCTGGGCCTCTGCCGCAGCATCGAGCTCGCTGCGCACGTCGGCGAGCTCCTTTTGGGCCTGCTCGAACTTGAGCTTAAAGTCGTTATCGGCGGCTTCCTCACCGGCGCGGATAGCAGCTTCCACCATCTCGTCCTCGGTCATCGTCGCCTCCTTGTTGGAATCCTCTACCTGGTTCTCGGCAGCCTCGGCGGCCTCGGTCTCGTTGACCTCGGTATCGTCGACGGCCTCTACGGGAATCTTCACGTCCTTCTCCTCAGAGTCAACGGGGGCGGCGCCAGCGGCAGCCGCCTCCGTGCGAGCTTTACGGGCGGACATGATTACTTGTCCTCGTCGTCCACAACCTCGTAGTCGGCGTCGACAACGTCATCGTCGGCAGGCTGGGCACCGGCGGCGCCGTCGGTCTGCTGCTGAGCGTCGGCGTAGACAACCTGAGCCAGCTCGTAGGCCACGGACTGCAGGGACTCACCAGCGGCCTTGATGGCCTCGACGTCAGAGCCCTCGAGCGCCTTCTTGGCGTCGGCGATAGCGGCCTCGGCCTTGGACTTCACATCGGCGGAAACCTTGTCGCCCAGCTCGTTGAGGGTCTGCTCGGTGGAGTAGCAAAGGCTATCGGTCTGGTTGCGGACCTCGACCTCTTCCTTCTGCTTCTTGTCCTCCTCGGCATGAGCCTCGGCGTCCTTGACCATGCGATCGACTTCGTCGTCAGACAGAGCGGTGGAGCCGGAGATAGTGATCTGCTGCTCCTTGCCGGTGCCCTTGTCCTTAGCGGAGACCTTGACGATGCCGTTGGCGTCGATGTCGAAGGTGACCTCGATCTGCGGCACGCCGCGGCGGGCAGCCGGGATACCGGTCAGCTGGAACTTACCGAGCGACTTGTTGTCGCGGGCAAGCTCGCGCTCGCCCTGGAGCACGTTGATCTCGACGCTGGTCTGGTTGTCGGCAGCGGTGGAGTAGACCTCGGTCTTGGAGGTCGGGATCGTGGTGTTGCGGTCGATCATCTTGGTCATGATGCCGCCCATGGTCTCGACGCCCAGCGACAGCGGGGTTACGTCGAGCAGCAGGATGCCCTCGACGTCACCGGTGAGCACGCCGCCCTGGACGGCAGCGCCGTCGGCAACGACCTCGTCGGGGTTCACGGACATGTTGGGCTGCTTGCCGGTCATGGTCTTGACCAGATCCTGGACAGCGGGCATACGGGTGGAGCCGCCGACGAGGATGACCTCGGTCAGATCGGAGAGCTTGAGCTTAGCGTCGCGCAGGGCGTTGGTGACAGGCTGCTTGCAACGCTCGAGCAGGTCGCGGGTGATCTTCTCGAACTCGGCGCGGGTCAGCGTGTAGTTGAGGTGCAGCGGGCCGGACTGGTTCATGGTAATGAACGGCAGGTTGATGGTGGACTGCTGGGCTGCGGAGAGCTCCTTCTTAGCGTTCTCGGCGGCCTCCTTCAGACGCTGCAGGGCCATGGGGTCCTGACGCAGATCGACGCCGTTCTCCTGCTGGAACTTGTCGGCCATCCAGTCGATGACGCGCTGATCCCAGTCGTCGCCGCCCAGGTGGTTGTCGCCCGAGGTGGACAGAACCTCAAACACGCCGTCGGCGAGATCGAGGATGGAGACGTCGAAGGTGCCGCCGCCCAGGTCGAAGACCAGGATGCGCTGGTCGGTGCCCTGCTTGTCCAGGCCATAGGCAAGAGCAGCAGCGGTCGGCTCGTTGACGATACGCTTGACGTTGAGGCCGGCGATCTTGCCGGCGTCCTTGGTGGCCTGACGCTGGGCGTCGTTGAAGTAGGCCGGGACGGTGATGACGGCGTCGGTGACGGTCTCGCCCAGATACTTCTCGGCGTCGGCCTTCATCTTTGCGAGCGTCATGGCGCTCACCTGCTCAGCGGTGTAATCCTTGCCCTCGATGTCGACGACGGCACGGCCACCCTGGCCCTCCTTGACCTCATACGGCACGGTCTTGATCTCAGAGGTGCACTCGGAGTACTTGCGGCCCATGAAGCGCTTGATGGAGAACACGGTGTTCTTGGGGTTGGTGACAGCCTGGTTCTTAGCGGCCTTACCCACGACGCGGTCGCCGTCGGCACGGAAGCCCACGACGGACGGGGTGGTGCGGTCGCCCTCGGCGTTCACGATAATGGTCGGAGAACCGCCCTCGAGAACGGCCATTGCGGAGTTAGTAGTACCAAGGTCGATACCAAGAATCTTGCCCATTAGAAATTCCCTCTCTCTTGTGCGTTTGCACCGACTCGGCGGTCTGCCGCGCGGTGTTTCGGCTTGTCTTTCAGGATGTAGTGTATCCCCTTATGGGCCGGAATATACAAAATCTAAGTCAATTCATATAAGATTTCTTATTGCCAAGAGTTTAGGTTCTCAAATGCGCAGGTAAATACACTGTTTGAGTTCTCGGCAGATCTATTGAGATCTATGTAGAGTTGACTGATGTTTGCGTCCGGGGCTGCCTGGGGCTGCCTTGCGGAAAGTTCATCCCGGTTTTCGGCCAAATAACGGGATGCCCTTTCCGCAGGCACGCTCAATCGCCCTATATTTCAAGTCACCTATAGCTAACATTTGCGCAGCTCAACGGCCTCACCTGCATGTTTTTTAGTAAGCCGCGGCATACTCGGCGAACGGTATGAAGATGCCGGCCAGAGGGTATTGCAAACGGTCGCTCCCGTGGTATGTTTTTGCCCGAATCAAACCGGCGCGCATCGCCTGTAGCGTCGGTCAACAGAGAGGAAACTACCATGGCTCATCCCGTAATTGATGCCGACGAGTGCATCGCTTGTGGCGTTTGCGTCGACTCCTGCCCCGCTGGCGTTCTGGAGCTCCAGGACGTCGCTACCGTCGCTGACGAGGACTCCTGCGTCGCCTGTGGCGCTTGCCAGGACGCTTGCCCCGCTGGCGCGATCACCGAGATCGTCGAGGAGTAACAACTCCCCCGCTTGCACACTCACAAGTACACCGTGCACAAAAAAGGAGGCCCCCGCATCGCCGCGGAGGCCTCCTTTTGCATTCGTCGTTACTAGGACAGGTCATCTTCGTAGGGCATCAGGTCTGCCAGGTAGCCTTTCTCTTTGAGCATGGCCTCGATCTCGTCGAGGGTTTGCTCGTCTTCTGCCGCAATACGATGGAAGTGATAGCCGCTCGTCACCGTTAGCAGCGGAAAGCTCTTGCCGCTCTCGATATCGTGCAGGTAGCGCTCAACATCGCGACGATTGCGGATGTCCAGGTCGGCCGTGATCTTGCCGTACACGCGGTGGTTGACGATCACGTTGAGCACGGCGCCGCCCGCGTCGACGATGCTCGTGAGCTCATCGCCCGCCTGTTCCACGCCATGGCGTACCTTGACCAGACGCGTGGGCACAGCCGGGCTGCTCGGCGCCTCCTGTAGTACATAGCCACGATTGGTGGCGACGATATCGTGCCCGTCGGCGCGCAGCAGGGCGATGTCCTGCACCACGACCTGACGGCTCACGCCCACCTCGTGGGCAAGCGCACTGCCCGAGACGGGATCTTTGGCTCCCTCGAGCACGGCCAAGATGGCACGGCGACGCTCGCGGGCGTCCATTATTTACCGTCCAGCAGACGCAGGTGCTTAAGCGAGAGGTCGAGAATCGGCGCAGAATGCGTCAGCGCCCCCGAGCTAATAAAGTCAACGCCCAGGTCGGCAAGCGCGCGGATATTGCTGGCGTCCACGTTGCCCGAGCACTCGGTCTTGGCACGACCGGCGATAAATTCAATCGCGGCAGCCATATCGTCGTGGGTCATGTTGTCGAACATGATGATGTCGGCTCCGGCCTCCACAGCCTCGCGCACCATGTCCAGGTTCTCGCACTCAATCTCGACCGTCGTGGTAAACGATGCATGGGCGCGCGCCATCTCGATCGCACGCGTCACGCCGCCGGCGGCGTCGATGTGGTTGTCCTTGAGCATAACGGCCGTCGACAGGTTGTAACGGTGATTGCTGCCGCCGCCGATCTCGACCGCGACTTTCTCGAAGACGCGCATGCCCGGCGTGGTCTTGCGCGTGTCGACAAGCACGGTCTTGGTGTCCTCGAGCGCAGCCGCCATCCGATGCGTGTAAGTAGCGATGCCGCTCATGCGCTGCAGGTAGTTGAGCGCCACACGCTCGCCCGAAAGCAGCACGCGCGCGTCTCCGCGCACCTGGCCCACGTGATCGCCGGCGTGCACCTCGTCGCCGTCCGCGACATCGAACAACATGGAGCTCTGCGGATCCAGCAGCTCAAAGGTGCGGGCGAATACGTCCAGGCCGGCGATAATGCCGTCGGCCTTGGCGATGAGCTCAACAGTAGCGGGGCGCGCCGTAGGGCACACGCTCGCCGTACTCACGTCCTCAAAGGTAATGTCCTCGCGCAGAGCCTGCAAAATCAGATCATCGACGACGAGCTTCATGGTAATGGGATTCATGGCCTACTCCTCCACGGCCTGCGTGCCGGCGGCACGGGCCAGATCATCGATTGCAAGGGTATCAGCGCTCAGGGCGCGGTGGCGCCCGTCAAGTGCGGGCTCGCCGGCCTGCTCCACGGCCAGCGACTCGCCGGTGCGCATGTACCACGCGGCGCGGCGACCCCAAACCAGGGACTCGAGCAGGCTGTTAGAAGCCAGGCGGTTCTTGCCGTGAACACCGTTGCAGGCCGTCTCGCCCGCGGCGTAGAGCTCGGGCATCGAGGTGCGGCCGTCCTTGTCGACCCATACGCCGCCCATAAAGTAGTGCTGCGTAGGCGTGACGGGAATGGGCTCGTCCAAGATGTCGCGGCCGTCCTCCAGGCAGCGCGCTCGGATATTGGCAAAGTGCCCGGTCACCACGTCGCGCTCGACGGGGGCAAAGCTCAGCCACTCGTGCTCGGTGCCGTCCTGCTTCATCTGCTCGCGAATGGCGGCGGCGACCACGTCGCGCGGCTGCAACTCGTCGGTAAAGCGCTCGCCGGCGGCGTTGAGCAGAATCGCGCCCTCGCCGCGGCAGCTCTCGCTAATCAGGAACGTACGACCCGGCTGCGGCGAGAACAGACCCGTGGGGTGGATCTGCACGTAGTCCAGGTGCTCCATCTTAATGCCGTGCTCCTGTGCGATGTAGCAGGCGTCGCCCGTGAGCTGCGGGTAGTTGGTCGAGTGGTCGTATACGCCACCGATACCGCCCGTTGCCCACAGCGTATGGCGGGCATGGATCTTAAACGGCTTACCGGCATGCACGCCCTCGGCGGCATTTACCAGCTCGTCGGCGGGACGAGCCGAATCGTCCTCGTCCACGGGAACGGCGATGACGCCGGTGCACACCGTGGCGCCGTCGCGCTCGCCGGTCAGAATGTCGGTCATGGCCACGTGCTCAAGAATCTGCACGTTGTCCAGCTTGTGCACGGCCTGGAGCAGCTTGGTCGTAATCTCCTTACCCGTAATGTCGGCATGGAAGGCGATACGCGGGCGGCTGTGCGCGCCCTCGCGAGTGAAGTCGAGGCCGCCGTCGGCCTTGCGCTCAAAGTCCACGCCCATGGCCAGCAGGTCGTTGATGACCGAGCGGCTCGAGCGAATCATGATGTCGACGCTCTCGCGACGGTTCTCGTAATGACCCGCGTGCATGGTGTCCTCAAAGAAGGCGTCGTAGTCCGAGCTCTCGGGCAGCACGCAGATGCCGCCCTGCGCGAGCATGGAATCGCACTCGTCGACGGCGCCCTTGGAGAGCATGATCACGCGCGTGCTCGTCGGCAGATTGAGGGCCGCGTACAGGCCCGCCACGCCGCAGCCGGCAATGACGACGTCGCATTCCATATCGGGGTATTGTTTGGTTTCCACAGGAATCCTCTCCCTTGAATGTGGCATAAGGGACTGTCTCTTTGTCACATTGTTCTAGCGCGCTGCGTACTCGAGCATGCGGTCGAGCGTGAGTTTGGCCTGGTCGGCAGCCTCGTCCGACACGCCGATCTGAACCTCGCCCTCGCCAGTCTCCAGGCAGCGCACGAGCTTTTCGAGCGTGATGAGGTCCATGTTGACGCAGGTGGGCTGCACCGCGGGGAAGTAGAACTTCTTGCCGGTGCCCTGGCAGCGGCGCTCGAGCTCGTAGAGCACGCCGCGGACCGTCACGATGATGAACTCGCTCGCATCCGACCCCTCGGCATACTTGATGATGCCGGCGGTGGATCCGATGTAGTCGGCCTCGGCAAGGACATCGGCCTTGCACTCGGGGTGTGCCAGCACGAGCGCGTCGGGATGGGCCTCCGTCGCATCGACGATCTGCTCGACGGTGATGATGTGATGGCGCGGGCAGTAGCCGTTGTTGAGGATGACGTGCTTTTGGGGCACCTGCTCGGCCACAAAGCGGCCCAGGTTCTGGTCGGGAATGAACAAGATGTGCTGCTGCGGCAGCTCGGACACGATCTTGACGGCGTTGGAGCTGGTGACGCACACGTCACTCCAGCTCTTGATCTCGACCGTCGAGTTGACGTAGCACACCACGGCCAGGTCGTCGCCGTACTCGGCGCGGGCCGCGTCGACCGTCTCGCGCTTGACCATGTGCGCCATGGGGCAGTCCGCGCCCGGCTCGGGCAGCAGCACGGTCTTGGTGGGATTGAGCAGCTTGGCGCTCTCGCCCATAAACTCCACGCCGCACAGCACGATGGTCTGCTGCGGCAGGCTCTTGGCGAGCTTTGCCAGGTAGAAGCTGTCGCCGACGTAATCGGCCACAGCCTGGACCTCGGGCGCCACGTAATAGTGCGCCAGAATCACCGCGTCACGTTGGGTTTTTAGTTGCTGAATGGCCTCGACGAGCTCTGCGGGCACCAATGCCGCGCGCTCCGTTGCCGTCGTTGCCGATGCCAGGCCGGCCGCAATATCGCGTGCAAGCTCCGATGCATCCATGTTCGCGCTCTGTGCCATCAAGGCCCCTCTCTTTTGGCGAATCTTGGGGCTTTAGTATGACACCTGGCTTTACAGCTGACAAGACAGCTGTAAAGCCAGGTGTAAAGTTGGAATAAAGATTCAATCATGCGGCGGGTCCATTTTCGAACTGGCAAGCTGAGGATAGCCGGGCTCTCGATAGCGCAGGAGGCATCTTTCGCCACCGCAATACCACTCGGCGCGAGTTGCGTACCGTGGGGCGCAAACGGAACGCACCCCCGCGGGTGGCGCGTGCACGATGTGGCAAAATCGAGGTACTAAGGGGGCCCAATATGCTCAGAATCATCGCCTGCGACGACGACGTCGCCTTTCTAGATAACCTGCACCGCATGATCAACCGCTGGTCTGCCGAGACGGGTACGGCGGTCGATGTTGCACTCGTTACGCGCGGCGAGGACCTGCTGGCACGCCATGCCGCATCGCGCGCCGACATTATCATGCTCGACATGATCATGCCGCTCGTCAACGGCATGGATACCGCCCGCGAGCTGCGCCAATCCGATACCGCCGTGCGCTTGGTATTTCTGACCTCATCGCCCGAGTTCGCGCTTGAGTCCTACGAGGTCCGCGCCTTCGACTACCTGCTCAAACCCGTGACCTACGAGCGCGTGGCGCAGCTGCTCGACGAGCTGTCGAGCCTGCGTCCGGCAACGATCGACGAGCTCGTCATCAAGACGTCCTTTGGCTACCATGCCCTGCGCCTATCCGATATCGAATATGCCGAGGCTCGCAACAAGCACGTGGTCTTCCACTTGCGCGATGGCCGCGATATCGAGGCGCTCGAGCCGTTCCGCAGCATCGAGGACCGGCTGGCCCAAAACGCGACCTTCTTTAAGTGTCACCGCAGCTACCAGGTCAATCTGCGCAATATCGACCACTTTAACCGCACGGAAATCGTCATGCGCTCGGGCGCGTGCATCCCGCTCGCGCGCAGCTGCAAGCAGGGGTTCCAAGACGCCTACTTTGCGGCGCGGTTCGAGGGCGGGAGACGCTGATGTTCCTCTCGGCAGAACTGGTGCTCTGGGCAATCCACCACACAACGACGCTGCTCTTTGGCGTCTTTGCCTCGGCGGCACTCTGCGGCGTCGAGATCAACCGCCGCCATGCGCTCGAGCTGGTGGGGGTCGGCGCCGTAACCGGCACTGCCTTTACGATTGCCAACCTCGTCGGTGGCGAGCTGTTTGCGCGACAGGCCTATCCACTCGTCGTGCATCTGCCGCTTGTCGTCTACCTGTGCGTGCGTTATCGTCTGAGCCCGTTGCTCACCCTGTTGGGCGTTACCAGTGCCTACCTGAGCTGCCAGTTTAGCAACTGGATGGGCATCGCCGCTTTCGCCGCCACCGATTCGCAGGTCGCGTACTACGCGGCGCGCATCATCACCACGCTCGGCGTCTTTGCCGTCTTGTTGCATTGGGCAGGCGACATTGGCCCCCGTCTGGCGATCAAAAGCCCCACCGAGCTGAAGATCCTGCTCATCCTGCCGCTCGTCTACTACATCTTCGACTACGCCACCAACGTCTACACCACGCTCTTCCACTCGGGCTCGGTGGTAACCGTTGAGTTTTTGGCGTTCGCTCTCTGCGCCTTCTACCTTATGTTTCTTGCCGTCTACCTCCGTGAATACGAGGCAAAGGAAATCGCCGAGCGCGAGCGCTGGATGCTCGCGACCCGCGACAGTGCTGCCATCAAAGAGCTCGAAGCCTGGCGTCAGTCCGGACGCGAGCTCTCGATTCTCCGCCACGACATGCGCCACTACCTGCGCGGCCTGGCTACTCTGATCGAAGAGGGCAACACCGACGAGGCCCTCGCGCGCATTGATGATCTGTGCGATGCCAACGACCGCACCGCCGTACGCCGCTACTGTGCCAACGACACGGTCAACATTGCGCTCTCGTCGCTTTCCGCAGACATCAAAGCGCACGGCATCACCGCCGACCTGCGCGCCGCCGTGCCCGAAACCGTCCACGTGGGCGATGCCGATCTGTTCAGCGTGGTATCGAACGCCCTCGACAATGCCATCGCCGCGGCGAGCGCCGCCCCCGAAGGCAAGCGGTTTGTCGACCTGGACCTTCGCTACGAAGACGGCCAGCTTCTATTGCTGGTTTCCAACACGTTTGGCCGTGCGCCACACATGGTCGACGGGATGCCCGTGGCCCAGCACACTGGCCACGGCTTTGGCACCAAGAGCATTAAGCTTGCCGTCGAGCGCATGAACGGCAACTGCCAGTTCCGCATTAACGGCGACCGGTTTGAGCTGCGCGCCGTGATGTAGGGACGGGACGCCGCCACGGTGCCGCCGCCAGCCTCGCTACAGCGGGGCTGCCGCCGGGGTCAGCTGTTTGATGTAGGCCCACATGCGCTGCTTAGCGGCCTTGTCGGTGAGCGCCGCCTCAAAACCGTCGAGCGCCAGCACGCGGCGCCCCTGCACATGGGCGACCAGACCGGGCTTGAGCATGGCAGTGTCAAAGTCGTCGATTGCCACGAGCATATCGGCATAGGTCTCGCGCATGGCGTCTGCCGCGCTGTTGTCCAGCAGCAGCACCGCCTCGGGGTCCAAGGCCTCCAGCGCCTCGCGGAACAACTCGCACGGCAGGGTCTCGCCCACCGCGACCGCCCCGTCGCCCGCGCCGGCAACGCTTGCCAGCACACAGAAGTCCTCGGGCGCATAGCCGATAGCCCCAAGCGCCTTGCGCAGTGCGGCGCCATCCGCGCCGGCAGCCAACTCGCCGCCCGAGCGCTCGGCCTCATCCAAATCGCCTTTTACCAGCACGATCGGCGAGCACGCGTTGCCCGCGATACGCACACCGCGACCTGCAAGCGACGCAAGCTCCTGCTCGGCCGCCTGGGTGATGGCTTCTTTTTTCTGGCTTTGTGACGTGGGCATGCGCTCTCCAATCATTTGCGTGCCCACCATTATATAAAAGAGCCGCCCGCGAGTGGTTGCTTTGCGGGCGGCTGGGTATAAGCACGGTCGTATTGAGTTTCACGCGGCCGAGCCGCGTCGCATTATGGAGGTCACCATGGCTGACATTAAGCAGATTACCCCCGAGAACTTCGACGCCGTCGTCAACGATAGCCTGCCCGTACTGGTTGATTTTTGGGCCCCGTGGTGCGGCCCGTGCCGTTCGCTCTCGCCCATCGTGGACGAAGTCGCCGACGAGCTGGCCGGCAAGCTTGCCGTGGCCAAGTGCAACGTCGACGACAACCAAGACCTGGCCATGAAGTTTGGCGTCATGAGCATCCCCACGCTGATCGTCTTTAAGAACGGCGAGGAGGTCGACCGTTCGGTCGGCGCATTACCCAAGGCAAGGCTTCAGACGCTGCTGGAGAAACATCTGTAATACGCTTGTTACTTGTCTGCCGTCCATGAGCGGTTTCGCACCGCTCGCCGGAGCGCCAAACGCAAGGCATGCGACCACGGATAGTATGGTAGACACAAACAGCCCCCAGTGAACGGGTGCGGGTCAGACGGACTCGCACCCGTTTTCTTATGCGCCGGCGCCCAAGGCGGGCGTAGTAGAATCTGAACCACTGGATTGCCCCAAACATAAGGAGATTCCCATGCATGACGTTGGAATGAACATGAGCCAGCTTGCCATGAGCGTCAAGCAGGTCGACGATACCATCGAGCTCGCTCACGAGTGGAGCCATCAGCTGCTGCATGCGACCGAGAACTTTGACATGGAGCGTATCGGCGCCAAGCTCGAGGCCGCCATGGCTGCGCTGCACGAGGCACACGATGCGCTCGAGGGCTACGAGGAGGCCATCGAGGCCGACCACAACTCCGTCGGCTCTGTGAAGCTGGTGTAACGTGGCCGAGCACGAGCACGCGCACGACTGCGAGCACGCGCATGATCACGGCGCGGGCGCCGAGGTGAGCTGTCGCTGCAGTGGCTCCAGCTCCGAGCTGGTCCGCTTTTCGGTTACCGCGCCCGACGACCTGCTGCGCCGCTTTGACGAGCAGATCGCACGCCGCGGCGATGTGGCCAACCGCTCCGAGGCCGTGCGCGACCTGATTCGCGCCTCGATCGCCAAGGAGCAGATGCGCACGCCCGACGAGCAGGTCATCGGTTCGCTCACCATGATCTATGACCACCATACCGGCGATCTGACGCGCCGTCTGGACGAGGTGCAGCACGACTATACCGACGAGATTGTCTCGACCATGCACGTGCATCTGGACCACCACAACTGTCTGGAGATTCTGGCGCTCAAGGGTCGCGGCAAACGCGTCTACGAGCTGGCGGACCGGTTGCTGGGACTGCGCGGCGTTAAGCACGGCGAGCTCACCTGCGCCGCCACCAAGCAAAGCCTGGGGCTCTAACAGCACACACTTCAATGAAGGAGGGTCGCATGCGGCATGTGCATATTCACGTGACGGGCATTGTGCAGGGCGTTGGCATGCGGCCATTTGTGTATCGCGAGGCTATGGCGCATGGCATTTGCGGCTGGGTGCTCAACGCGGGCGATGGCGTGCACATCGAGGCGCATGCTTCGGTCGAGGCACTCGACGGCTTTGTCGCCGCGCTGTCGGAGCACGCACCTGCCGCGGCCCGCGTTGAGCATGTCGCTATTGCAGATCTGGAGCCCGACGCTTGGGATGCCGACGATGAGCAGGCCTTTCGTATCGTAGCGTCGCAGGATCAGACCATGCACACGACGCTCATCTCCCCCGATATCGCCACCTGTGACGACTGCCTGCGCGAACTGTTCGACCCCGCCGACCGACGATATCACTACCCCTTTATCAACTGCACCAACTGCGGGCCGCGCTTTACCATCATCCGGACGCTGCCTTATGACCGAGCGGCCACGTCGATGGATTGCTTTCCCATGTGCCCCGAGTGTGCCGCAGAGTATGGCGACCCGCTTGACCGGCGCTTTCATGCGCAGCCCGATGCCTGCTTTGACTGCGGGCCACATATTACCTGGCGCGAGGCGGCGGGCGACATGGAGCTCGGGAGCTCGGGGGCGACGCCAGCCGTCAGCAGCACGCGCGAAACCAGCGATGCCATTATTGACCGCTGTGTCAAGCTGCTGGCCAGCGGCGGTATTGTCGCCATCAAGGGCCTGGGCGGATTCCACTTGGCATGCGACGCCGCCGATGAGCAGGCGGTGGTCGAGCTGCGCCGTCGTAAGCGCCGCAGCAACAAGCCGCTTGCCGTTATGGTGCGCAGCCTTGCCGACGTTGAGCGCCTGTGTCATATCGATGATACCGAGCGCAGCTTGCTAACCGGCAGCATCCGCCCCATTGTGCTGTTGCGCCGGCGTGCTGTTGGCGAGGGAGATTCCCCCGACGCCCTTACACTCGCGCCATCCGTCGCGCACGATCTACCCGAGCTCGGCGTCATGCTCCCCTATACACCGCTTCAGCATCTGCTGCTTGCAGCTGCTGCGTCGCATGACATGTACGCGCTGGTCATGACCAGCGGAAACCTGAGCGAGGAACCGATTGAAACTGATGACGGCCTCGCCTGGGAACATCTTGTTGCCGCCGGCATCGCCGATGCGCTGCTCGGCAACGACCGCGCAATCCTCTCGCGCTATGACGACTCCGTGGTACGTGTGGTCAACGGCACCGTCATGCCCGTGCGTCGCGCACGCGGATATGCGCCGCAACCGTTGTCGTTGCCGGCGCTCAACGGCACTGCACCCTGCGTGCTCGCCTGCGGCCCACAGCAAAAGGCAACGATCGCATTCACACGCGAGGATGCGAACGGCGAGGCAGCCTGTTTTGTGTCGCAGCATATCGGCGATGTCGAAAACGGCGAAACCTTCGATGCCTGGAGCGCCGCACGCATACGCTTGGAAGACCTTTTTGACTTGACGCCCACCGCGCTGGCCTGCGACTTGCATCCCAGCTATCTATCGAGTCAGTGGGCACGCGAACAGACGCGAAAATGCAATCTGCCGCTCGTCGAGGTGCAGCACCATCATGCGCATATCGCGAGCGTAATGGCCGAGGCTATCGCCGCGGGCCAGCTTACAACCGACGCGCGCGTCCTTGGCATCGCCTTTGACGGCACCGGCGCCGGCACCGATGGGACCATTTGGGGCGGCGAGTTTCTTGTTGCCAGCCTTGGCGGCTTTGAGCGCGCCGCGCATTTGCGCACCTGGGCGCTCCCCGGTGGGGCGGCCTCCGTGCGCGACGCCCGCCGCAACGCCTTCGCCCTGCTCAGTGAGCTCGGCCTGCTCGAGCACCCAGGTGCCGCTCGGCTTTTGGACGGCCTCGACGAACAAACGCGCAGCGTGACAGCCACCATGATCGAGCGCGGCATCAACAGCCCGCGTACCAGCAGCATGGGGCGTCTCTTTGATGCCGCGGCAGCAATTCTGGGCATCTGCGACAAGGCAACCTACGAGGGCGAACCCGCCATCGAGCTTGAGGCTGCCGCCTGGCGCGCGCTCAGCAGTGAAAGCGCCTGCCCCACCGGAAATATAGCGGGCTTTTCCGTAACCGAATCATCCCGTCCGGACGCCTGCCATGTTCTAAACTCCAGATCGCTTATTGAGGCGCTTTTGGAGGGAATCAGGGCCGACGTACCCGCCGGCAGGCTCGCGCTCGACTTCCATATCGCCATCGCGCGCTCTTCGGCACGAATCGCACGCGAAATCTGCGCGCGCGAAGGCATCGATACCGTCGCGCTCTCGGGCGGCGTGTTCATGAACCGACTTTTGCTCCAGCTCCTCACCCGCGAGCTCAAAAGCGCAGGCTTTGCTGTCCTTGTCCCCCACACCGTACCCGTCAATGACGGCTGCATCGCCTACGGTCAGGCAGCAGTCGCACGCACTCGTCTTGCGCAGGTCGCGCCACAATAGGCTGTTCGGCCAGCCCGCAAGCCGCCGTCTCACAGGTGTAGCGCGTTTGCCCGCAGCGCCCGCGAGCGCTACCATCAACTGATGGATTATTGAGCGCCCGTCCAGCGCAAAGCGTATAAAAGGGGAACAATATGTGCCTTGCCGTTCCCGGTAAAGTAGTCAAACGCGACGACGACCTCAAGGCCACCGTCGACATGATGGGCATCGAGCGCCCCGTGTCGCTGCGACTCGTGCCGACGGCGCAGGTTGGCGACTATATTCTCGTACACGCCGGCTTTGGCATCCAGATTGTCGACGAGCAGGAAGCACAGGAAACGCTCGAGCTTGTTAATGCCATGTCCGAGCTGGTCGAAGAAGACCAGCTGACCACCAACCCGGCGGAGGCTTACTAGTGGCGCCCGAGCAGCCGGCGCGCTCCGGTATCGATTTCTCGGCATTCCGCAATCCCAAGCTGGCTCGCGAGCTCATCGAGCGCATTCATGAGCTTGTCGGCGACCGCACCATCAACCTTATGGAAGTCTGCGGCACGCATACCGTGAGCATCGGGCGCTATGGCTTTCGCTCCATTATGCCGGCCGGACTCAAGCTGCTGAGCGGCCCGGGCTGCCCCGTCTGCGTCACCGCCAACCGCGACATCGACCACGCAATCGCGCTCGCCAACATAGACGGCGCCATCATCACCACCTTTGGCGACATGATGCGCGTGCCCGGATCATCCACCTCGCTCGCTGCGCAAAAGGCGGCGGGGCGCGATATCCGCATCGTCTATTCCCCGCTCGACGCGCTCGACATTGCCGAGCAAAACCCTGATCGCCCGGTCATTTTTATGGGCGTGGGCTTTGAGACTACGACGCCCACCATCGCCGCCGCCATCTTGGAGGCCGAGGCGCGCGGGCTTTTGAACTTCTCGGTCTATTGCGCCCACAAGACCACGCCGCCGGCGTTGCGCGCCATCGCCAACGACCCCGAGACCACCATCGACGGCTTTATCCTGCCGGGCCACGTCGCCACCATCACGGGCTTGGCGCCCTTTAGCTTTTTGGTCGACGAATTCAATACCCCGGGCGTGGTCACGGGATTTGAACCGGTCGATATCCTGCAGGGCATCTGCATGCTGGTCCAGATGGTTGTCGAGGACAGGCCGGCGATTGACAACGCCTACCGCCGTGGCGTCAACGCAGGAGGCAATCCCGTGGCGCGCCAGCTGGTCGAGCAGGTGTTTGAACCATGCGACACCACGTGGCGCGGGCTGGGGCCGATTGCCAACTCGGGCCTTTCCATTCGTCCCGAATTCTCGCGCTTTGATGCCCGTACCCGCTTTGATGTGCCCGTTGAGGCGACAGTCGAGCCGCGCGGGTGCCGCTGCGGCGACGTGCTGCGCGGGGCCATTACGCCGAGCGACTGCCCGCTCTTTGGCCGCACCTGCACGCCCGAGCACCCCGTCGGCCCGTGCATGGTGAGCTCCGAGGGCGGCTGCGCAGCATATTTCCGCTACCGAGGCTAATGGGTTCCGCCGTTCTAACGAACGGCGGACCGGTCGACGCTGCACCTCACCCATATAATTCCACCCACGATTGGAGTTTTCGATATGTCCCATAGCGTTACCGATAGCACCGTCCTGCTGGGCCACGGCTCCGGCGGCCAGATGATGAAACGCATCATCGATGAGGTCTTTTTGGATGCCTTTGGGTCGCCCGAGCTGCTCGAAGGCAACGACGCCGGCGTCGCCACGCTGCCCGCGAGCGGGCGCATCGCCATGTCGACCGACAGCTTTGTAGTCTCGCCGCAGTTCTTCCCCGGTGGCAACATCGGCCGCCTCGCCGTGTGCGGAACCGTCAACGACGTCGCGACCTCGGGCGCCAACGTGCGCTACCTATCGTGCGGCTTCATCCTCGAAGAGGGCTATCCCATGGATAAGCTCCACCAGATTGTGCAGACGATGGCCGAAACGGCGCACGAAGCGGGCGTGTCCATAATCACGGGCGACACTAAGGTGGTCGAGCGCGGCGGGGCCGACGGCGTCTATATCAATACCGCCGGTGTGGGCGAGGTACCCGCGGGCGTGGCGCTCAGTGGCGCAAACTGCCGGCCCGGCGACGTCATCCTGGTGTCGGGCACACTGGGCGACCACGGCATCGCCATCATGAGTCAGCGCGAGGGTCTGGCGTTTTCGAGCACCATCGAAAGCGACGCCGCGCCGCTCAACCACCTGATTGCCGATGTGCTTTCCGCAGCACCCGACACACGCTGCTTCCGCGACCCCACGCGCGGTGGCTTGGCGTCCACACTCAACGAGTTTGCCCAGGCCAGCGGCGTTGCCATGGAGATCGACGAGGAAGCTGTGCCCGTGCGTCCCGACGTGCAGGCCGCCTGCGAGATGCTCGGCTACGATGTGCTGCAGGTGGCAAACGAGGGCAAGATGGTCGCCGTCGTACCGGCCGAGCAAGCCGATGCCGCACTGAGCGCCATGCGCGCCGCCCACTACGGCGAGAACGCCGCCGTCATCGGTCGCGTGCTGCCGCTTGCCGAGGGCGCCCGTCCCGCCGTGCGCGTGCGCACCGGCTGGGGTTCGACCCGCATCCTCGACATGCTCGTAGGAGAGCAGCTGCCGAGAATTTGCTAACGACAAAGGCTCAGGGCTATTAAAGATATTCAGATTCCAAACATGCCCGGCACGCATGCCCAGTATTATGGGGTGCGTTTTACAACTCAAGCGGCAGGAGCACCCATGGCAGCGGATTATTCCCATGTGATTTTTGATCTGGACGGCACCATCCTCAACACGCTCGAGGACCTGGCAGCCGCCGGCAACCATACCTGCGAGATGCACGGCTGGCCCACGTTTGCCGTTGACGAGTACCGCTACAAGGTGGGAAACGGCATGCTCAAGCTGGTCGAACGCTTTATGCCTGCCGAGTATGCGGGCGACGGTCGCATGTTTGAGCAGACGCTTGCCGAGTTTAGGGCTTATTACGGCGAGCACAAGGAGGACCACACCGCCCCCTATGCCGGTACGATCGAGATGCTTGACCGCTTGCGCGCCGCGGGTGTGCAGCTTGCCGTGCTCACCAACAAGGACCACGTCTCGGCGGCTCCGCTTATTGAGAAGTATTTTGGTTCCGAGCGCTTTGCGCTGGTGCAGGGCCGCGTCGATGCGTTTCCGCCCAAGCCCGAGGCGCCTGTTACGCTGCATGTGATGAAAGAGCTAGGCGCCGATCCGGCGACCACGCTCTACGTAGGCGATTCCAATGTCGATATCCTGACCGGTCACAACGCCGGCCTTAAGAGCGCGGGCGTCAGCTGGGGCTTCCGCGGCCGTGCAGAGCTGGAGGCCGCCGGCGCCGACTACGTGGTGGACACCCAGGCAGAGCTCGCGGCGCTGATCCTGGGCGAGTAACGAGCGACACTGCTTAACGCAGCTGCGACAATTCTTCCGCGCAGAAAGCGCATCCCGTTTTGAAGCTCCGGAATGGGATGCGCTTTCCGTTTGAGGCGCATCAGGGAAACCGCATCCCGTGTCAGAGCAATATTCCGGGTCGCACTTTCCGCAACCCACCCCATCCGGAAAATGCGACCCACTATTCGGCCAAAAACCGGGTCGCGGTTTCCCAAGCACTCGATGCAACGCTGGCACAAGGAGTGTCCCCAACTGCCGGCACAGACGATATGAGCAGGACATAAAAAAACATTGAGAGCCCCTGCTGCATGAAAGACCGCGGATTAGGCCGACAATGGTGAGTGTCTAATTCAGCCGCGGCGGCCACGCCGCATTCATGGAAGGGGCTCCCATGCTCGATACTACCACCTTCGTCGGCCTCGACGTCCACGCCCGCTCGATAAAGGCAGTCTCCCTCGACGTCATGACCGGGGAGGTGCGCTGCGCGACCTTCGGCTACGACGCCGGGGCAGTCGCGGAGTGGGTGCGGTCCGTGGACCCCAGGGCCAAGTGCGTGTACGAGTCCGGGGTCACGGGGTTCGACCTGCAGAAGAGGCTCTCCGGCCTCGGGGTCGACTGCGTGGTCGGCGCCGTCTCGAAGATGATCAAGCCCAGCGCGGACAGGCGCAGGAAGAACGACCGCAACGACGCCGAGTTCCTCGCCCGCATGCTGTCGGTCGGCAACGTGGTCGAGGTGTGGGTCCCCGACGACGAGTGCGAGGCCGCCCGCGACCTGACCAGGGCGCTCGAGGACGCGAGGGACGACCTCTCGCGCTCGAAGCAGCGGCTCTCCAAGTTCCTGCTCAGGCACGGGCTCGCCTTCGACGAGAGGACGCCCACCGGCCGCAGGAAGGGCAACTGGACCCGGGCGCACTGGTCCTGGATCGAGTCGATAAGGTTCGCGGAGGGGGCCGACAACGAGGCGCTCGCCTACTACGTCGACGCGGTCAGGCGGGCGGCGGAGGAGAAGGCGAGGCTCGAGGGGCTCGTCGAGGCCGAGGCCCGCAAGCCCAGGTGGAGGAGGAGGGTCGACTCCCTGCGCTGCCTCAAGGGCGTCGACACCGCGACCGCCGCCGACCTCGTGTTCGAGGCCGGCGAGTTCTCGAGGTTCAGGAACGCCCGGTCGTTCGCCGCATGGGTCGGCCTGACGCCCTCCGAGCACTCCGGCGGGGAGAGCGACCGCAGGGGCGCGATCACCAAGGCGGGCAACAAGCACCTGAGGAAGGCGCTGGTCGAGGCCGCGTGGCACTACCTGACGTGCTCGGGGCGGCCGAAGGACCTCGCCAGGGGCCAGGCCCCGGACCGGGTCGCCCGCAGGCATGCCGCCAAGGGCGTGCGGAGGCTGGTCGAGAGGCGCGGGACCCTGCTCGCGCGCGGGGTCCACAACAACAAGGCGAACGTGGCCACGGCGCGCGAGCTCGCCTGCTGGGTGTGGGCGGTCGGCCTCATGGCCGAGGAGGCGTAGGGGGGCCGGTCCCCCGCACATAAGCCGATCACCCCGGAAGCGGTTTGATCCGAAGCCGTTGAGGCGAACCTCAGGTCCCTTTTCTGCGAGCGCCCAGGGCGCCACACGCGTGCACAGACTGTCGGTTCGACGAAGAAGCCTCAGCCGTAGCAACGGATTGCCCAGCGAGAGATCGCCACGGGCGGATATTAAACTGCAAAGACGAGCGTCGGGAAGACACGCCGAGGTCGCCGCGGACGGGTTGATATAGGGAGAGGGCCTGACCCCATATCGTTGGGGCCAGGCCCGATTTTGCCTCTTGACAATGTCCTGCTCATATTAAAAGGAACGTCCCCAACTGCCGCCCCAATGACCACCATGGCAACGCCGCAGGTAGAGAACGGACAGCGAAAACGCCCCTAAGCGAGCAAGGTGACGTGAAATGAAAGGGCGCTGACCTTCTGGTCGCGCCCTTGAAATTGAACGTCAGATTGCCGCTTAGGGGCGTTTGCAGCGTCGAGCAGTTACGGCGTTTGGTAAAACGCCGTAACGAACTACCGCGTAACCCCCTAGCTCAGCATTGCATCCATCATCTCGGAGTTGACGGAGTCGTCGGCAGACCACTCGCCGTCGTCGTTGCAGGTGTACTTGAAGATAACCGTGGTCTTCCTGGGCTCGGTGGCCTTGGTCACATCGACCATAACCTGACCGGCCATCTTGTACAGCTCGTCATCGGAAGGAACCGTGTCAAGCGCGGCGACCTTCTCCTGATACTGGGTGGAGAAGTCCTCGACGATCTTGTTCATAGACTTGCAGGTGATAGAGACCTCGGCGGTCGCGACACCCTTGTCCTCGTCGACCGTCACGTCGCCGATCTTGTAGTCAAAGCCCTCGAGATAGGTCTTGGCATACTCCTTGGGATCGATACCCAGCTGCTCGAACTCGTCGCCCGAAGCCTCCTCCAGACCAGAGAGGAAGTCGTCGCCACCGTTCTTGACCTCATCAAACTGCGTCGTAAGATCCTCGGTGATGAGCTCCTCAACCGAAGGACCTCCACAGCCGGAAAGCACGACCACGCATGCAACCAAGACGGCCATGAGGGGCGCAAGCAGCAGCTTCTTTTTCATGTTGTTCCTCCCAATGAGCGGCACCGCGCTTCCCGGACGCGGCACACGTTGTAATAAGTAAGCCCATACTATCCACTTATGAACACCCTCGGCAACGCGAAGGCGTGGTCGGTTCGTTTTAGCGTCCGAACGGTTTGCAAGCCCGCCCAACGTGCAATAAAACGCTTCCCCACGGTGCAATCAGAACCACCCTTAAAAAGGGTGGTTTGCTCTTAGGGTATAACCCACGGGCCCCGGGCTCGCGTCTAAAGGCGCGGGCCCGGACTTCGTCCAGGCCTAGTGCATCTTGACCCGTG
>JAXJMO010000012.1:0-42359 GCA_036313175.1 Collinsella sp. | reverse complement strand
TCGCCGCCGACTCGGAGCCGTGGCCTCGCTCGAAGAGCCCGATCGCCGCCTTCCTGGCCTCGATGTCGTGCTTCACCCTCAAGTCGACACGCATAAAGAAAGCCTCCCATTTCTCATGTCCAAGAAATGGGAGGCAGTTCACACTTCGTGCGGCGGGGGTTTCATGCGTCCTGCGGAAAGTTTTCAGAGCTTTACCCTGTAGGGTCCCTGCCGCTACGTTGCAATCAGGGCATCTGGAGTGGACGGCGGCTTGGCTACGAGCTGGGTCTGAAAATCTGAACGGATGGGTGTCGTTGCTGAAAGTACAGACGTTGCTGGTGGCGATCACTTTGGGACTCGGATTTCCACTTGCTAGCAAAAAGGCCTCCGGAGCTGTTGCTTTGGAGGCCTTTCGTTTACTTGCAAATGCGCACGTTAGTTGTTCTTGGTCAGACGCTCGACGTCGTGGGCGATCATGTATTCCTCGTCGGTGGGGATGACCATGACCGTGACGGAGGAACCGGCGGCACTGATGACCTGCGGGCCATTGCCCACGGCCTCGCGGTTCTTGTTGTTGTCGATGCGCACGCCCAGCCACTCAAAGCAGTCGCAGAAGGCCTTGCGAATCGACCAGTCGTTCTCGCCGATGCCGGCGGTAAAGGTGATGGTATCCACGCCCGCCATGGAGGCGATCATGGAGCCGGCCTGCTGCATAGCCTTGTAGGCAAACATATCGAAGGCGAGCAGGCAGCGCTCATCTCCCTCGGAGGCGCGCGTGCGGATGTCGCGGGCGTCGTTGGAGATGCCCGAAATGGCAAGCAGGCCGGACTGCTTGTTCATCATGTCGTCGACTTCCTGGTAGCTGTAGCCGCCCTCGCGCTGCAGGTAGCACACGGTGGCCGGGTCAATGGAACCACAACGGGTGCCCATCATCAGGCCGTCAAGCGGCGTGAGGCCCATCGTGGTATCGCGGCACACGCCGTCCTCAATGGCGGCAAGCGAAGCACCGTTGCCCAGATGGCACGAAAGCAGACGGTGGCAGCGCGAGCCCAGGATCTCCTTGGCCATCATCCACTCGTAGCGGTGGCTCGTACCGTGTGCGCCGTACTTGCGCACGTGGTACTTGTCGCACACGTCCTTGGGCAGCGCGTAGGTGTAGGCGACCTCGGGCATGGTCATGTGGAACGAGGTGTCGAAGACGGCCACGTTGGGCAGCTCCGGATACTTCTCGCGGCAATATTCGATTGCCGCGGCCTCGCCGTAATTGTGCAGCGGAGCGAGCGGGGCCACCTCAAGGATCTTAGCCATGACCTCATCGTCGACGACCGCGGAATCATCGAAGTGCCAGCCGCCCTGAACGATACGATGCCCAATGCCATCAATCGTAAAGTCGGTCTTCTCGAGCTCCTCGAGCACGCGAGCGATAGCAGAGCGATGATCGGGGAAAGGGACCTCCTCGGTCTGCTTGGCGCCACCGATCTCGGAGTGGCCAAAGATGCCCATGTCCGAACCGATACGTTCGCAGTTGCCCTTGGCGAAAACCTCGCGGGTATCGGTATCCAAAAGCTGATATTTAAGGCTTGAGCTGCCGGCGTTGACAACAAGTACGTTCATGAGACTCCTTTGCAGTGCAATACGGTCGACGCAGACCCCTTAAGGCGGCCGCATGTTAATAAGAAGTTATCACAACTTAATAAATAACTATCAGGCATATCGCCCAACGAGCGCAAAAGAGGGGCTGAACGGCACTTGGTCGTCCAGCCCCTCCCCTCTTGCAATTACTTGCCGTTGACGATGCGCTCGACGTCGGAAGCGATCATGAACTCCTCGTCCGTGGGGATGACAAAGATCTTGACCTTGGAATCCTTGGCAGACAGGCACCAAGCGCCGTCGCCACGCAGGGCGTTACGGGCATGGTCCATCTTGACGCCCATAAAGGTCAGACGGTCGGCAACGCCGGCGCGAACGGCCGGAGCATGCTCACCGATGCCGGCGGTGAAGACCAGCGTGTCCATGCCGCACATGGAAGTGGCCATCTCGGCAGCCTTGGCGGCAATCTTGTAGACGAACATGTCGAAGGCGAGCTGAGCCTCGGGGTCGCCAGCGGCGGCGAGCTCCTCGACGTTGCGGCAGTCGTTGGTCTTGCCGCCGGTCACAGCCAAAAGACCGGACTTCTTGTTCATCATCTCGTCGACCTCGTCGAAGGTGTAGCCACCCTCGCGCTGCAGGTAGCACACGGTAGCCGGGTCAATGGAGCCGCAGCGGGTGCCCATCATGACGCCGTCGAGCGGGGTGAGGCCCATGGTGGTATCCATGCACTTGCCGTCCTCGATGGCGCACAGGGAGGCACCAGAGCCGATGTGGCACACGACGACCTTGCGGGCCTCGCCGTTGGTCATCTCGGCGACCTTCTTGGAGATGTAGCGATAGCTGGTGCCGTGGGCGCCGTACTTACGGATGTGCAGCTTGTCGCAAACATCCTTGGGAAGGGCGTAGGTCTTGGCAACCTCGGGCATGTTGAAGTGAAAAGCGGTGTCGTAGACCGTAACGTTGGGCAGATCGGGATACTGCTCCAGGCAGTACTCGATAACGTTGGCCTCGGGGTTGTTGTGCAGCGGCGCCAGCGGGGCGACCTCGCGGATCTTGGCGAGGACGTCCTCGTCGACGAGGGAGGAATCGCCGAAGTACCAGCCACCCTGAACGATACGGTGGCCGATGCCCTCGATCTTGACGCCGTTGGCCTCAAGGTCCTTCAGGACGACCTCGATGGCGACCTTGTGGTCGGGGAATTCGATGTTCTCGGTCACCTTCTTGGAGCCATTGGCGGCATGGGTGAAGGTACCACCGGTAAAGCAGACGCGCTCGCAGGAGCCCTTTGCGGACACCTTATGGGACTTGGTGTCGATGACCTGATACTTAAGGGTCGAAGATCCCGCGTTGACGACCAGAACGTTCATGTGTCTCCCTACTAACAGGCGGTGTGGCGCCGCCAGGTTACATACGCTTCAATAATAAACCCAAACGCCCTCGCGCTCGGGTTTATTGCGTTGATATATAAGTTATCGGTGCTTGAGCTTCCGTTTCATTGCAAGGAAGAAGCGCCCTCAGATGAGGTTCTCGCCCAGGCTCTTGCCGCCGAGAACGTGCATGTGGAAGTGCATGACGGTCTGGCCGGCGTTGACGCCCTTGTTGGAGATGACGCGGAAACCGTCCTCCAAGCCCTTGACCTTGGCGACCTCCTGGATGGCGTGAGCCATGGCGCCCATGGTCTCGGCAGGCACGTTGTCGGCGATGTCGCTGTAGTGCTTCTTGGGGATCACGAGGGTATGGACCGGCGCCTGGGGGTTGAGGTCGTCGAATGCGATGACCTGGTCGTCCTCATAGACAACGGTCGAGGGGATCTCGTGGTTGGCAATTTTGCAGAAGATGCAATCACACATGGTTGATTCCTTTCTCACAGACCAAGGTAATTATATTTGGTCGAGATGGTTAGAACGAGAGGTTGTCGTCCGTGTTGGCGGCTTCGCCGTCGGCGAGCACGTCGTTGCCGTCAACATCCTTCAGAAGCACCGAGACCTTCTGCTCGGCATCGGACAGGCGGGTGCGCAGGCTCTTGAGGAGCTCGACGCCGCGGGTATAGCTCTCGAGCGACTCCTCGAGCTCCATATCGCCCGACTCCAAGCTGCGAATGATGAGCTCCAGCTCCTGCGAGGCCTGCTTGTACGTAAGCTGCTCGACCGGGGTCTTCTCTGCCATATCTGTTTCCTTTCCTAAAGGTTTATCGCTATGAAACGCGGCCTACTCGACCGCATCGACCGTTGCCGCCACGTTGCCGTCTGCCATGCGCACGCGAATGGCGTCGCCCGGCTTAAAGGTCTTGGCACTTGTAGCCACGCCGTCAACGCTGTACGCGATGGAATAGCCGCGGGCAAGCACCTTGAGCGGCGACAGGGCATCGAGCGAGGCTGCCGCACGGCCCAGGTCGGACGCTGGCTTGTTGAGCATCGTGCGCCCCTGATGCTCCAGACGGGAACTCGCAAGCGTGAGCGCATGGCGCTTGCCATCGAGCCCCGAGGTGCTTGCAACCAGACGCTCGGGCAGGTGCTCAAAGTTGGAGCGGAATGTCCCGACCGAGCGCGCTATGGCGCCCGACAGGCGATCGGCCGTCAGCGCAAGCTCCGATTCGCGACGCTCGACCATAAACGTTGGGTCGTTGAGACACGGGCGGCATGCGGCGGCATCGAGCGCATCACCCAAGCGAGCCGTATAGGTATCCCAGGCACGGCGCCCGCGCTGGTCGAGCATCTCCAGATCAACCTGGGCCGACCCAATCATCGATGCCATCGCGGCACCCAGGCGCTGATGGCGTGCCTCGAGCACATCGGCCAACTCCGTCATAGCCGGCGCCACCGATTCGGCCGCCGCCGTGGGCGTGGAGGCACGGCGGTCGCTCACCATATCGCAGATCGAGGTATCGGGCTCATGGCCAATGCCGGTCACCACGGGCACAGGACAAGCCGCCACCGCGCGGGCAAGCTCCTCGTCGTTAAAGGTCATGAGGTCCTCAAAGGAGCCGCCGCCGCGCACCAGCAAAATACAGTCGGGCGCCGGCGTAATGGAAGCGGCACGGCGCAAGCCCTCAATGAGCTCGACCGGCGCACCCTCGCCTTGAACCTTGGCGCCCACGCAGACGAGCTCGACGAGCGGGTTGCGACGGCGCAGCGTACGCTTGACGTCATCGATTACGGCGCCCGAAAGCGAGGTGACGACTGCCACGCGCGAGCAAAACACCGGAATGCGACGTTTGCGCGCTTCGTCCATCAGGCCCTCGCGGCGAAGCTTTTCGGCCAACTGCGCCACTTGTTGACGCAGCAAGCCCTCCCCCGCCAGCGAGAACGAGCGGGCGACAAAGCTCATGCGGCCCGTGGCCTTATAGAGATTGAAGCTACCCTTAAAGCTCACCTGCATGCCGTCGCGCAGATCGAACGTGCGCTTGAGATAGGCGCCCTTCCAGATGATGCAGTCAACGGCGGCCGAGTCGTCCTTAATCTGGAAGTAGCAGTGGCCGCTTCGGGCATTGGGGCCACGGAAGCCCGTGACCTCGCCCAGAACGCTCAGCTGCGGAATGGCATCGAGCGCACCGGCGGCGATCTCTACCGCCTGGCTCACGCTGAGCTCCTTACGCTCCCGCTCGTCCGAACCGTCGAACTCAGCGGAAACGGCATTGCCGGTCAGATTCCAGCCTGCCACGCAGCCTCCTTTCGTTATCGTGCACAAGGGCTTCGGCCCTGCGCAAATTCAAGTCCAACACATAGTACAGCGCCGCGGGGACACAAATCCCCGCGGCGCCTGCCTGTCCCATTTGTTATCGGTTGGAGTTTCTGTTGTAGCGAGCCATCAGGTAGAGCAGCTGAATAATCGAGGTGAGCGCAGCGGCAACATAGGTAAGCGCGGCGGCCGTCAGCACCTTCTTGGCACCGTTGACCTGCTTGGAACTCATACCCGACTGCTCAATATATGCCACGGCGCGGCGGCTGGCATCAATCTCGACCGGCAGCGTAACCAACTGGAACAACACACTAAACGAGAAGAAGATCAGCGCGAGGGTCGTGAGCCCGGCAATGTTCATAAACAGGCCCAAGAGCAACACGATGGTCCAGGTGTTCTGGGTAAAGTTGACGACCGGCACGAGGGCGGTGCGAACCTTCATCATGGCGTAACCGCTTTGACGCTGGGCGGCATGGCCCGCCTCGTGGCAGGCGACGGCAACGCTAGCGACCGACCCGCCCGAACGGTTGGCATCCGAGAGATACAGGTTATTGTCCTGCGGGTTGTAATGGTCGGTGAGCTCGCCGGCGACACCCTTGATACCCACGGCGTTGCAGCCGTTGGCGTCGAGCATGCGGCGAGCGACCGTGGCACCCGTATCGCCGTCCGAGCGAACCTTGGACCAGGTTTTGTACGTCGAGTTGATATAGTTCTGTGCGGCAAGGCCAAGCACCGTGCAGACAAGAACAACCAGCAGGTACAGCGGGTCGATGCCAAAGCCGTATCCATAGTAATAAGGCATGCGAATTCCTCCGAGTCGAGTTACACGTTGGAGGCATTTTACCCACTCAACCGGCTAGGCTTCCCTACAGGAGCTCGATTTTGCCGTCCTTCACCGTCAACCCCATATTGCCGGAAAGCAGATCGTCCAGGCGCGAGCCCACAAGCTCAAAGCGCCAACCTTCGCGCAGGCGGCTCTGCTCGGGATGCTCAATGTAGTCGGCCAGGTCATCGCGCGAGGCAATGACCGAGGTCGCAACGCCTGAGCGCTCGGCAACCAGGCGGATAAGCGCATACATAAGGTCAGTCACGCTCTCCAGCTCCGGCGAAATCTGACGATGTCCGCGCACCAAGAGCGGCAGGCGATCGTGCGGACAGCTCGCACCGCGCTTGATGGCCATGAGCGCACCGTCCACGTCGCGCTCCCCCAATTGATCGGTACCGCGAATGCTACGGAACTCCTCAACGCGCACGGGATTGCGCTTAACGAGCGCTAGCAGCGTGTCGTCGGACATGACCCACTTGCGTGGGATGTTGCGCCGCTCGGCGCGGTCCTCGCGCCAGGCGGCGAGCTCGCGCGCGATACCCAGCTGATGACGGCTGCACGAATTGATGCGCTTGACCTTGCGGAACGCCTCGTGGCGATCGGCGCGATAGTGCGACTCGTCAGCCAGCGGGCGCAGCTCGTCGAGCACCCAGTCCACACGGCCCAGCTCGCGCAGGCGGCTCATCATCTCGGTATAGGCGACGATCAGGTACTTGACGTCATCGATCGCATACTCAATCTGCTTATCGGTCAGCGGGCGGCGCGACCAGTCGGTCAGTGACTCGGTCTTGGGCAGCGATACGCCGCAGAACGTCTGAACAAGCGCGCCATACGAAATCTGCTGGCGCTCGCCCAAAAAGGCGGCGGCGACCTGCGTATCGAAAATCGGTCGTGGCAGCACGCCCACGGTATGGAGCATGACCTCCATATCCTGCGAGCACGCGTGGAAGACCTTGGTCACGCTCTCGTCGGCCATAAGCTCGGCCAGCGGCGATAGGTCGTCGATTACCAGGGGATCGACCGCGACGCTCTCAGCAGGGGTGGCAATCTGAACCAAACATAGACGCGGATGGAACGTGCGCTCGCGCAAAAACTCGGTATCGACGGCAATCGCGTCGAACTCACGGGCGCGCTGGCAAAAGTCGAGTAGAGCCTGATGTGTGGAAATGTACATATCAACCCATCGAATAAGGTTAGGCCCGAAAAACACGGGTAGGATATCGGCATTGCCTTACAACTATACTCGGTTAGTCACAGAACGGGAACGTAAGTATGCGCTGCCTTATCATCCACAACCCGGCATCGGGCCCCAGCTCAGATGAAATCTTCGCATTCACGCACGCCCTTGCACAGGGCGGCGACGAGGTCGTGATGCGCTTTATCGGCGATGGCATGGAACCCGAGGACGCCGTGGCAGACGTGCGCGAGTTTGACCGCGTGGTCGTTTCGGGCGGCGACGGCACTGTCTCCAACGTGCTCGACCAGATGCGCGGATGCGGTGTCCCCACGCTCGTCTTCCCCTCCGGTACGGCCTGCCTGTTCTTCAACAACATCGGCAATGCCCCCGAGGCGGCGGCGCTCGCCAAGGCCTGCCGTGCCGGTCGCACGGTCAAAGTCGACATGGGCGAGCTCTTTTGGCTCGACGAGAACGGCAACGAGAAGCGCCACGGCTTCATCATCATCGCCGGCTCGGGCTTCGACGCCGAGATCATGATGAAGGCCGCCCCCACCAAAAACGACATCGGCGAGATCGCTTACTTCCTCTCCGCGCTCGCCACGCCCAATCCCACGGTGGCGCACTTTACGATTGAGCATGACGGCATTGTCGAGGAGCTCGACGGCATCTGCTGCATGGCCGGCAACACCTCGGTCATCCAAAACGACATCAACCTGTTCCCCGACTGCCGTATGAACGATGGCATGGTCGACATTGCGGTCATCGAACCCGTAAAAACTGTGCAGCTTCTACCGACTGTGATCACCGCCGCACTCGACCCCGCCGGCAAGGTACTCGGCCGCCCGCAGTTCAAGATCATCCAGACCAAGGAAGCCAAGATCACCTGCACCCCGTCGCTGGGCATGCAGTTCGATGGCGAGATTATCTCCAGCAATTCGGGCGTCTTTGGAGCCCGCGCGCTTCCGCAATGCCTCGACCTCATCGTCGACGAATTCTCCCCGCTCGGAAAATAGGAGGACCCTATGAACGACAATCCCCTGCTCGGCTTTATCATCATCGTTTTGGCCATGCTCGTCGGCTATGCGATCAACGTGATCCACCGCCGGAAGAAGTAATTCCACATTGGTATGATATTCATCCAATTATCGTCTCCCCCGTTGTTTATGCATTTGCCAAACAGCGGGGGATTTTTCTTTGCGCCCCGTGCAAGGCGCTTTATTCAGATACAGTAATTGCAGGGTGTCTTTATTTAAGTAAAGCTACAAAATGAGTACGATTTACCGCTCATCGCATATTTAATCACGCTTATCGAGTAAGTTTCTTTCATAGATGAATATTGTTTCTAGTTCGTTACGCTAATGAGGTGTCTTTATTGGCTGAAGCCCTCTGGCGACAGAGGGCTTTCGCACGCTGGGAGGGAAAATGAGGAAAACTCACCCCGTCAACGCGCTCAAGAAGTTAGGCATAGGCCTCGCCTTTGGAGCTGCAACCATCATGTCCATGCCGACCTCTGCGCTCGCCTGCACGCAGGTCTATATGGGCAACAAGCTGACGGCCGACGGTAATACGTACTACGGCCGCACCGAGGACATTGGCACTCGTTACCTCAAACACTATGGCATCGAGCCCTCTTATGGCCCTGGTCATACCTACAGCTCGGACGAGTCCGGATTCTCCTACACCTCGACCAAGACTACGTATCGTTACAGCTACGTGCGCGACCATCCTGCTGAGTGGGACGGACGCTGGGATGCCTACTCCGAGGCCGGCATCAATGAGAGGGGCGTCTCCTGCTCCGCAACACTGAGCACCTCCTACAACGACGATGCCAAGGCAGCGGATCCCACGACCAAGCATGCCCACAAAGCAAATCCCGAGGTCAAAAATACCGGCATCGGCGAGTACAGCTACGCGGGCGTCATCTTGGGCGAGAGCGCAACGGCCCGCGAGGGCGTCGAGCTTATCGGCAGTCTGATTGACGAGCAGGGCGTCTGCTCCAACGACCAGATTGTCATCGCCGACAACACCGAGACTTGGCTGTTCGCCGCGCTTTCCGGCCACCAGTGGATCGCTATGAAGCTGACCGACGACGTCGCTTCGGTCAACCCCAACATTAGTAACCTCAATTTTCAGGTCAATCTTGACGATCCTGAGAACTGCCTCCACTCTGAGGGGATCAAGACCATGCCCGAAGAGAAGGGCTTCGCCAAGTACTTTGAAGACGGACAGTTCGATGTTGCCCAGACCTACGGTGCATCTATCAACAATACGGGCATGGGCTCTTGGGCGCGTTATATCCAGGGCCGCGACTACTTTATGGCTCCGCTGACCGAGGGCACCGACTACGAGATCGTCAAGGACAAGGACAAGAATGACGTCACGCTCGGTGCCATGGTTCATGAGATGCAGCCGCTGTTCTTCCAGCCCAGCAAGTCCGACTGGAACACGTTTGAGCTGATTCGCGCCTTCGGCAACCGCGGTGAAAAAGTCCCCGGCCTTAATGCCAATACTGACGGTGTCAGCAGCATCGGTTCCGACCGCAACGCCGAGGCCAACCTCTTCCAGATTCGAAAGGGCTATGACCCCGAGGTTGCAACCATCCAGTGGGAGATGCTCTCCTGCGCCGAGTTCTCCGTCGCTATCCCGCTATACTCCGCTCTGATGACCGAAGTCAGCCCCTACTTCAGCGACCAGACCGTTGATTATGGTCACTGCAGCGAGACGGACATCGTGAACAACGAGGAGCCCGAGAACTCCATTAACTACGTCCTGATGGACATCAACTCGCTTTGCTTCGCGAACCGCGCACAATTCGCCACCAGCGTCCGCACCTACCTCGATGCGCTCCAGAACGAGCTCATCGAGCAGAACACGGAAGTTGACGCCGCCATGCTAGCCGAGACGACCACCGAGGGCCGCACCGCCCTGGCCAACAAGGCCGGCAATGCTGCCACCGAGAACACCTACGTCAAGTGCAAGGCCTTGCTCCAGGAGATGCGCGCCTATCTGAAGGCTGAGAACTTCGACCAGCCCTTCACCCCGAGCGACCTGAGCACCGAGACCAACGGCCTCAAGGTGTCCATCACCTACGCCAAGGACGCTCTTGCCACCGACCCGGTAACCCCGGATCAGCCTGGTACTCCCGAGCAGCCCGGTACCCCCGAGCAGCCCGCTAAGCCCGAGCAGCCCACCACCAAGCCCGAGAAGCCTGGCAAGTCGGACACCACGACCACGGTAACCACCAACAAGACGAACACCAAGGGCGGCCTGCCCACCACCGGTGATCGTTTTGATGGCCGCATGGTGGCCGCATTCGCCATCGCTGGCGTTGCCGTCATCTCCGCGGGCGGTTACTTCCTCTACCGTCGCAATAAGGAGTAACGTCTTAGCTGAGCGGACAAGGCAGCAATGGCAGCCTCGCCCGCTCAGCCCGCTCTTTTGACCGGCGGGAAACCCGCCTGAAATCTTTTTAAAAAAGATTTCCCCGCACACACTTTGCTGTGCTATAGTGCAGCGCAACAGCAACAAGGTGCGACCGCGCCACGGCATCATGAAAGGAGCCACCGACATGAAGAACACGATGAAGTCTCTCAACAACTGGTGGTGGCGTGATGCGAATACGATCGGTCGACAGTGAGTCCCTCACGCCTGCTTTTGCGCTCTAAGTGATTGGAAGGCCTCCGGTTTCGACCGGGGGCCTTTTTCTATCTCGAGCCCGATCGCATTCGCATCACGCGCCTCCGTTTTTCTCTTACACTCCCCTTTTTGAAAGGATTTTCACCATGTCTCAGAACACCACCGCCACCGCCCAGCCCCGCACCGTCCAGACCGCCGACCGCGGCAAACTCGATGTCCGTGCCCTCGTCCTGCTCGCCATCCTGCTCGCCGCCGGCTTCATCCTCAACTTCACCGTCGGCAAGGCAGTCTCGAGCATTTCGGGCGGTATGATCAGCCCCGAGTTCATCATCTCGGCCTTCTGCCTCACCATTCTGGTCGTTCGCCCCAACATCGGTCAGGCGCTCGTCATTGGCCTCATCTCGGCTGCCGTGATCCAGATCACCACCACTTCGCCGTTCGTCGATTTTGCCGCCGAGGGCATCGCCGCCATGCTCATGGCCAGCATCGTCAACGCCGCCGGCAAGAACGGTCAGGTCAAGCCCGCCATCGCCATTGTTGCAACCTTCCTGACCACCTTTGTCTCCGGCGTCATCTTCATGGTCATCAAGATGGCCATGCTCGGCGTGGTAGGCGAGCTCGCCGCCGCCATGCTGCCCGTCGTTGCCATGACCGCCGTCTTTAACGCCATTCTGGTCGGCGCCCTCTACCTGCCCATCCAGAAGGCCCTGAAGCTCAACTAACCCGCTCGGCTTTGCGAGCCACCCCATCTTGGCGTTCATTCGTCGCTCGCGTACCCAAGTACGCTTCGCTCCTCTTTCTTGCGCCAACCTGGGGCCCCTCGTAAAGCCGTCTCCGTGCTTCACCACCAAAGACTGTCCCAAACGACTAGCTTTTGGGGACGTTCTTAAACGACTGGTCATTTAAGAACGTCCCCAATGACTACGAAAGGTATCCATGGAAACGATCATCAACGTCGACGATGTCTCGTTCTCCTATGGCACGCAGACCGAGCAGGCGCTCAGCCACATCTCGCTCAGCGTGAACAAGGGAGATTTCATCGGCATCATCGGGCCCTCGGGCGCCGGCAAGTCCACGCTTGCCGCCTGCCTGTCGGGCGCCGTGCCCCACCACTACACCGGCACGTTCTTTGGGTCCGTCATGGTCGACGGCCACGACACCTGCGAAGTCTCGCTCACCGACGTGTCGCAAATCGTCGGCAGTGTGCTACAGGATATCGACACGCAGATGGTCGCTTCGGTCGTCGAGGACGAGATGCTCTTTGGCCTCGAGAACTTTGGCGTTCCCCACGACCAGATCGAGCAGCGCGTGAGCGAAACGCTCGAGACCGTCGGCATCAGCGACCTGCGCGACCGCGAGATCGCCACGCTCTCGGGCGGACAGAAGCAAAAGGTAGCCATCGCCGCCATCCTCGCCATGCGCCCGCGCGTCTTGGTTCTAGACGAGCCCACCGCGGCACTCGACCCCGCCAGCTCCACATTGGTCTTCGAGACGCTGCGTGAGGCAAACCGCGTACTTGGAATCACCATCGTCGTCGTTGAGCAAAAGGTCGCTCTGCTCTCGGAGTACTGCAACCGCGTGTTCGTGCTCAACCATGGCGAAATTGCGCTGCAGGGCGAGCCACACGAGGTCTTCGCGCATACCGACGAGCTCCGTGCCATCGGCGTCGACTGCCCTCGCGTCACGCGTATCTTCAATAGCCTCGAGGCCGATGGCCTGGTAAGCGGTACCCCCTGCTTGGATGTCGATGAGGCTGAGCGCCTGATTTCGGGCATCGTCGACCCCGCACACGCGGCTATCGAAGCCCAGGCGCCCGCCGGTTCCCCGCATGCACCGTCGTTGCGCCCTCATGCCAAGGACGCCGAACCCGTACTCACCTTCGACCATGTTGAGTTTGCCTATCCCAATGGCGGCGCCGCCGTACACGACCTTAGCCTGACGCTCTATCCCGGCGAGCTCGTGGGCATCGTCGGCCAAAACGGCGCCGGCAAGACCACGCTCACCAAACTGCTCACAGGCCTGCTTAAGCCCGCCTCGGGCAGCGTGCGCGTCACGGGACTGGATACCGCAGCCGTTCCCACGAGCCGCATCGCTCGCGAGGTCGCGACCCTCTTCCAAAACCCCGACCGCCAGATCTGCAAGGACACCGTGCTCGACGAGGTCGCCTTTGGCCTGGAGCTTGCCGGCATCGACCGTGCCGAGGCGCTGCGTCGCGCCCAGCTCGTCATCGACCGCTTTGGCTTGCCGGCCGACGAGGCCCCCTTCTCGCTCTCGCGCGGTCAGCGACAAATGGTGGCGCTTGCCTCCGTCGTAGTGGTTGAGCCCAAGATCGTCGTGCTCGACGAGCCCACGAGCGGCCTTGATTACCGCGAGTGCATGACCGTCATGGAAACGGTGCGTACCATGGCCGAGCGCGGTTGCGCCGTTATCATGGTCTGCCACGATATGGAAGTCGTCTCCGACTTTGCCGAGCGCATTGTGGTAATGGCCGACGGTCGCATCCTCGACCGCGGCCGCACGCACGAGCTATTCTCGAACATCGATCTCATGCGGCGTGCCTACGTGGAGCCTCCTCAGGTTATTGAACTCTCGCGCCGTCTGGCATCTTCCGTCTCGCCCGCTTTTGCGCAGGTGAGCGAGGTCACCGATGTCGTTCGAATTACCAAGGAGATGGTCCACCGTGGTTAACGTCATCGACTACATGCCGGGCGATACGCTGCTGCATCGCCTGAATCCCGTCGTCAAACTGGGCCTCGCTGCCGCCATCATCGTCGGCATCTTCTTGTCCGACACCTACGTGGCGCTACTGGGCTTTTTGGCACTCACCCTTGCGCTGGCTGCCTATGCCGGCGTCGTCGACCGTCTGTTCTCGCTGCTCAAGTTGCTGATTCCGCTCGCGCTTATCATGCTGGTGCTCCAGCTGGCCTTTATGCGCGATGGCAACGTGGTATGGGGTTTTATCACCGACACGGGCCTCATCACAGGATCGAAGGCCTGCCTGCGCCTGCTGGGTGTAGCGTTACCACTCATCCTCATGCTCATGGTGACCAAGCTCAACGACCTTGCCAACGCCTGCGTCGAGGTGCTGCACGTGCCGTATCGCTATGCTTTCACTTTTACCACGGCGCTGCGCTTCGTGCCGGTGTTTGGTCAAGAGATGAACGCCATCATGGAGGCGCAGACCGCACGCGGCGTCGAGTACGACACCAAGAACCCCATCAAGAAGCTTAAGCTCATGCTGCCACTGTGCGTGCCGCTGCTCATCTCGAGCGTGGGCAAGACCGATGCCACAGCCTTGGCGGCAGAACAGCGCGGCTTCTATCTGCGTACGCGCGCCAGCTCGTACAAGCGCTACCCCATCAAGGGCCTAGACATCGCCGTGCTCATCGTCAGCATCGCCCTCATCGCCATCGGCTTCCTGTTCTAGTTCACCACTGACAGCAACCGCCCAACGCAAAAGGCCTCGGCTCGCACCAAACGAGCCGAGGCCTTACTGTTTCACCAGATAAAACCTACCAAAATTAACCTGTCCCTTTTTGACAGGTCGGAAGCTAGAGGCGGTAGGGGGCACCGCTACGGATGATGGATTCGCGCACCAGGACATCCATGGCGTCGAGGGTGATCTCGGGCATCTCTCGGTACTTCTGCAGCACCGAGAGCTCGGTGCAGGCCAGAATGACGCGGTCGCAGCCGCTACGGGCGAACTCCCACATCACGCGGTCGAACTTATCCATATCGGGCTCACGTCCGGCCTTCACATCATCGTAGATAAGCGACATCACATCGTTCTGACGTTTCTCGCTGGGATAGACGACCTCAACACCCGCAGCCTTACATTCGCGGCCGTAGACGCCCGCGCCCACGGTGCCATCGGTGCCCATGATGCCGATCTTATGCACCGGCTCGGCCGGCACACTCAGGTTGGGGTCGAACTCGCACTCCCCCATCACCGCACCCGCAAGGGCATAACGAACCGACTCACGCGGCATGTGGATAATCGGCACCTTCGTAAACGACTGGATCTGGTCGTAGAAGTAGTGCGACGTGTTGCAGGGAATGGCAATGTGCGCACAGCCCAGCGACTCGAGTGCCCGGGCACACTCTTTCATGGTCGCCAGCAGCTTGGCATGCTCGCCGGTCTTAATGGCCAGCGTGCGGTCGGGCATGGTCGACTTGGAGAGCACCACCATGTCGATATGTTCCTGATCGCAGGCAGCAGCCGTATGACGCACCACTTGGTCGTAGTAATACGACGTGGCCTCGGCGCCCATGCCGCCGATAACTCCCAGCTTTTCCATCGCCGCCTCCTTGGTGACGCTTGCGCAATTGCGCGTATCATACCCGCGCCCGCCCGATGCAAACCGGACGGGCGCCGCACTCATCTACTTGTAATACGTCTTGAACAGCTTAAAGTGGCGCAGCTTGGTGTGCCACATGCGCAGCCAGCGGTTAAAGACAAAGTCGCCCTTCATAAACGAAGGGTCGGCGCCCTTACCTTCCTTGTCCAGGCGATGCACCTTAGCGCGCAGCTCGGGATCCTTGACGTACTTGTCGACGACGCCCATGGGGACGACCATCCACAGGGCCTCGTCCTGCGCCGTCACAAACTCCGGCTCAAACGGGCGGTTGAACACATACTCGTCCACCACATACTTGGCAACGTTAAAGCCGCTGTTGGTAACGTAGTAGTTGCTGCGACCCTGGCGCGTGTTGAAATCGAAGAACTTAAACGAGCCGTCGCGCTCGTCGTACTTAACGTCAAAGTTGGAATAGCCCACAAAGTGAAGGTCCTCGAGCAGCTTGCGCACGCCGCCCATGAGTTCGTCGTTAGGCTCGGTAATGATACAGGCATGGTTGCCGACACCGTGGGGCTGATGCTCCTCGAGCAGCACATGGCCCAGGCACATCATGCGGACCTTACCGTTGCGGTCGGAATAGCTGGTGAGCACGCGCATGTACTCGTCGTTGCCGGGCACGCGATCCTGCAAGATCAGATCGTCGGTGTAGCCGCTGGCATACGAATCGCGAATGACCTGTTCCAGCTCGGCGCGGTCGGCAATCTCATAGGCCTTCTTCTGGCCCTCGAACTCATGCTGCCACCACATGATGCCGTCAGAAGGCTTCAGAATCATCGGGTAAGGAAAATCGATCTGGTCGAGCACTTCGGCAGGCGCCTCACCCTGAGCATTGAGCATCGCCTTGGTAAAGGTAAACGTGTGTGGATAGGGCACGCCATGCTTCTCGCACAGCTCGTAGAAGATCTCCTTCTTCTGGCACTGCTCGAGCATGCTGTAGGGCGCGTAGGGAGCGACGATGTTATCCGCCAGCTCATGAGCATCCTTGGCTTGAGCCACGAGAGCGACATAGTTGTCGCCGCAGCCCACAAGGACAATAGTCTTGTCGGCATGCGCTTGGGCAATGCCGTTGACGGTTTTGAGCATCACGGGCATGGTGTCGATATCCACGTTGGGCGTGTAGTCGATAATCTGGCTGCGGTACGCGGGACCCGTCTGATACTTGCCAAAGACCAGACTCTTGACCTGGTACTCCTCGTAGAAGGCGCGCGCCACCGAATAGGCGTTGATGTCGCCACCAAGCAGCACGGGAATGAACTCGCGCTCTGTAAATTGCAATGCCATGGAAACTTCCTATCATGAACTGCCCACACAACGGGCGGTCTTTGCGCAACTGATTTATTCTAGCGTGCCAAGCCGCCGGCGCCCAAAGCTCCACCGTATCTATGGCAATCGACGTAATCGTCCAGCACGAAGGCCAGCACGAAGACGGCGCTCACCGTTGTATGACAACGGGCAATGAACCTACCATTGTTGTAGGATTCAGTGTATTGACATCCTCGAGCGAAAGGCGCGCACGTGCCCCAAGACCATCCGACCGATAATCCCATCCTCAATGCCGCGAGGCGCGAGCTGGCGAAACGTGCGAAAGCGACCGCTCCCCTGTGCACGGCAAACGACGCCTACAACGGACCCGCCCACATCGTCTCGATCAACACGTCGGTACACAAGGGCACTCGCAAGTCGCCCGTCGCCGATGGACGCGACACCGTTATAGAGCAATTTGGCCTCGCCACCGATGCGCACGCCGGACATTGGCACCGTCAGGTTTCCTTTTTAGCCGCGGAGTCCATCCAGACGGCGCAGGCACGCGGGCTCGACGTACACGAGGGTGACTTTGGGGAGAACTTCACAACCCGGGGCATCAACCTGCTCTCGCTCCCTTTGGGCACACAGCTCAAGCTTGGAAGCGACGTGCTCGTCGAAATCAGCCAAATCGGCAAGGTCTGCCACACCCGTTGTGCCATCTACTATCTCGCCGGCGACTGCATCTTTCCCCACGAGGGCGTTTTCGGCGTGGTACTAAAGGGCGGAGAGGTCAACGCCGGTGACGAAATCCAGGTAGTCAAGCTCGGCGACGGCACCTGTTCGTTCACCCCCGCCGAGGCCATCGAAGAGATTGAGCAGGCTCGCCAGAAGGGCACGCTGTAGTTATAAAACCCCACGTTGAGATGGCTTTTACAGCCCAAAACTCCTCTCAAACAGGGCTCTGTAACGTTAAAGTTGAACTCTATGGTTTCTCAACAATTCATCATAACTGCAGGTCAAAGCCAAAGCCTCAAGTTCAACTTGACCCTTTGGGACCTTTAAGGTTCAAGTTGAGGTCGAAAGCAGTAGTAGAATACCGTTCGAACCATAACCTACGATTGATTGCAGAGGGACTGGATGCAGCATTCGAATCATCGCACCGCAGCGCTCATTGCGTCGAAGCCGGCTCGTATCATCACGAGCGCCGCGCTCGCCGTTGCGCTGACGGCCACGCCGATGCTCTCCCCCGTTGCGGCGTATGCCGCCTCACAGGCAACGCAGGACCAGCTTTCCGAAGCCCAGCAGAAGATCGAAGCCGCCACGAGCGCCTACAACGACGCCCGCACCAAACTCGATGACCTGCAAAAGCAGATTGACTCCAATGAGGCAAGCATCGAGGAAATCGAGGCCAAGCTTCCCGAGCAGCAGGCCAAGGCAAGCTCCGCCATGCGCGATCTGTACAAGTATCAGAAGGGCACCAATCCCATCGTGAGCTTCCTGGTCAACGCGCAGAGCCTGGGTGAGTTCATCACGACCTGCAAATACACCAACCAGATCACGAGCTCGAGCGTCGACGAGATCGAACAGCTCAATAACATGCAAACCGAACTCGAGCAGAACAAGGCCGAGCTCCAGCAGGCCAAGTCTCAGCTTGAGGCGGAGCAGAAAAACGCCGAGGATGCGCTGGCGCAGGCCCAGCAGCTCCGCAGCGAGGCACAGGCAAAAGCCGAGCAGGAAAATGCCGCCGAGCTTGCCAAGCTTGAGGCCGATAAGGCCGCTGCCGCCGAAAAGCTCTCGGGCGAGGGCGTAAGCGGCAGCAATTCCAGCAGCCAGGCCACCAACACCAACACCACCATCGACACCACGGTGAACAACGCCAATACCGGTAGCTCCGATTACGATTCGTTCATTAATGAGTGGACGAGCCGCATCGACAATTATCTCGCCGGCTCCCCCATGGCAGGCCAGGGCTATAACTTTGCCGTCGCCGCTTGGAATACCGGTGTCGACCCCCGTTGGTCCCCCGCCATCGCCTGCATCGAGAGCACCAAGGGTGCTTATTGCGCCAATTCTTACAACGCCTGGGGCTGGAGTGCACGTGGCGGCGGTTGGCGCAGCTTTGGCAGCTGGAGCGAGGGCATCTCCGCTCACGTTGCCTATCTGGGCGCCAACTACGGCTCCACCCTTACCCCGGCAGCGGCCAAAAAGTACTGCCCGCCCACGTGGCAGGACTGGTACAACAAAGTCGCCGCTCAGATGAACCGCATCTAAGTGCAACTGCAAAGGGCCCCAATGGGGCCCTTTTTCTTTTAGGTAGCGGAGGTATCGACAACGCCGGTCGCATTGGCAACCGCGACTATGACGATCATGCATAGGAGCAGCACACCCAATGCCTTGAGCCAGAGTTTCGCGAGTTTCTTGCCGCGATAGCTGTCGAGCAATGCGAATCGCCGACGAAGACGGCGCTTATCGAGCAGTGCAAAATGCATAAGCACCATAAGGCCATCGACAAAGAAAAAATACTCGATTATGAGAAGCCACGTCGGGTAGCTTTGGTTTGCTCCCGTGGGGTGAAAGACGGCAAAGTGACTTCCGGCAAAGAACACAAGCAGCGAGAAGAAGACGAGCGTATTCCAAATGCGCCCCAGAGACTCCGGAACGCGAGAGAGCAGACCGCATGCAGTGGAGGCGGCAGGCCTAGGAAGCCCTGTGGGGTTCTGGAGCCCTTGGGGCGTCAACACCGTCTCCGAGGCCGGAGTACGGACAAGCACAGGCGCAGGAGGCCGCACGGGGCGACTTAGATCGTATGCCGCGCGCGTCGCCCGTCCCAACGCTTCCGCGCTCGCAAAACGCTTGGCCGGGTCGAGCGCCATCGACATGCAGACGGCATCGGCAAGTGGAGTGGGAATGCCGCGTGCCTCGCATTGCTCGCGTATGTCGAGCCCTGGTTTAGGGTCGACTCCCGTCAAGCAGAAGAACAACAGGGCTCCAAGTGCGTAGACGTCGCTGCGCACGCTCGTCTGCCCAAACCCATACTGCTCGGGCGGCGCATAGGGCCGTGTCCCAAACTTGACGGTATCGGCATCGGCGCCATCGCGCCATACGCGCGCGATCCCCAAGTCGATAATCACCAGCGATGAAAACGTCAGGCCGTCATCAGGCGTATAGTTGGCACCTGTCACGATGATATTCGACGGCTTGAGGTCGCGATGGATCACCGGCGCCGACGTCTCCCCCGCCATTGCAAAACCGGCGTGGAGCTCGCCCACGGCATCGCATAGGGCAGGATACAACTCGTGCGCATAATCGGGGGTGGCTCCCAGACGGTCCACCAGCGCCCCGAGCGTCTCCCCTTCGATGTATTCCATAACCACGTTGAGCTCGTCGCCCACACGACGACAATCGACGATTCTGGGCAGGTGCTCAAAACGCCTGCCTGCCCGCTGGGCGGCAAACAGACGCTCGTATGCCCCGCCGATTTGAGCCGAAGCATCGATGCCTTTGCGGACAAAGGGGCCGAGCGAACCACCGCCGGTTCCTTCAAAGTACACAAGCTCGGTTGTTTCAACGGACGAGCGCTTAAGTACACGCTCCACGCGATAGCTGTCGTCGCGATCGAGCGACGCCAGGTGCTCGGCAAGCGCTGTGGTCAGCTCGTCATCGGAATATGTTGGGGTCTGAGTATCCATAGCCTCCATCATAGCGCAGGGCGCAGACACCCCATGGCATCCGCGCCCCGTTCGTTTGCATCGTTGTTCGACAACTCCGCCGGCTCAGATATCAGCCGCTAACTCACCGTCTCCTCGCCAAAGCGATACAGCTCCTCGTTGACCTTTTGGAGGCTGCACCCGCGATCGATGCAAAAGATGATAATCGCATCGCGGCGGTCCTTGCAGTTAAGGACGCTTACCCCGGCAGCCGTCAGCGCACGGTTGGTCTCTTTGAGCGTCAGCGCCATCGCAAAGGCAATCTGCAGCACCTTATTACGACTCGGATGACGCGCACCGGTAAAGATCTGATAGCCAAAGGTCTCATTGAGATCGGCCATACGAACCACGCGCGAGCGCTCCAAGCCCTTTTCCTGCAGTAGCTGCTTCAGGTAGTTCGAAAGCGACGGGGTGGCAAAGTCGTGTTCTTTGATATAGCCATCGATGTTTGGCGCGTCGAGAAGCTCATTGAGTAACTCGTCAGTCAGCTTTTTATCGGGCATACGACTTCACCTCCCATACGGCGCAACGGTAGCGACATGCTAGGCCAACACCCAGCTTGCAGTGGCAGACTTATCAAACATGTTGGCAAAATACAGTGCCTTCTTGATATCGCCATCAAAGTAGATATTGCCCGCCACGGAGCCACCAGCGGCAAGGGTACCAGACTGCAGTTCATCGGAGCCCTCGCTGTAGTAACCCTGATTCTGCTGAGCGCCGTTGGCGTCCTCGCCCTTCCAGTCGTAGATGTTGTAATCTGCGCCCTCATCACCATTGTTGACGTACGTGACGTGAATGCCCGTCATGGTCGAACCGTCATAATTTGTGAGGCCGGGCTGGACGGAATCGACAACGACGGAAAGACCGGCAGCCGTGGTCACCGTCGCACCAACCGCCAGGTCAGTCGTAGACTGCTCTTCCTTCTTCGCCTCTTCCTTCTTGTCGCCATCGCCAGCGTCCTCGGTGACGGTCGCCTTATCGCTACCACAACCGGTAAGAAAACCGGCAGTCCCCAAGGCGACGGTGGCGAATGCGCCCAGTGCAGCGCGACGGCTCAGCAGCACTTCGTTTTCAAGCTTTTTCATCATGCATCCTTCCTACGATCCGGCTACCGTGCCGGCACACAGCACATCGTAGGAAGGATTAAACTTGAATTCATTAGCTGAGAGCTAAGGCTGCGGTAAACGGCCAATGCAGTTATCCAAACGCCGAGCAAACGCACTTTGCGCAACCGTCTGCTGGCAGTGCATCAACCCACCGTGACGGATTCCCCGGTAAAGGTGCTCACAAGCAACAGAATAAAGAAGGCCAAATAGCTGATGCTCAGCAGGTAGGCGATGACCAAAAAGGCAATCCATCCTACATTGGTCTTACCGTCGGCGCGGCGCTGCTCACGACTGCGATAAAGCCAAATCGTCACGCCGATAGCAGTGATAAACAGTACGAGTGCCGCCGTAGCCAGCCCAGCAAGCACAAACATCACGCCAATGCCCACAGCGATGACCGGAAGCAGCAGCAAACCGCACCCGCATCCACCCGGACTATATACGGCAGACTGTCGGCGTCGCCTCATCGCCGCGCCACCCCCATCATCTTTGAGCACTACAGTGCGATAGCCTGCTGAACAGGAACGATCTTGTCGAGTTCCGGTTCGATCCGCCTTTTCTCGGCCTCAAGGTCAAACGCCACCTGAGCGCGCAGCCAATAACCATCCGTCAGGCCAAAATAACGGCAAAGACGGAGGTCGGTGTCGGCCGTCACGCGACGTTTTCCCAAGACAATCTGCCCGATACGCTGAGCCGGAATCCCAGTCTCTTTCGCAAGGCGATATTGAGAAATGCCCATGGGAACAAGAAACTCCTCTTTGAGAAGCTCACCAGGAGTCACCGGCGACAGCAAATCGGCCGAAGTCTCATCACTTGTGATAATCGACGATTTCGACATTCCAAGCCATCTCCTGTCTCCACTCAAAACAGACCCGATAGCGCTCGTTAACACGGATGCTATATTGACCGGCACGATCGCCCTTCAAAGCTTCCAGGCGGTTGCCCGGTGGAACGCGAAGATCATCAAGCGAAGCACAAACCTGCAGTTGGCGAATCTTCCTCAACGCAACACGCTCAAAGGGCACGAACCTCCTGACCCGCACACCCATGGCAAAGCGTTCGGTATCCTCATCTTTATACGATGCAATCATAGTATCGCCTTACGTTAGTGACGTCAAACGTTTCTATAGACTTACATCTCTATTATATCGTACGTTTGTTCGTGTTTTCTAGAACAAATAGTCCTTTGCGCCTTAGTCAAGCAAAAGCAATCGTTTGTAGACATCGAGGCCTTTGAGTAGGATTTCCTCGTCAAAGAGCATGCTATCGGTATGCAGAGCGCTTGTGGCATAGGCGGGGCAGCCATCCGAATCACTCGGGTTGTCTTGGTCCTCTGGCATACCCGTGCCCAGCAGGAAAAACACGCCCGGCAGATAGCGTTGATAGAACGCGAAATCCTCGGCGATCAGCAGCGGCTCATCCACGAGCTGTAGCTCGGGCAAGGCAGGCGCGACATTGGCAAATAGCTCGGGGTCGTTGTCGACCGGCGGATAGCCCTCGGCAAAGTCGAGATCATACGTGCAGCCCGTTGCGGCACAGGCATCGTCCAGCACGCGGCGCACGCCTTCGCGCGCCCGGTCGAACATGTCGTCCGTAAACACACGCAGGCTTCCGGCCACATGGGCCTCCCCCGCCACCGCGTTGCAAACCGTACCGGCCTGCAGCAGACCAAACTTACCGATACAGGGCTCGTCGGTGCCCAGCTCGTCCATCAGTTCGCGCTCGGCAACCAAGAACTTGGCAGCCGCCAGCGCCGCATCGTGCGACTCCTCGACCGGAACGCCATAGGTCTTAGCGATATGGATGCTCGTCCCGTGAATATGAATGTGTGTCTCACTCGAACGCGCCAGCAGCGGACCGGAACAACTCGCCAACGTGCAGGCAGGCAGATCGGGCCACACATGGAAGCCAAAAATGCGGTCAGCCCCATAGCGCTCGAACACACCGCTCTCGCATACCGTCTTGGCACCACCGGTCGTTTCCTCGGCCGGCTGGAACACAAAGAGAACGTTGCGCCTAATGGCGCCCGGCTGCTCGCGAATCGTACGGTCGACATACGTCGCGGCGGCAAGTGCCATGGCCATGTGTCCGTCATGTCCGCAAGCGTGCATCTTGCCGGGATGGATCGAGGCAAAGGCCGCTCCCGTCGCCTCCGCGATGGGCAGCGCATCCATATCGGCGCGAATCGCCGTGGCACGCGCGGCACCAACGCCAGCGTCGAAGAAAGCGCAGACGCAGCTGGGACACGGATGGGTCACCTCGCAAGCGAGCGGCGCCAACACGCCCTCGATATAGACGATAGTCTGCGGAAGATCGAAATCGAGCTCCGGAATGCGATGGAGATCGCGGCGATAGCGACGGAGTTCTTGGAGCTCGGTCATAGAGAATCCCTTCGTGAGGCACATCTGTTGCAACTTATTGTGATACAGGATTGTGGCACACATGTTTCCAGCATATTGCTGCATTTTTTAAACGTTATATACGAATACTCTTGTTTGGTAAAGTGCAACGTGATAGGGTCTTTACCACTTGATAGAGGCGCGGGCACGAAGAGCCGCGGGCGAGCCGGCAGGCTTTGACCCCGTGGGGAGGCGAAACCCGCCGAACTGGGTTTTTCGGGCACGAACAACCTGGTGGGCCTGTGGGAAACACCCACAGGACTGTCTGCAGCAATGCGGGAGCGCTATCCGGACATTGGGTCCACGCTATGCGGATTCGATGCGCAGATGGCGCCGTCTGGATAGCGAGGTTTACGGGACATGGCATTGACCCCCAACGAGGCATATGCGGCCAAGCAGCCGTTTGTGGACAAGGAGACACTCGAGCATATCGTCGAGCAGTTCCCCACGCCGTTTCATCTATACGACGAGGCGGGCATCCGCCGCAACATGCAAGAAGTGCGCGACGCCTTTGCATGGAACCCGGGCTTTAAGGAATACTTTGCCGTCAAGGCCAACCCCAACCCGGCGCTCATCTCCATTCTCAACGAATACGGCTGCGGCTGCGATTGCTCGAGCTATACCGAGCTCATGATCGCCCGCTCGCTGGGCATCACGGGACACGACATCATGTTCTCTTCCAACGACACGCCGGCTGCCGACTTTGAGCTCGCCAACAAGCTGGGTGCCATCGTCAACTTTGACGACATCAGCCACATCGAGTTCTTTGAGCGTGTTGCGGGGCCCATCCCCAAGACGGTCAGCTGCCGCTTTAATCCAGGCGGTCTGTTCCAGCTCTCCAACGGCATCATGGACAACCCGGGCGACTCCAAATATGGCATGACCACCGAGCAGCTCTTTGAGGCCTTCCGCATGCTCAAGGCCAAGGGCGCCGAGAATTTTGGCATCCATGCCTTCCTTGCCAGTAACACCGTCACTAACGACTACTATCCCAAGCTCGCACGCATCCTCTTTAAACTTGCCGTGCGCCTGGAGCGCGAGACCGGCGCACATGTCGCCTTTATCAATCTGTCCGGCGGCGTCGGTATCCCCTATCTGCCCGAGCAGCAGGCCAACGATATTCACGCCATCGGCGAGGGAGTGCACGCGGCATACGACGAGGTTCTGGTTCCCGCTGGCATGGGCGATGTGGCGATCTGCACCGAGATGGGCCGCTTTATGATGGGTCCCTATGGGTGCCTGGTCACCAAGGCCATCCACGAGAAGCAGATCTACAAGGACTATATCGGCGTGGACGCCAGTGCCGTCGACCTCATTCGTCCCGCCATGTATGGCGCTTACCACCACATCACGGTGATGGGTCAGCCGGACGGTCCCGATAAAACCGCAGCCACCGTCACGAACACGTACGACATCACGGGCAATCTGTGCGAGAACAATGACAAGTTCGCCATCGACCGCGAGCTTCCGCATATCGACATGGGCGACCTGCTCGTGATTCACGACACCGGCGCGCATGGCCACTCTATGGGCTACAACTACAACGGCCGCCTGCGCTCCGCCGAGGTCCTGCTGCGCCCCGATGGCGCGGCCGACCTCATCCGCCGCGCCGAGCGCCCGGGCGATTACTTTTCCACGCTCGACGTGCTGCCGTGCGGCCGAGAGCTGCTGGCCAAGTCGCGCGCCGAAAGCGCCCGCCGTCGCGCCCAAGACGAGCGCCTGGCAGTCGCCGCCCAATGGAACAAACGCATCCAGATCGCGGAGGCGAAGGAGAAGAACATGGACATCCGCAATCTCGAGGGCTCAATCGTCGCCCTGGTTACGCCGTTTAAAAAGGACGGCAGTGTCGACTTTGACGCGCTCGAGCACCTTATCGATTTCCACTTGCAAAATGGCACCGACGCCATTCTCACCCTGGGCACCACCGGCGAGAGCGCCACGATGACCGATGACGAGGACAACTCCGTCGTCGCCGCCGTGGTCAAGCATGTTGCAGGACGCGTCCCCGTCATCGCCGGCTCAGGCTCCAACTCCACGCAGACCATGCTCACCAAGTCGCTTACTTACCAGGGCTTGGGAGCCGACGGCCTGCTGCTCATTACCCCCTACTACAACAAGTCCAACGAAGAGGGTATCTATCAGCACTTTAAGACCGTCGCCGATGCCGTTGACATCCCCTGCATCCTGTACAACATCCCCGGCCGCTGCGGCTGCGGTATCAGCGAGCGCAACGTAGAGCGCCTAGCCGCGCACCCCAACATCATGGGCATCAAGGAGGCCTCGGGCAACGTCGCCTACGCGGCCAAGATCGCCCACCTGCTGTCCGACGATTTCCGCATGTACTCGGGCGAGGATGCACTCACAGTGCCGCTCATGAGCCTGGGCGCTTCGGGCACCATCAGCGTGTGGGCCGACGTGCAGCCGCAGCTTGTACACGACATGTGCCGCGCTTATCTGGACGGCGACGTAGCGCGCGCCCGCGATATCCAGATTGCCGGCCAGCCGCTCATCAACGCCCTCTTTAGCGAGGTCAACCCCATCCCCGTCAAGGAAGCGCTCGCCCAGATGGGCATGATCGAGGCAAACTACCGTATGCCGCTGTGCCCCATGGCAGACGACACGCGAGCCGCACTTACCGATGCTCTGAAGGGAGCTGGTCTACTTGATTAAGACCGTCATTATGGGAACGGGCCGCATGGGCTCGCTCATCCGCACTACCGCCGAAGGCATTGTCGACGCCGCCGGGCAGCCCGTTTTTGATATCGTGGCCCAGATTGGCTTCGATTTGAGCGAGCTCGAGAACGCACCGGCTGCCGACGTCATCATCGACTTCTCGAACGTCGCGACCTTCGACGCCGTCGTCGCCTATGTCGAGCGCACGGGCGCGGCGTTGGTCTCAGGCACCACAGGCTACACCCCCGAGCAGATGGACCGTCTGCGTGAGCTGGGCCAGAACACCCGCGTTATGCACTCGGGCAATTACTCCATCGGCATCGCAGCCCTGCGTCATCTAGTGGCCCAGGCCACGCGCGAGTTGCCCGGCTTTGACTGCGAAATCGTCGAGACGCACCATAACCAAAAGGTCGACGCCCCCAGCGGTACCGCCAAGCTGCTGCTCGACGCCGTAGTCGAGGCCGAGCCCGAGACAGGCTACCACCCCGTCTACGGACGCGAGGGCATGTGCGGCGCGCGCGATCCCAAGGAGATCGGCATGCACTCGCTGCGCGGTGGCACTGTCGCCGGCGTCCACGAAGTGAGTTTCTTTGGCCAGGACGAGGAGGTCACGCTCACCCACCGCGCCACGAGCCGTCAGATCTTCGTCAACGGCGCCCTGGCAGCCGCGCAGAAGCTCGTCACCCGCGACCCCGGCTTCTACACCTTCGACCAGGTCATGTTTGCCTAACCAGGTATCAACCGTATCCACGAAAAGGAGAAACAGCATATGAGTAACGCAGCCGAGATGGATGCCCAGGAGATTATCAACTACATCGCCACCGCGCCCAAAAAGACACCTGTCAAGCTGTACGTGCGCGAGAAGCCCGGCATGAAGGTTGCCTGGGGCGACGCACATGTCTACGGCGGCCGTCGAGGCAAGACCGTCTTTGGCGACTGGGATGAGCTTAAGGCCATCCTGGACGCCAACGCCGATTCCATCGATTACTACGACGTGGAGAACGATTGCCGCAACTCCGCCGTGCCCATGCTCGACCTTAAGGGCATCAACGCCCGCATCGAGCCGGGCGCGATCATCCGTGACCGCGTCGAGATCGGCGATCGCGCCGTCATCATGATGGGCGCCATCATCAACATCGGCTCCGTCATTGGCGAAGGCTCCATGATTGATATGGGCGCCGTGCTGGGCGGCCGCGCCACCGTGGGCAAGAACTGCCACATCGGCGCCGGCACCGTGCTGGCAGGCGTTGTGGAGCCCGCCAGCGCCACGCCCGTCATCATCGAGGACGATGTCATGATCGGCGCCAACGCCGTGGTCCTGGAGGGCGTGCACGTAGGCAAGGGCGCTGTCGTTGCCGCCGGCGCCGTGTGCGTCGAGGACGTCCCCGCCGGCGCCGTCGTGGCCGGTGTCCCCGCCCGCGTCATCAAGATGCGCGACGAGAAGACCAACAGCAAGACCGGCCTGGAAGAGGGCTTACGTCAACTTTAATAGTTACGCGGTTTTGACAAACCGCGTTTTCGCTGACGTATGCCCAACCTGCGGCGCAATGTCAGCAACCAAGCCGAAAACAAAAAAGGCCGAAACCCCATCCAGGGCTCCGGCCTTTGCTTTCCCGCTGTAGGCGTAACACAACTTATCGATTCTCGATGCTGCCGATGTTTTTGAGCTCGATGGAGATGAGGCCGTTGGGCTCGTTGACGAACTCAATGTACTCGGAATTCGAACCCATCTCTGCCGGGAAGCTGATCTCGATGCCCGTGTCGGTACGGATCTTGTGGTTGCGCACCGCCGCGCGTTCGACCTGCTTGCGCTCCACGGGCACACGCTCAGGCACCTTCTCCTCGGTCAGTGCCGCGCGCACGCTCTCCTTGATAACCGGTTCGTCCTCAAAGACCTCATCGACGATATCCCAAGGCGGTAGCTCCTCGTCATCCTCAACCTTCTCGGCAACGGCGGCCTTAACCTTTGCGAGCGCTACGGCCGTGTTGGCGCCGTGCTCCTCGGCGACTTCCTCGACCACACGCGTGACGGTGTCGATGACCTCCTTGCCCGATACGCCCATGTCGCACTGAAGCAGGCCATCGGGGATAAGCATACGGTCCTCGCCGGCAATCTTGCGCTTCTTGTCCACGTAGCCGATCTCCATGGTGCTCGCGCGCACGATGGCATAGCTCGGCACCTTTTGCGAGGGGTTCGGCAGAATGGCGTAGTGGCGCGCGATGTCGTTGCGCACCTCCCCCTCCTCGCGGCCCACTTCGTGCATAAAAGCCTGCTTGGAGCCCAGCAGCATCACGGCAAACCAGCGGGCATCCTCATCGTCGTCAAAGTCCGCCACAAGCACGTCGGTGGACTCGGCTTTCTCGGCCTTGGTGAGTTCGGAAGAGATGAACTCCGCAATCTGCTGCGACAGGTCCACGAATTCGCGCTCGCCAAAGAAATAGCCCTTGAGCTCGCCGCCAAACGCAGAGTTCTCGGCAAACGTGGCGCGTTTATTGTCGGCCGAGGTGCGTGCGCGGCGCAGATGCGTGGTCACGAAGTTGCGCACGGTACGGCTTTCGATATCCAACTCGCGCTGGCTCATGACGTTGACGGCAGAGTCAAAGTCCAGGATATGCAGAATCGCGTGATTGATTTTCATATACGGCATTCCGTTCTAGATCGATTTCGGCACGAACCAGTATAGCGGTCGAGCCCGCCCCAGGCGCATCGAAGATTGATGCATCGGGGACAGGTTGCTTTGCGCCAATGGTTAGCGCAGGAGCTCGGACTGCCAAGCCTCGAGCTGTTCTGCCAAACTCTTGCCGGCAGCGGGCACGTCGATCTGGGGTCGTTTGGGCAACAGTGCGCATTTAAGGATCGCCACGATGGTCTGCGAGATAAAGCGTCGCGTATCTTTGTCAAAGCCTTGCGCAGCCTGGAGCATCACGGGCAGACTCTCACGCAGATTTCCTGCGATATCCGCAAACCGTTCGGCGTCCGTAGCCTCAAACACGGAGAACAACGCATCTACAAAACGCTCGCGCTCGCTAGGCGACACTGTAAGCAGCATCTCGCGAATGGAGCCATCAACGTATCGAGCACCGGCGGACAGGCGCTCACAGTATACGAAGTCGCAACCATCAACCACCCAGCTAAAGGGATTGTGCTGCAGCAGGCTGAACTCGGTGCTCTCAACGATGGCATAGTCCTCTTGTGTCTCGAACATCATGCCGAAGATCGACGACCGAGGTAGCGTCTTGTCGATTCGACCGGAAAGATCGGCAAAGGCGTTGCCGTTCAGAAACTCCTCGACGAACCCTGGACCATCATGGGAATACGCCCGTTCGATTCGCTCACGGGCGACATCGGAGCACATCGCCGCACCGTACACCGCAAGGTTTCCACCCTTGGAATGACCTCCGCACAAAAGCGGCCCGTCGATCGCATCCGCCGCCTCGTCCACATAACGCGCCGCGGATTCCTGGGCCGGCACAGGACACCGGAACGCCATGTTAAAGTCCTCTTTCCAGCCCACAATCGTGCTGTCGGTCCCCCGGAAGGAAAGATAACTAAACCCCGCCGGAAACCGGAACGCCATGGCTGCAAACTGCTCTGTCGCCACCACATCGCTCACGGCACGATAGCCGCAAACGTTCACGCCACGGTAGCGAGGGCTTGCCGCCACGGCCTCCAACAAGGCCCTGCTCCCCTCTGGATCCCACAAGTCGTCAATCATGTCCCGATAGCACTCAGCACGCAGCAGCTCGCGTACGTCTAGGCCCTGCCAGTTCGTCAGCTCCGCCATATCACCCGGCAAACGCAAATAGGACAACTACGCAAAGACCAGGCTGTCCACCGCGCAGAACGGCCGTTCCTCAAACGGATCAAACGCCGTCTGAGCATAGGTCAAAAAATTAGGCGAATCCGACATGGCCCTCCCATCAACTATGGTGCATTGGGGTGGTGCAAAGTAACCTGACCCCCTCGCACCAAAAAGGCGCCCGGACCGTGTGGCCCGGACGCCTTTCATTGTAGCCTGTTGCCCAAAAGAGCTTGATTTAGCAGGAGAAGTCGACGCTGTCGATGATGTCCTTGAGGGCCTTGGCGGAGGCGGTGAGCTCATGCTGCTCGTCATCGTTCAGCGGCACGGGGACGCGGCAGACAACGCCATCGCGGCCAACGACGGTCGGCATGGAGATGGCCAGATCGGACAGGCCATACTCGCCCACCATGAGCGAGGAGACAGGCAGAACGGTCTGCTCATCGCGCATGACGGCAGTGCAGATGCGCTTGACGGCCATGGCAACGCCATAGTAGGTAGCGTGCTTCTTCTCGATGATGGTGTAGGCGGAGTTCTTGACGTCCTCGGCGATGCGCTTCTCGGCGGTCTCATGCTCCAGGTGGCCGTGAAGCTCGCAGAAGGTGTTCAGCGGAACGCCGGCAACCTGAGCGCTGGACCAAGCGACAAACTCGGAGTCGCCGTGCTCACCCATGACGTAGGCCTGAACGTCGCGCGGGTCAACCTCGACGTGGGCACCAAGCATCTGCTGCAGGCGACCGGTGTCGAGCACGGTGCCGGAGCCGATGACATGGCCCTCGGGCAGGCCGGACATCTTGATGGCGGCATAGGTCAGAACATCGACCGGGTTGGAGACGATGAGCAGAATACCGTCAAAGCCAGACTTCTTAATCTCGGGGATAATGGACTTAAAGATATTGACGTTCTTGTTGACCAGGTCCAGGCGGGTCTCACCGGGCTTCTGGGCAGCGCCAGCGGTGACGACGATCATGGCGGCGTCGGCGACATCGGAATAATCGCCGGCATAGATCTTCATCGGCTCGGCAAACGTCATGCCGTGCGCGATATCCAGGGCCTCACCCTCGGCGCGGTTCTTGTCCACGTCGATGAGGACCATCTCGGAGAACAGACCACTCTGCATCAGCGCGAACGCCGAAGACGAACCGACGAAACCGCAGCCGACAATAGCGACCTTCTTCTCGTTAACCATTAGAAACTCCCATCTCACTCCACAAACAAGCCGCCCGGGAACGACCCGAGCGGCTTGCCGTAATCCCAATACATCCAATCGGGACTTTGATTATGCTCCTATTCGCAGCCAAAAATCGACCGTTTACCGAAATTGTTTGCAGGATTCGTAAAATAACTGCACGAAATCGGTTTCGAGCTATTGACGAGGCGAAATAGCTTTCTAATACAGGCCCGCCTCGCGAATGGCCTCGACAGCCAAAGCAATCTGATCGGGTGGCAGAACCAGCGCCATGCGCACGTGCCCCTCGCCCGAAGGACCAAAGCTCGCGCCCGGCGTCACCACAACGCCGGCCTTCTCCATGAGCTCCTCGCAAAACGCCATGGAATCGGTGCGACCACCGGGAAGCTTGGCCCACACAAACATAGAGCCATGCGCGTTGGGACGCTCCCAGCCCAGGCCCTCAAGACCGTCGCACAGGGCGTCGCGGCGCTCCTGGTACTTCAGACGCTGCGCCTCGACTTCATCGCGCGGACCTTTCAGGCAGGCGATGGCGGCCTTCTGGATCGGGAAGAACATGCCAAAGTCAATCTGGCTGCGCAGCTTGGCAAAGGCAGAGACCACGTCCTCTCGGCCGACCAAAAAGCCGATACGGGCACCGGTGACGTTAAACGACTTGGAAAGCGAGAAGAACTCGACGCCCACCTCGAGCGCACCGGGATACTGCAAGAAGCTGCCGCCGGGCTCGCCGTCAAACACGATGTCGGAGTATGCGTTGTCGTGAACGATGAGCAGGTCGTGCTCGCGTGCAAAAGCGATGATCTCCTCGTAGATCTCGGGCGTGCCCACCGAGCCCACCGGGTTCGCGGGCAACGAAACGATCATGTACTTGGCGCGATCGGCCACCTCGGGATCGATGCCCGCCACATAGGGCAGGTAATTGTGCTCGGCAACCAGCGGATAGTACTCGAGCTTGGCATCGGCAATCTTCGCACCCGCCTCAAAGACCGGGTAGCACGGATCGGGAACTAGAATGGTGTCACCCGGATCGAGCAGAGCCAGGCCCAAATGACCCACGCCCTCCTGTGTGCCGTTGCACGACTGCACCATGGACGGCGTAATGCCCGAAACGCCAAAGCGACGCTCGTAGTAATCGCGCACGGCTTGCTTAAGCTCAGGCAGGTCGCGCAGGGCGTACTTCCACATCTCGGGATCTTGGGCCGCCTGCGTGAGCGCCTCGACCACGTGGTCGTACGGCTTAAAGTCGGGCGTGCCCACGCTCATGTTGTAAATGGTCTTGCCCTGAGCCTTCAGCGCGAGAAGCTTGTTGTTGAGCGAGGCGAAGACCTCCGCGCCAAAGCGGTCGAGACGCTGCGATGCCTGCATGGTGCCACCTTTCGATATGAAAAACGCGGCGCTCCGACAAGAGCGCCGCGCGATACGGGCCATCAGATTGCAAAAGTGTAACGCTTGCAACCCCCGTATTGGTTCAATTTAGCCAACCTTAGTCAATTGCATTGAGCGCGTCGATCTGCGCAAGCCACAGATGCGAGCTGGCGTCACTCGGCATACGCCAATCACCGCGCGGGCTGAGTGTCACCGAGCCCACCTTGGGACCATCGGGCAGGCAGCTGCGCTTAAACTGCTGGGCAAAGAAGCGACGGTAGAACGTACGCAACCACGTGTGAACGGTCTTGGCGTCGTAGACGCCCTCAAAGCTCTTGAGCGCCATGCGGTAGATCTTGCCCGGCTCAAAGCCAAAACGCAGCAGGTAGTAGAGGAAGTAGTCGTGCAACTCGTACGGGCCCACCAAATCCTCAGTCTTCTGTGCAATCTCGCCGTCGCCCGTGGGCGGCAGAAGCTCGGGGGACACCGGCGTATCGAGGATGTCGAGCAAGACCTCGGCGATACGCCCGCCAAAGACATCAGCCGCATAGCGCACCAGATGGCGCACAAGCGTCTTGGGCACGCTCGCGTTGACGGCGTACATGCTCATGTGATCGCCGTTATAGGTAGCCCAGCCGAGCGCCAGCTCCGACAGGTCGCCCGTGCCAATGACAAAACCGCCAGCCTGGTTGGCCAAATCCATCAGAATCTGCGTACGCTCGCGCGCCTGGCTGTTCTCGTAGGTCACGTCCTGCACGGTCGGATCATGCTCGATATCCTTAAAGTGCTGCTCCACGGCAGCATGGATCGAGACCTCGCGAAAGCTCACGCCTAGGTCGCGAGCGAGCGACTCGGCATTGGACTTGGTGCGGTGCGTCGTGCCAAAGCCGGGCATGGACACGGCCGTGATACCGGTGCGCGGCAGGCCCAAGGCGTCGAACGCACGCACGGTCACGAGGAGCGCCAGCGTGGAATCGAGGCCGCCCGAAAGGCCGATGACGGCCGCCTTGGTGCCCGTATGGGCAAGGCGGGTCTTGAGGCCGGCGGTCTGCAGGTCGAGGATAGTCTCGCAACGCTCAGCCAGGTCACCATGGTCGGCAGGCACGAAGGGCGCGCGGGGGAAGACACGGTCGATGTCGAGCGCATCGCGCAGGACAGGCTCTTCGGCGAGCGAGCCCTCAAACGAGAACTCGACGGTCGTGGCCTCCGGCGCATCGTCGGTGCGCGCCCACGTCGTCGAGCGACGGCGCTCGGCAACCAGGCGGTCAAGGTCAACGTCGGCGATGGCCATATCGCAGGTAAGCAGTTTGGTGGCGGCGAGCTTGGAGCCATTTTCGTAGATAAGGTTCTCGCCCGCAAAGACCATGTCGGTCGTGGACTCGCCCTCGCTCGCGTCCGCGTAGGCATAGGCGCAGTACAGGCGTGCGCTCTGATTGGAGATAAGGCTGCGGCGGTAATCTGCCTTACCGATAATCTCGTCCGAAGCCGACGGATTGAGGATCACCGTCGCACCGGCAAGCGCCATCTCGGTCGAAGGCGGCGCCGGTACCCACAGGTCCTCGCAAACCTCAACGCCCAGCACCATATCCTCGGCACCCTCATCACAGCAGCGGTAGACAAGCCCCGAACCCAGCGGAACCGGACCCTGACCGGCAAATTCAACCCACACGGGATCCGCAGGCGACGGAGCAAACCAGCGACGCTCATAGAACTCGCCATAGTTGGGCAGATACTTCTTAGCCGTAAGACCCAAAAGCTCACCCGCACAGCACACGGCGGCGCAGTTGTAGATGTTTTCAGCCACCGCAACGGGCAAGCCAACGGTAAAGACGATCGGCAGCTCACGGGTTTCATCGAGGATGTGCACCAGCGCTGCTTCGCAGGCATGCAGCAGCGTGCGGTTATGGAACAGATCGGCCGCGGTATAGCCGGTCAGGTTAAGCTCGGGCAGTACCAGCGCGCGAACGCCACGCCCGGCAGCATCGCGAACAGCCGCCAGCGCAACCTCGGCATTGCCCTCGACATCGGCCACGCGAATCCGCGGCGACGCCGCCGCCACACGCAAAAAGCCATCAGACTGAGAAAGGTGAAGATTCATAAGAATGCTCCCGTGCGTAAACGCTATTCAACACAATTAGCAAGCCCTATTGTAGTTCAACCGCCGGGTGGAACCGCATCCCACCAACTTGGTGAGCAATTGATGAGTTGATGGTATCTGTTAAATGTCACGTACGATTCACATCTGGTGGGTACCCTGATGGCTACACGAAACGAAGCAGATTTACACCGGGAGGACCCCGTATGACAACCAAGTACACCGACGCGCCGCGCACGCGCGTCATGACGCCGGCATCGCTCAACAACGGCGTACACGAGAACCATTCCATTGGACAGACCATGGCCATCGCGCCCAAAAAGGGCCTGTTCGACGACATTTCCATTCCCCAGATCATCGCCGGCGCCGCAGCTGCCGCCACGAGCGTGGCGCTTGCTTCAAAGATCGGCATTGCCGGCTCGGTGATTGGTGCCGCTGTGAGCTCAGTCATCACTGTTGTGTCCTCGCAGGTCTATCGCCACTTTATCTCCGCCAGCGCCGAAGCAATCAAGGGCACGCATGCCGCTGTCGACTACCCTGCCGGCGCCTACGAGCCCGTTGAGCCCGATGTCGAGGAGCACCTAGGTGGCGCCGCGACCACGCAGGAGATGCGCCAGGTTGCGGGACGCGCGACCACGGCGCGCGTCGCCCCCAACAGCCTGCGCGCCAAGGCGGCGGCAGAGCGCAGCCAGACACAAAAGAAGGTCATCGTCTTCTCGATCGCCATCGCCATCGTCGCGGTCATCGCCTGCGCCGGCGCCATCCTTATCACCACTGCCGGTGAGGGTCTGGGCGAGCGTCCCGAGCCAATCCTGTCGTCGCGCACGACCGAGAGCGATGCAAATGGCAACACTCAGCCGCAGGATCAGCAGGCACAGACGGACGACACGCAAGACAGTCCTACCTCTGCCAATTCGTCCTCGAACACCCAAAACCAATCGCAGGGCACCGATTCCTCTATGGCCAACAGTGGCACGCCGTCCGGCACGACCGACTCAAGCCAAACGACTGACGGTTCACAGCCGAACACGGGAGGCCAGACGAGCGACACCACGTCGGGAACGGGCACGGCAGACAGTAACAACACCAACAGCTCGAGCGGAACCGCTTCCGGCACGGCATCTGACAACTCGAGCCAAGGCACGGCATCGGGCAACTAAGCACGTTTGCCTCTCATAGATAACCGACCTGTACAACGGGCGCGAATCGAAAGCGGTTCGCGCCCGTTTGCCTTGGGCGCCGCCATGGCGAACGCCATGCGATGGTAAGATGCTTTACATGTGTAAAGAGGAGATTTGCCATGAGCAAGACAATAATTAGGCCCACGCTTTCGCTGGGCAACCACATCTATCTGTATCGCCTGCTGCGCGATGCGATTGGATGTGGCAAGCAAACGTTTATGACGCAGGTCGAGGAGGCGCTCGCCGCTGGCGACATGACCGCTTATGACCTGGGCTTCGAGTCCACGCGCGAGTTGCTCGAGGAACTCGACGACTGCATTAAGCTGACCGTCTTTAAAGGCGGCCGCCTGTATGCCACGGTCATCGCCAACGAGGCCTGGGATGCCGCCCTTGCCAAGGGCGAGGACAAGCCCAAGGCTGCCAAGGGCGCCAAGCAGTCCTACAAAAAGAAAAAGCGCGGTGAGAAGGACCTCAAGGCCGTGCGTCCCAAGCACGTTAAGCGTCCCGAGCCCGAAGTCATGGTTGAAGCCGTGCCGGAACCCGAGCCCGAGACAGAGATCGAAGCCGCTATTGAGGTAACAGCGGAAGCCGAAACCGAAATCGCCGCCACGACCGATCCCAAAGTCATGTCAGAGCAGGAAGCCACTGCGGAGCTCAACGAGGCTCCCAAGTCGACAACCGAAGAAGCCGCTATCCAACCCGAGACGTCTGCATTCCAAAACAGCGATGTCTTTGGCGACGAGGCCGAGGGCGATCAGTCCGACGAGCCCGCCAATCAAGGCGCTACCGAGTCGGCGCCGGAGCCCGAGACGCCGCAGCCCGCCATCTCGCTCACGGTCGTCTATGACCCCGAGAACGCCAACGCCGGCATCACCACCATGGCATCCACGCCCATCGAAGCAAAGTCGAGCGTCGAGAACGAGGACGCGACGCAGGTTGAGGTTGAAACCGCAGCTGCAGACGCGCCCGTCACCGTGGAGCCCGCAGATTCCACGATCAAGCCGGAAGCGACGCCGGAGCCCGCACCCGTCATCGAATCCGTGCCCACCTCTGCTTGCGGCCAAATTCCCGCACCGGCACCGGCTTCGGCACCCGCAGCGGCCCCAACCCCCGCACCCGCAGCACCGACCATCCCCGAGGACTTCCCCATCGATTTCGCAACCGAGGTCTTCTGCCCCGGCCCGCTTCTGCACCAGCTGTCGACCTATCTCCCCTACGGCGCCGATACCCTCGGCATTGTCGGCGAGTACTACTGGATCGCCCGCGAGCGCGGTACCATCGAGGCCGCGCGAAACCGCGCAAGCTTCCCCCTGCACTATACGCAGGCCGGCGAGCGCCGCGAGGTTACCGTGCGCATCCGCCGCAACACCACCGGCGGTCTCGGAGCCGCCTGGACCATCGATAAAGTCGAGCCTTCTACCAAGTAACAAAAAGGGACGATAACCCCAAGGTTATCGTCCCTTTCTCGTTAGGTCACCTGAGCTCGACTAATCGCGCGTCAGCTTACGGTGGATACGATGCGGCTGGGCCGCGTCCTCGCCCAGGCGCTCGATGCGATTGGCCTGATAGGCCTCGAAGTTGCCCTCGAACCAATACCAGTTGCCCGGATTCTCGTCGGTGCCCTCCCACGCCAGAATGTGCGTGGCGACGCGGTCCAGGAACATACGGTCGTGGCTAATGACCACCGAGCAGCCCGGGAACTCGAGCAGTGCCGCTTCGAGCGAGGACAGCGTCTCGACGTCGAGGTCGTTCGTGGGCTCGTCGAGGAGCAGCAGGTTGCCGCCCTGCTTGAGCGTAAGCGCCAAGTTCAGACGGTTGCGCTCGCCACCGGAGAGTACGCCGGCGCGCTTCTGCTGGTCCTGGCCTTTAAAGCCAAAGCTCGCCACATAAGCACGGCTCGGAACCTCGGTCTCACCGACCATCATGTGGTCCAGGCCATCCGAGACGACCTCCCACAGGTTCTTATCGGGGTCGATGCCGGAACGGTTCTGATCGACATAGGAGATCTTGACGGTCTCGCCCACCTCGAGCTCGCCCGAAGTCAGCGGCTCCAGGCCCACGATGGTCTTGAACAGCGTGGTCTTGCCCACACCGTTGGGGCCGATGACACCCACGATGCCGTTGCGCGGCAGGGTGAATGAAAGATCGTCGATGAGCACACGGCCATCGAACTCCTTGTGCAGGTGATGGGCCTCGAGCACCTTGTTGCCCAGACGCGGGCCCACGGGGATGCGGATGTCGGTCCAGTCGAGCTTCTGACTTGCGCGGGCCTCGGCCTCCATCTCCTCGTAGCGAGCCAGACGGGCCTTGTTCTTTGCCTGGCGAGCCTTGGGCGAGCTGCGTACCCACTCGAGCTCGGCCTCCATGCGCTTGGCGAGCTTGGCATCGCGGTTACCCTGTGCCTCGATACGCGCGGCCTTGGTCTCCAGATACGTGGAGTAGTTGCCCTTGTAGGGATAAAGGTGACCGCGGTCGACCTCGCAGATCCACTCGGCAACGTTATCCAAGAAGTAGCGATCGTGCGTGACGGCAAGCACCGCGCCCTGGTAGTTGTGCAGGAAGTGCTCGAGCCACAGGATCGACTCGGCGTCCAGGTGGTTCGTAGGCTCGTCGAGCAGCAGCAGGTCGGGAGCCTCGAGCAGCAGCTTGCACAGGGCCACGCGACGGCGCTCGCCGCCAGAGAGCACGTTGACCGGCATGTCGGAATCGGGCAGCTGCAGGGCGTCCATGGCCTGGCCGAGCTTGGAATCGATATCCCAGCCGTCGGCGGCGTCGATCTCGTCCTGGAGCTTTCCCATCTCGGCCATGAGGGCGTCCATGTCGCAATCCGGGTCGCACATCTCCTCGCCGATCTTGTTGAAGCGATCGACCTTGGCGATCATGTCGCCAAATGCCATGCGCACGTTCTCGATGACGGTCTTGTCGTCGTCGAGCGGCGGCTCCTGCTGCAGGATACCCACGGTGTAGCCGGGGGTGAGCTTGGCATCGCCGTTGGAGACCTCCTCGATGCCGGCCATGATCTTGAGCAGGGTCGACTTGCCCATACCGTTGGGGCCCACGACGCCGATCTTGGCACCGGGGTAGAAGCTCAGGGTCACGTCGTCAAGGATCACCTTGTCGCCATGGGCCTTGCGAGCCTGATACATCTGATAAATGAACTCCGCCACAGTCATTTCTCCTTATCTAGCTGCGGAAATCTTCTCCCCCTCTCCGTTTTGGAAAAAGCGGAGAGGCAGTTCGCGCGTTCTAATAAAAAGGGGCATGGTTGCCCACACCCCCTAATACTACCTGGGAAAAGTCCCCCGGAACATACTATGAACTGCGTACGCTAGTTTTCCGCAACCTTAGCGAACGGCCCGCTGCGATTTGCGCCACAGCAGATACGAGTAGACGTAGACGGCTCCGACCGAACCAAACGCCAGAACCGCAATCACCGCGGCGACGACTTCACTCGAAAGCACGCTGCCTGCCACGCCCATCACAATCAGGCCAATACCCAGCACCATAAAGCAGGCGCCGCCAAAACGCTGCGTACGGCGCCAGTTCTCGGGATCGGCAAGCGCCCAGGGCGTCTTGATACCGAGCGTATAGTTCTGCTTCACACGCGGCAAGTAGTTGCCTACGCCGATGAACGGCAAACCGACAACACCGGAAATCAGCACGTTAACCGAACCGACCGCCGGCACCACGCCCCAGACCGTAAGCTCTCCCAGCCAGCTTATGGCACACATGAACAAGGTGAAGGCGATTACGAAACCCTGATAGAACTTGCCCGAGGTCCGATATGCCTCACCTTTGGGATCGATGCGCGGCACCACGCAAAACATTGCGAGAAGCGCCAGAGGCAGCACGCCGAGCGCGGAGGCCATCCAGCTAGGACCCCAACCGTCAACGGCGCCGTTCGCGCCCCAATGCGTGGGAATCTGCGCAGGCAAGCTCGGCATCACCATGAGATGCGCTACGACATTGGCGACGCACAGAGCGACCAGCGCAATCCACACGCGCGACGATACCCCCGTGGGGTAAATGCCCTTGTTTTCGTTATTCATCCTTTTCACCTTCCGTGTTTGTAAAGCCCATAAACCAACCGATCAAGTCCTGCATGACGGTAGTGTTTAAGCAGTAAACGATGTTTTGACCATGACGTTCGTCGGTTACCAACCCGGCGTTTTTGAGCGTCGCCAAGTGATGGCTCAGCGACGGCTTACTGATGTCAAAATGCTCGGCAAGCTCTCCGGCCGTACAATTGCCCTCGTGCAGTAGTTCCAAAATGCGCCGCCGCGTAGGATCGGCAAGCGCCTTAAAACCCTCTCCCGGCATAGGACCTCCTCTCATCATTTCGTTCGACGCGCACACTATACTCGATATTTAGATGTTTGTCTAACTATCTAATCTTGTACTCAAAAAAATAGCCGCCTCCGCGTAATGCGAAGACGGCCACTTCTCACGCTACAAACGTGTTTTAGAGTTGGCCAACCCGCTGCAACGGGTGCCATCTGCTTCAATCTTATGCGAACCCCGATCCCATTTCAACAAGCCCAAGGGCTCAAATGGAATCGCGATAACACCTATAATGGCGATAGCTAAAACACGATTCGCTTCCCCATCGGAGGATGTCTATGACCGAAACCGCTGCCGCTCTCGTCGAGACACGCGACACCAAGCTCGAGATCATCATGGGCCGCGAGGCACTCGATAAGCTCGCCGATGCTACGGTGCTGGTGCTCGGCTGCGGAGGCGTGGGCTCCAACTGCTGCGAGGCACTCGCCCGCGGCGGCATCGGACATTTCGTCATTCTGGACAAGGACATCATCGCGCTCAGCAATATCAATCGCCAGGCCATCGCCTTTCACAGCACCGTCGGCAAGTGCAAGGTTGACGTGATGGAAGCCATGATCCACGACATCAATCCCGCCGCTGCCGTCATCAAGCGAACTGAATACTTGCTGAGCGACAACATCGATGATTTCTTCGCGAGCGTTTTGGAGCAGACGGACGGCAAGCTCGACTACGTCGTCGACGCCATCGACACCATCTCGGCCAAGCTCACCATTGCCAAATATGCTCAGGACCACGACATTCGTTTGGTTAGCTCCATGGGCGGGGCCAACAAGCTCCATCCCGAGTGCCTCCGCTTTGCCGACATTTTCGATACGGTACGTGACCCCATGAGCCGCATCATGCGCAAAGAATGCAAGAAGCGCGGAATCAAGAGCCTGCATGTACTGTTTAGCTGCGAGGAATCGGTTAAGACACAGCCCCGCGACCCTTCCAACATCCACGAGCGCACCGAGTTGGGTACCGCTAGTTTTATGCCGCCCATCATGGGTCAGATGATTGCCGGCGAGGTTATCCGCCAGATCAGTGGACGCGGCACCGAGCGTGTGCGCGCCGACGGCCAACGCCTGGACTAGCGGAGTGCGCCGAGATGGAGCCCCGGTTATTTGATGCACACTGCCATCTTGATTTGATGGCTCACCCGGACGCCGTTGCCGATGAGGCGACGGCACTGGGCTTGGGCCTATTTGATTGCGGCGTCGATCCACGTGACTTTTCGGCCGCAAACGAGCGCGCCCATCGCCAACCAAGCATCATCGCCGGCATTGGGCTTCACCCCTGGTGGCTTGCCGACGGTCGCTGCGGTCCTGCCGAAATCAATCTGCTTTGCGAAGTTGCAGCCCAAGAGCGCTACATCGGCGAGGTGGGACTCGACTTTTCTGCGCGCTTTGCCGGAAGCGAGCCGCTGCAAACACAGGCACTTGACCGGCTCTGCGAGGCTCTCGCGCAACATCCTCTTACCGGGCGTGTGATATCAATTCACGACGTTCGTTCGGCAGGAGCCGTACTGGACGTCCTCGAATCGCATGGACTACTCATCCCAAACCCCGACTCCCCCGCTATCATCTTCCACTGGTTTAGCGGTACTTCGGACGAACTCGTCCGCGCGCGTAATGCGGGCTGTTATTTTTCCGTGAACGAGCGGATGCTCGCCACCAAGCGCGGTCGCGAATACGCCCGACAGATCCCACTCGATCGTTTACTGCTCGAGACCGATGCGCCGGCGGAGGCAAACACCGAAACAAGCGCACAGTCGCTTATCAGATCGCTCACATGGACCTCAGAACGCATCGCCTCACTCAAAAACCGCGACGCAGAGTGCATCGAGTCGGCAGTTTTAGCAAATGCGCACTCTGTTTTTGACCTTCGCTAGCCCCGGTGGGCAAAAAATGCCAAATATGAGTACTGTTGCAAATCCAGTCACATTATTTTACGGCAAAATAGTGCCTTGATAATGTACAGCTAGGTCGCGCGCGCAGACGTGGTGTAAGAGTGTCCTGAGGTCCGTCGCTGCAAG
>JAXJMO010000011.1:0-10133 GCA_036313175.1 Collinsella sp. | reverse complement strand
CTCAACATGTTCCTGATCAGGATCGGGCGCGTCTGGGACGAGCGCAACGCCGATGGGACGAGGAAGAAGGCCTGGACGCGCGCCCACTGGAGGTGGATATCCGAGACCAGGCTCGAGGGCCCGCAGCGCGACGTGCTCGAGCACTACGTCACGGCCGCCAGGTGCGCGGAGTCGGACAAGCGGCAGCTCGAGAGGAAGGTCGTCGCGCTGGCCGGCACCGACCGCTGGCGCCCGGCCGTGGAGGCGCTCTCCTGTATCAAGGGGATCGACACCCTTACGGCCTTCAGGCTCGCGGCGGAGGCCGGGTCCTTCAGCAGGTTCCGCTCGGCCCCGGCCTTCGCGAGCTGGTGCGGGCTCACGCCCTCGAAGCGCTTGAGCGGCGAGACCGAGCGGCGCGGCGGGATAACCAAGGCCGGCAACCGGCTCGTCCGGACGGCGCTGATAGAGTCGGCATGGCACTACTCGGTGTGCACGCCCCGCCCGAAGGCCCCGGCGCCGGGCGCGGACGTCCCCGCGGCGATGCGGTCGCGCGCCGACGAGTGCACCGCCAGGCTCTGCCGCCGCCGCGAGGCTCTGTCCGCGGCCGGCAAGAACGCGTGCAAGGCCAACGCCGCCGTCGCGCGCGAGCTCGCCTGCTGGGTCTGGGAAATCGGCTGCCGGGCCGAGGGGACCCTCGGCTGACGCCGCCGGCCGACAAGCCTCCCGCCGGGAGGGCCCGCGTCTCGACGCATCGCCGGCGCGCGTTCACGAGCCCTTTTTTGGACAGCCCGAGGGCTGTGCCCGTGAACAAGACTGGTTTCGGACGAGCGCGCCGGACGGAGAATCGAAATGCGGTGGGGTGCGCGGACATACCGGGCTGACCGCCGGCAGCGCGCCCGCAAGAGCCCGCGGATATTAGCTTGCCAGGCAAGCGTCGACTAAACGTGCAGCGTGCGCGGGCCCTCCCGACGGGAAACGAAAAAGCCCGGTTTAAAACCGGGCTCGAACAAACACGCCTATTGACAATGGCTTTCTCATATTAAAAGGGTGGAATAAAAATCTCGCCTTAGACGACTGCGATTTGATTTTGGTGTCAGTTTTGGTGTCACCCTTTGTGTCAAAAAGAAAAAGGCCAGAGGCTTAACACCTCTGACCTGCTCTTTTGATGGTGGGCGATACAAGATTCGAACTTGTGACCCCATCCGTGTGAAGGATATGCTCTACCCCTGAGCCAATCGCCCGTCGCCTTTCGGCAAAAGAGATACTAACATAGCCGTACGTGGTTTACCAAGAACTTTTTGCCCCCGATTTTAAATTCGTGGGTGCTAGCCAAGCCAAAGCAACCAAAGCAATCGACAAAACCGCAGCTAAACCACCATTTACCGCTTAATCCACGAAGTCTCGGGGCGGCAGATAAGTCGCGCGTTGTTGTAGGCCATGTCGAGCGTGAGGCAGGTGCGCGCTGCGTAGAAGCCGTCCTCGCGCTGGATGGTCAGCGCCAGTTCGGGCTTGTCGCCGGTTAGGCACAGCGGCAGCAGCAGTTGGATCCGGCCGCCGTAGAACTGCGGCACGGCGAGCGTGTAATTGGCGGCGGCGCGGCGGGCGGCTTCGACGACGGCGCCCTCAAAGGCACGGCGCAGCAGCAGCGAGTTACCCTCCCCCATCAGGCTGGCGGGAATACGCGTCAGGTTCTCCTCGTCGCCCAGAATGTGGTCGATGTTGGAGCGGATGGGCAGGCGGTAGTCAAAGACCAGCTCGGAGGGGTCCTCGGCAAAGCGCACGCGGCACGGCAGGTACTCAAACGAGACCAGCATGGGGTCGCTCTCCTTAAAGAAGCCCTTCAAAAACCAGCGCTGGCGCGCGTCGGGCTTAGTGTTGGGCTCAAACAGGCCGTAGATGGTCTCGTAGCGGCGCGTGTAAAGGCCGGTGTTGAATAGGCAGCGGTCGTCGTCGAACACCAGCGGCAAGTTGGACGGGGCAGTCTGGTCCACGTCGCGCTCGGTCAGGAACACCGCGCGGCTAAACGAAAACGACAGATAGTTTTTGAGGATGCGGTTGCCGGGGCCCCAGTCCTCGGGATCGGCGAGGTCGGCCAAGCGTTCGTAGCAGGGCTCGGGGCAAAACGCAAAGTCGTATACATTGCTGCACAGGGTGTTGGGGATCTCCATGTGGCGTCCAATCAATTCATTAACCGGCGTGCGGACGCTTAGATTCTATACGAGCGACAGATTGCCCGTGCCCGCAACGAATCCGCAGCGCAGCTCTTTGGCTAGCTCGCTGTTCGTGCGGCGACTGGAAACGAGGTCCTGGATCCAGGCGTAGTACTGGTTGTCTTTTGGTTCGGGGCTGTCAGACAGCACGACCGGAGTGCCTGCGAACCTTAAGACGGACAACGCAAAGACAAGGCTGGTTCGTTTGTTACCGTCTTCAAAGATGTGGTCCTTGACCATGTGCTCGGCCACGTAGGTGACCTGGTCAAAGATGTCTGCGAAGCGATCGGCCGGCGATTGACCGAATATCGTACAGAATGCACCCGCAAGCACGGACTCGACGCATCCAAGCTCAAGCACGGCCCGGTCGCCTGTGGCGTCGGTTGTATAGCAGCGTCCGACCGTCATCAGCGTGCTGTGCAGGCGCATCACGGTCGCGGCCATATCTTCGAGCGAACCGGCATCATCGAGCACGAGCGGCGCGAACGGATGCGCTCCCCGCTTCGTGTCCGCCATCATGAGTTCTCCAAGAGCCTGAGCGCGTTGGGCATGTTCGAAATGGTCAGCCGAATAGCTTCGTCGATTGACGTGGTGCCGCCGAGCAAAATCGGTGATGCTGAATTTGCCACGTGCGCAGTTGAATGATCTTCTTGAGCAACGCAATCAGCGCCGTCATCTTGTTGAACATAGCTCCAAGGCATGTCTGACTCCTCTATAGCTTTACAGACGAAATAGCCTGCGAGTCGTACTCCAGAGCAATCGGTTGCCAGACGAGGTCTTCGATGGTGCAGTTTAGGGTGTCTGCAAGTGCCAATGCCGAGGAAACCGAGGCGCGGCGTAGGTCGAGCTGGTTCTGCTCGTAGAGTTGTATGGCGCGAAGCTTAACCCCCGATTGGGCGGCGAGCTGTTTTTGCGTTAGTCCGGCAGCCTTTCGTGCCGCCTTGAGGCCCTTTTTGTCTGCCTGGGCGTTGTTCCATTTTTCGATGACAATCTGGGCGAATTTATCTTCGGAGGCCTCGTGGAGCGGATGGTACGAGCCGATGATCCAATCGAGCGGAGCGACTTCGAGTAGCTTATTAAAGCCCAAGCTGCTCATCCATTGCGTATAGGCCATAACCCACCCCGCCCAATACTGAGGTGAACGGTCGAACGGATAGGTCTCCCTACATCTGACGGGGGTCAGTCCCGCATGGGCGATAATATCGCGCGCGAGCTCGTCGCCCGCCATGCCGCAGACGACGCGAGGCATACCGCGCTCAAACTGTTTCATCTCAAGAGCGTTCGACATGATCGCCGTCAACTCGGCTGGAGTCAGCCCTTGGTCACAGAGAGCAAAATCGACCGCCTCGCCCAGCGTTCTCATTGCATCCTCGAGATACATCTCACTGTAGGCGTGGGTCATCGCCCGTCATCCCCTCTCGAATGATATCGACGATACGTATTCCCTCAAACGGGTTTTCGGCAAGGAGCTCCCGATACTGCGCCCTTGCCGCTTCATCTCGTTCCTTGGCCAATGGACCATACAGAGCTTGCTGCGCACGTTCAAATCCAGCAAAACGAATGCTCTTAAACGCACGCTCGCTTTTGAGCACAATCTGCTCCCCCAGGTTACCGAGCCTCATAGATCGTCCAAGCTGATCGACGGTGATCGTATTGTTTACAAAAGCTCTGGCATAGCTAAAGTACGAGTCGTCCGCACGCCACCCCCTTATTACGTCGCAAGTGCTCGTCTGAGGTAGAAAGTGATCATGGAGATATTCGCACGCCCTCGCGGCAATGGCGGTATCTTTGCGAAAAGAACGATGCTCAACGAGCAACGCTATCCAATGCAGGACGCAATATTGCGGCGATAGCAAGTCGAGAACTTTGAGATCGGCTATATCGAGTTCATAGCGATTCGCAAAGCCATCGGCATCGCGCGAGCATGCCCATTCCCTTGCAAGGTCGAGGCTCTCTGTGCAATAGAATCCCTTTCCATAGTCGTTATGGATTTTCCCCAGGCCAAGCTGGGGAGTCTCAATGATTTTCTGAGAACCATGCCACAGTTCCACGTGAGTCTCCTAACAGGTATCGCTCTAGCGATAGTATAACATACTATCGCTAGAGCGATACCTGTAATCAAATAGCAAGAGGGTGTCTGGAGCCGAGTTTGAGTTCAATACTGGCTTCTAAGGCTCGCCGAGTCCGGAAGTATGCGACAAAATTCAGACTTGCTGATCACGCCGGTGCACACTAACGCTTCGTCCTGCTTACAGAGCTTCATAGACAAGCACCTCATCTTGCTCGATGCTTTTGCGGAAGGCCGGGCGCATGTGCTCTGGTGGGTTGGTGACGATATCAACCTTTCGACCAAGTTCCTTCTCGAGCTCATGGGAGAGTTCGTAAAGCGTTCCGAACGTCATGGTGTTGCCGCAGATTAGGCGCTAGTCAATATCGTTATCGGGCGTTTGCTCGCCTCGGGCAAACGAGCCAAATAAATATGCTTCGCTGATGTCGTATTGAGCCAGCACGCGGGATACCGAGGATGATATGTAATCAAGTGAAATCATGGCTCAATTGGGCGATTAACAGTAGAACGTCAGGGGGCCAGCGCCGAAACCGCCGGTCCGGCTTTTTGCCGTTCTGCAAGCTCGAAGATAAATGGGGCGTTTGATCTAACAAACTCGGTCAAAAAATCCAGATCGTCTGTAGAAAAACCTTCGACATTGAACCAATAAACTGCAGGCAAGAAGCATTCCGCATGGTCAAAGCTAAAATCAACCGGACGCTCGACGGCTACGCGAACGGTCCCGTCATCTCGTGTTTCTGAGTAGGCAAGCTGAGTGCCGTCGTCAAGCTGAACATAGCTTCAAAGCATTGCTGCCTCCTTAGTGTTTACATCCAAGTATTAACAACCGCTTAGAAGCAACGTGATGCGAATTGAATTATTCCCATAAGACCTGAACTGCTGATTATTTGTATTAGCGAGACTCGAACCACCTCACGCTTCAGTGTCTTTTTGACATGGAAAACTGTCGTTGTGCGTTGGTCGGGCTTTATGTCATGGATCATGCCTAGATTCGAACGCCTGCATGCTTAACAGCTTGCAGGCGTTCGAACAGCTCAAGACCGCCGGCGTCTATTACGTTCTTGGCGGCCTCAACTGTATGATCCGATTCGTGGCTCATGTTAGATAAGTCCTAAGCCATTTTGCTTTTGGGTGTGTCGATCTTAAATTTTATACCTGGTTATCTTCTTCCATTCGGCTGGGAAACCCATGGCCTCAAGGAGGCGCTCCTCGCCGATGCTCTCATCCAATGACAAGTATCCGTTAACGCACTTGACGAGCTTAGCCTTGAATGCCTTGAACTCGTCGTCGCGCAGGAGGTATCGAAGGGTGATCACTGCCGAGAAGACGTCTACCTTGCCGCAAACGTAATCCGGCCCAATCTTTTCGATGCCGAGCTTGGCGTGCAAGGTCGTGTCGGGAATCTCTACGTGGCACCTGTGGGAGAAGAGGCGCTCGCCATGCGCGCAGACGTTCCTGTAAAGGGCGAGCACGCGGATAAACGAAGAGAGTTCCTTTGGATTTCCGACCCCGAATCTCTTGGCGATTTTGGCTTTCTCGTTGTCCCTAAGTGCCGTGAGCATTTTTGAAATCTGTCCGAAGGTCATGGCGTTCACAGTGAACCACAGCGGCACGTTCTTATATGCCCTGCGGTAGTAGGCGAGGTATTCATGGCTGGTATCCTTGTTGGCGATATATTCAAGCATGTTCAGCAGCTTCGGGAGAACACGCTTCGCGCCCTTAGATGTCGCGTAGCAGCGGGCGTCTAGATACTTACTCTGGGACTCGCCATATGTAGCGCAGAACTCGTAGGCCAGCGCCGACCTGATCTTCGCCTCGACCTTGAGCAGTGCATCGAGCATTATCTCCCTGAGCTCTACGTCGAACTCGTAAAGCGCTAAAATGTCTCCAAAAGTGGCGCCTTCGCAGTATACCCGGGTGCTCGGGTCGCGGAAAAATGACTGGTAACCGTTCACGACCGGGAAATAGCCGATGTCCGCAAGGACCCTCCGGCAAACCTCTTCGTCCTCGATTCTGAGGCCGGAGCTTCTGAGCTTCTCCATCTGCTGTTGATAGGTGAGGAATTCTTTGGGCATCGTCGCTCTTCCCGAAAAATAAAAGGGGAACCCGCAGGCTCCCCTCCGGTTCCAGGCATCGAAAGTTTCTGGACCCTAATCACTGGCCAGATATTATTCGCACATTTGGTCCTCGTCAAGCCCATGCTCTAACTATCCACCAGCACATATGGCTAGCACGTCAGACATTGCATACACGAAAAAGGCTACGCTCCCTTTCCGAAAGCGTTGCCTTTAAAGCTCCCCCCACAGAGCACTTGTGTCGCAGTCAGGTATGTCATGCCGCCCTAGCAGCGACATGCGGCAGCTAGAAGCACTGTACCAAACAGGAAAAGCGTCACGGAAGCGGCGATCCAGTTGGTGTCGCCGGTCTTGGGGAGTGCCGCAGTTGTCGCGGTGGCAGCTTTGGGCTTGGGGACTTTGGCGACCGTGGTCTTGGTCACTGTCGTTGTTGTCTTGGTTGTCGCGGCCGCTGGTTTCAGTGCCGGATTTGCCGTGGGCCCTGTGGTGGGCTCTTCGGCAGCGGGATTAGCATGGGCGGGAGACTTGTCCGCGCTATCGCCAGACACGTCGCGCCTGTCGGTCTCCCCCGCCGGAGGCGTGGCGACATCGGGCTCAACCACCACATGCGGCGCCACCGCACCGGAGGCATCCACCACGCCACTAGCACCAAAGGTCCCGCCAACAGGCGACATAAAGCGCGCGGACACAAGCGACCTGCCTAAGCACGCAACGCCGCCGTCGGTGCCGGCCGCATCAAGCCACGAGGCATCGACGGAAAGCCGACAGCTGGCCGCGCCATTGCCAAGGCCTAAGTCCTGCAGATACACGCCGTAGGCGCGCACGCCCGCTCCGGTCCCGGCGCCCGCGGCAACGACGCGCCCGCCGCCGCGCACGGCCATGTCGCCTGCGATCACGCCGGCGACCGCCTCGTCCGTAATATCGTCCCCGTCCGCCCGGGCATCGACGGTGCAGCCGTCCACCGCGAGCGCCTGCGAAACGTGGATCCCGCACTGCGAGCCCGTCGCCGTCAGGGCGCCGGTGCCGCGAAGCGTCAGGTTGCCCCACACCTCCATGCCGCACAGCGTGATGTCCGCATCGGGCGCATGCGACTCCGTCACGGAGTTCTGCCCGGCAAGCGTCAGCACCAGGTCGCCCTCGGCGCCGATGGCCTCGCCCGCGTAGCCATTAAGCTCCAGGTGGTCGGCATCGGTCCAGACCCAGCCGGGGCCCGACACGACCGGCTCGTAGTACGTCGCGCCCGCGATGATGAGGCTCTCCGCGCCAGCGGCATAAGAAGGCCCGCCCAGCAAAACGCATAGGCAGGCCATGGCAACAATCGGAATGTAATGACGGCTGGTGTGGGACTTGGCAGCAAACATACCTGCTCCGATCTTCGCAGGAGCCAATAGAATGTGCACCAGAAAATGCCCTGGTAGCAGCAATTAATAGTTTAGCGAGATCAATGCGGGAGCAAAGAGAAATCGTGTGGGCAATGTCCACAATTAGGTGTAAATCGTTTTGCCAGTCGGTGAAAGGAGGGATCAACGGATTAGATATCCATCTTATTAAAGTCGATGGAATATCCCATGGACTTGAGTTCTTTCAAGAGGCCGAACTCCCAATTGTCTGATCCGGTATATACGACACCCTGTAGATCGGAGGGAATCTCTATACCTTTGTCAACGAGAATTGCAACGTTTTCTCTACCAAGCCGACCAATAAAGTATCCGGCTTCAAATACAACATTCTGTCTAGCCCTGGGCTTTGCCGACTGTTCTGCCTGGGCCCTTCCTTCGTCGTCCGCCGTAAAAAGGCATACCGCTCCTGCTGCATCGCCTTCAATTTCCAGCTTTTCGATGATTGTCTTGCCCTGATTTGACTGCTCGTTCAGGATTACCGCCGTAAGGCCCTGCCTTTCGATGATTCTCGCGACCCTTTCTCTAAGCTCTCCGTTGTGGCCATGAACGATAAATACCTTCGAATAATCTCCGACATTTGCAGTCGATCCGGTTTCCCCTTCGGCTGAAAACTCATCAAGGTATGTCTCCAGCACAGCTTTTGCTTTGCGCAGGCCGTCCGCACAGGCATCAACGAAAGCCGATTCGGGCGTGCTGGAGGCGAAAATAGACAACGAGTAGCGGATTTTGTTAAAGCTATTAAATTCGTAGCTGTCTTCTCCAAATCGCCTAATTAAAAGCCTGTCCGCCTTTGTCTTCCACGCTTTAAAATCAGGCGAACTAGAGCTGATGTATTTCTTTGAAAGTTCGTCTGCTGTTTCGCACAACTGCAGCAAAATTTCAAAATCAGACATTAAGCCTTCTTTCTACAACCAATAACAGAGCTAAGAATCATCTTATTCCAATGAGCAGCCAAATCTCTTTACCGTTTCCTCGGTGCCCCTATCGGAGATGGACTTGCCCATTGCGAACTCAATAGCGTCCAGCAAAGCCATGGCACAAGCTTTGAAATAGGCATCAAAGTCATCATTAATGAACGCATTCCAGTCAATGAGATTCGATTCGATGACGGAGTTCACCCTGTTCGATGACAACTTTCTTAACGTATTCCGCTGAGCAGACGCTGGGGGTCAAGCCTCCAATTTCTCTGTCCGATTCAGGCAGCAGAGGCATCTTGTTGATGACCGAGCTCCACTTATGCCTTTCGTATCCCGTTTTTTCGCAGTGGCTTTTGCGGGAAGCTGGATATCTGGGGCGGTTTCCATGCTGTTCACGATATCGATAGAGACGCCACGCATTAAATCGAGCCCCTTCCCCTTATAGAGGAGAGCCATGATTCTCTTATAGGCTGCCGATTGCCTCGACTGGAGTCGCAGGGGTCGGGTTGACTGAAAATGAGCAGTGTTCACGGTTCGCATCTCGAATTTCGCATCTTCAAGCTGGCATTCACATCCTCTATGTCATAGCGATAGCGGGTCTCGTTTGGGCCGCCATGCATCTCTCCAAAGATTCCACGCCAGAACCGACGAGTAACGTATTTTGGCTCTTTAGGTCTTTGAGTCTTACGAAAGGGCAACCATCGATCATCCTATATTATTCGGAGTTAGATTTATCGCCCCACGACGCTAAGCTGGTGACCATCCAGTGCCTTTTGATATCGATATAGACATCGCCAATCTGATTGTCCAAGCATTCATCGGACTCGTTACCTTGGGGGCCTTGATTGCCGCACTCTGGCAAAGTAACCAGAGCAAAAAGAACAGGGAGGACGACATCAAGCGGCATCAGCCATCCCGCATATCGGCATGGTACGAAGGGGATCGAAACCGAACTGATCAGCCCGAGGACAATCGGTTCGTCTGGCAATTCGTCGTGCTTCGAAACGAAAGCGAGTCCCCCGTCTACGACGTAATCGTCACCTGCGTCGGGATTAGCGGGGCCGGCCCCTCTTTCAAAGGTGAGGATAACCGCCCCGCTTATCCCAACCGCGTCTGCGTCGGCACGCTTCCTCCTGGAGCATGGTGCATATGGCTCCCGACGGAAGGGCACGGAATGGGAGTACGCACGGCACCCGAAACGGCTTTCACCGACGCAAGCGGAACTTCATGGGTTCGGCGGGGCAACGGAAGGCTCGAGGAGATCCCTATGGAGCCAACCTCGTTCTACAGGCTGCCCCTTCCCTTGACCTGGCACGGATGCAAGAAGCTGACCGAGTAACCCCTTGGCATCGTCGTTTCAGGCATTGGGTTTTCCGGACTGGGACGCGAACTTCCCCAGATGTTCCGGATAACGGGAAAGTCAGAACTATTCGGGTTTGCGAGGCGGGATCGAGAGAGCGACTCCGCCCTATTATTTCGATGCG
>JAXJMO010000010.1:0-51059 GCA_036313175.1 Collinsella sp. | reverse complement strand
GTCATGGTGACGACGGGGCTTGCGGCCTCCGTTGTCGCCAGGACGGCGCGGACGGTCGCTGCGCTCGGAGCGCTCGCGACGCGGACGCTCGCGACGCTGGAAGTGCTCGCCGTCGCCCTCGGAGGCACCCTCGGCGCGAGCCGGGGCCTCGGGCTTGTCAAGACGATCGAGCGAGATCTTGCCGCGATCGTCGACCTCGATGACGACGACCTTGACCTCGTCGCCAACGTTAAGGACGTCCTCGACCTTCTCCACGCGGCCCTTGGCGACGCGGGAGATGTGCAGCAGGCCATCCTTGCCGGGCAGCAGGTTCACGAAGGCGCCGAAGGGCTGGATGGAGACCACGCGACCGGTGTACTCCTCGCCCGGCTCGGGAACCTTGATGATGAGCTTGATGCGCTCGACAGCCTGATCGACGGACTCGCCGGTGCCGCCAACAAAGACGGTGCCGTCCTCTTGGATGTCGACCGAAGCGCCGGTCTCGTCCTGGATGCCGCGGATGACCTTACCGCCGGAACCGATGACGTCGCGGATCTTGTCGGTCGGAACCTGGATGGAAACGATGCGCGGAGCGGTGCTGCGCGTGGTGTGGCGCGGCTCGGGAATCACATCGAGCATCTTCTGCAGAATGAAGGCGCGACCCTCCTTGGCCTGCTGCAGGGCGCGGGCCAGGATGTCGAAGGTGAGGCCGGTGGCCTTGTTGTCCATCTGCAGGGCGGTGATGCCCTCGGTGGTGCCGGTGACCTTAAAGTCCATGTCGCCCAGGAAGTCCTCGAGACCCTGGATGTCGGACAGGACCACGGTCTTGCCCTCCTCCTGGATCAGGCCCATGGCGATACCGGAGACCGGGCGCTTAATGGGCACGCCGCCGTCCATAAGGGCGAGTGTGGAGCCGCAGGTCGAAGCCATCGAAGAGGAGCCGTTGGACTCCATAACCTCGGAGACGACGCGGATGGCGTAGGGGAACTCGTTCTCGTCGGGGAGCACCGGCAGCAGAGCGCGCTCGGCCAGGTTGCCGTGGCCGATCTCGCGGCGCTTGGGGCTGCCCATGCGGCCGGTCTCGCCGGTGCAGAACGGCGGGAAGTTGTAGTGGTGCATGTAGCGCTTGCCCTCGGTGGGCTCGATGGTATCCAGACGCTGGCCCTCGTTGAGCATGCCGAGCGACAGAACGGAAAGCACCTGGGTCTGACCACGCTGGAACAGACCGGAGCCGTGAACGAGCGGCAGGTAGTTGTCCTTCACCATGATGGGACGGATCTCGTCGGCGGCACGGCCGTCGACGCGCTCGCCGGTCTCGACGACCATGGTGCGCATGGCCTTCTTCTCGAGCTTCTTGAGCGCCACGGGGATCTCGCGCTCCCAAGCGGCCTGCTCCTCCTCGGTGAACTCGGCGCGGATGGACTCCTTCAGAGCCTCGACCTTACCGATACGGGAGAGCTTGTCGGCGTCGCGAAGGGCGGCAGCCATCTCGTCGTAGTGGGCGAAGATGCGCTCCTGGACCTCCTCGACGGGCTGGTCGAGCGGGTACTCCTTCTTGACGATGGGGCCGTTGACCTGCTCCCACTCGGCGACGAACTCGTCCTGAGCCTGGCAGAAAGCAGCAAGGGCCTCCTGGCCAAACTTCATGGCGGCGAGCATGTCGTCCTCGGAGATCTCCTCGGCGCCGGCCTCGACCATCGAGATAAAGTCGGCAGAGCCGCCCAGCTCCAGGTCCAGATCGGAGTTCTCGCGCTCCTCATAGGTGGGGTTGACGATAAACTCGCCGGTCTCCACGTTGCGGCCGATGCGCACGCAGGCAAGCGGGCCCTCGAAGGGCACGCCGCCGAGCGTCATGGCCAGGGAAGCACCCATGACGTTGATGACATCGAAGGGGTTGACCTGGTCGGCGACGAGCGAGGTGGCGACGATGTGCACCTCGTTGCGGAAGCCGTCCGGGAAGCTCGGGCGAATCGGACGGTCGATCATGCGAGCGGTGAGCGTGGCCTTCTCGCTGGGACGGCCCTCACGCTTGAGGTAGCCACCCGGGATGCGGCCGGCGGCGTACATCTTCTCGTTGAAGTCGACGGTCAGCGGGAAGAAGTCGTAGTTCTTACGCTCCTTGGAGACGACCACGGTGTCGAGCATCGTGGTGTCGCCCTGCTTGACCAGACAGGCGCCGGTGGCCTGCTTGGCAAGCTCGCCGGACTCAAAGGTGTAGGTCTTGCCGTACAGCTCAAAGGTCTTGGATACGAGTGTCATTGTTCTCCTTTACCCCACAGGCCCCTTGCCTGCGGGCTTCTCATGTGACGTGGGCCCCCTGCCCCCGCCACGCTTCAGAGCGTGATTGTTCACGCCCTTACACAAAAAGAGCGCCCCGCTGCGCAGGACGCTCTTAGCATGTACAAATCCTTACTGGATGTTGTCGCGGATGCCCAGAGCCTTGATGAGCTCACGGTACTCGACGATGTCGCTCTTCTTGATGTAGGAGAGAAGACGACGACGACGGCCGACGAGCATGAGCAGACCACGACGGGTGTGGAAGTCCTTCTGGTGGGACTTCATGTGCTCGGTCAGCTCCTTGATGCGCTCGGTCAGGATGGCGACCTGAACCTTGGGGTTGCCGGTGTCGACCGGGGTGTTACCGAACTGGGCAGTCAGCTCCGCCTTGCGCTCTTTGGAAACAGTCATTGTTTCACCTTTCGTTTTACGTCGCCCTCGGGCGACTCGATTCGCCTCGGACTGGGAAGCCGCCGGTGGAGCGAGCAACCAAGGTCGAGGTACCAACAGGTCGGTATGTTACCACAAGCAACCCGCGCCTGCGCATCATCACCGACCCAACATGAATTCCATCGCACGGAGGCGCTGATCGGTGTGCGTCGCAGCCCAAACATGCGAAAGCCCCAACAAAAATGCAGCGGTATGGGGATCGACCCTCTCGACCATGAGCGCATCGAAAGTCATGGACATGAGGGCGCGCAGCCACGCAACCTCACCGGTCGACACCAGTTCGGCACCCGGAACGCTCGACGCGCACGACCCGCACATGAGCCCGCCCGCCTGTGGTGAAAAATACGACAGCATGGGGTCTCCACACAGCACGCAGGCCGAAAAATCGGGTCGATAGCCAACGTGCGACAACAGCTTAAAGACATATGCCGCCACGAGCAGGTCCATATGCGCCGCGTCGAGCCCGCTGCCGACAAGTGTGAGCGCCCGCTGCGTGATGGCAAAGGTAAACGGGTCCTCGGCGTCCTCGAACGAGCACACGCGCGCGACCTCGGCAATCGCGCTTGCGGCGCAAGTCGTCTCGTAATCGGGCGCAGCGCCGAGCGGCGCTTCCATAAGCTCGGCCTGAGAAACCACGTCGAGCGAGCGTCCATGTGCGAGCAGCATATCGACGGTACAGAACAGCTCGCAGCGCGCCGCCAACCGCCCGCCGGGTTTGCGGGCACCCTTTGCCACGGCACGAACCTGCCGACCCCGCTCGTCAAGCATCGTCAGGATCAGGTCGGTCTCTTTGAGCTTCGTCTTGTCCAGGACGAGCACTTTCGTGCGATATGTGCGAGAACCTGCCATTCGCGCCGCGTGTCCCTAATCTTCGGCGTTGTAGCCGAAGCGGCGAATCTGGGCCTCGTCGTCACGCCAGCCGGCCTTGACCTTCACGTCCAGCTCCAAAAAGACCTGCGTGCCAAGGATGCGTTCAAGGTCGCGACGGGCGTCGATGCCGATATGTTTGATCATCTCGCCGCCCTTTCCAATGATGATGCCCTTTTGGCCCTCACGCTCGACGTAAATGGTGGCGTGCACGCGCAGCACCTTCTTGGTCTGCTCGAGCGCATCGCAGATCACGCCCACGGAGTGCGGGATCTCGTCACGGGTGCGGCGCAGAACCTTCTCGCGCACAAACTCGGCCACAAGGGTCTCGTCGGAAGCGTCGGTACCCATGTCCTCGGGGAACCAACGCGGACCCTCAGGCAAAAAGTGCGCAACGGTCTCTATAAAGGCATCGACGTTGAAGTTCTTAACCGACGACGTCACAATCTCGTCGTCATATTCCATAAGCTCGTGGGCAGCCTTAAGCTGCTCCATGACCTGTGCGGGGTCGGCCTCATCGGCCTTGGTGAGCACCAGGACCTTCTTGCAACGAGCGCATCTGACACGCTCGGCAACCCAGGCGTCTCCCCTGCCGATGGGCTTGGTGGCATCAATCAAAAACGCGACGACGTCGACATCGTTCAACTCGAACAGTGCGCTCTTGTTGAGCTCGGACCCCAGGCCGTCCTTGGGCTTATGAATACCCGGGGTATCGACAAAGACCAGCTGGTAGCCGGGACGGTTGACGACGGCGCGCATGCGACGGCGGGTCGTCTGTGCCACCGGCGAGGTGATGGCGACCTTTTTGCCATAGCAGGCGTTGAGCAGCGTGGACTTGCCGGCGTTGGGGCGTCCGACCAGGGCTACGAAGCCGCTGCGAAAACCGGGTTCAACGTCGCCAAAGCCCGCGAGGCTATCGTCCTCGTCGCACAGGGCGTCGAGCTCCTCGTCGCTCATGCCCTCAAACGGATCGAATTCCTCGACTTCCTCGTATGCTTCGGCCGCTTCGGCATCCGCCGCATCCAGGACCTCGTCGTCCAAAATTTCATCGATAGGCTGCATAGTGTCGGACATGAAAATCCCTTTCTAGATAAAGCCGAGCGCGTGGGCAAATACCAGCAAGCCCACAATCGCGGCGGTGATGGAAAGAACGTATACGGAGGCGGCGGCGATATCCTTCGCGCGCTTTGCCAGCGGATGGAGCTCCTGGGTCGCCAGATCGACAATCGCCTCCATGGCGGTGTTGCATAGCTCGCCGTGAATCACCAGGCCACAACAGATGATAATCGTGGCCCACTCGGCAATGTCGAGGCCCACGATACAGCCGGCAATGACGGTGCACACGCCCGCCACGAGCATGACCTTAATGTTGCGCTCGGTCTTGACGGCGGTAACGAAGCCCTCCATGGCATAGGAGAACGACTTTAAGAAGGACGGATGGTCCTTGTTAGATCCGGGAATCATAGACGGCTCCTAGTCGTGGGCGTGGTTGGTGATGGGGCCGACATGGACTAGCTTGGGGTCCTCGCCGCGCTCGAGCGCCAGATCGCGCAGGATGGCGTCCTCGCGGGCCTCCATGACCTCGGCCTCGTCGTCATCAATATGGTCATAGCCCAGCAGGTGCAGCATGCCGTGAACGAGCATCAGACGGCACTCGTCAGCGGGGCTATTGCCAAAACCGGGGGCCTGACGGGCAATGACCTCCGGGGCCAAGATGATATCGCCGAGCTCGAGCGTCTCATCGGCGGGAATGTCATCGTCAAAGGCCGAGTCGCATTCAAACGAGAGCACATCGGTGGTGCGGTCGATGCCGCGCCACTCGTGGTTGAGCTCGTGCATCTCGTCCTCGTCGACATACGAAAGGGAAATCTCGACTTCACGCTCAACGCTCTCGGCGGCAAGCACAACCTCGCAGATGTGCTCCACCTCCTGCGCGTCGAGCAGCGTATCGAGCTCGGCATCGTTGCTGATCAATACACTCAACGGGACTCCTTCCGGTCACGTGCGCGTTTCTCGCGCACATCATCATAAGTATCGTATGCCTCGACGATACGTCCCACCAAGGCATGGCGCACCACGTCGGCACGCTCGAGGTGCGAAAATGCGACATCGTCGACACGGCCCAAAATCTGCTCAACGTCAGCAAGACCGCCGCGACGACCAACCAGGTCGCGCTGACTCAGGTCGCCGGTAATCACAAACTTGGAGTTGAAGCCCAGGCGCGTCAGGAACATCTTCATCTGCTCGGGCGTGGTATTTTGCGCCTCGTCGAGTACCACGAAAGCATCGCTCAGCGTGCGGCCGCGCATGTAGGCAAGCGGGGCGATCTCGATCACGCCGCGCTCCATAAGCTCATCGGTTCGCTCGCGATCCATCATGTCAAAAAGGGCGTCGTAGAGCGGACGCATGTAGGGATCGATCTTTTCCTCAAGGGTACCGGGCAAAAAGCCCAGATTCTCCCCCGCCTCGACAACCGGACGCGTCAAGATCAGACGACCCACCTCGTGACGCTTGAGCGCGGCAACGGCGAGCGCCATAGCCAGATAGGTCTTACCGGTACCGGCAGGACCCAAGCCAAACGTGATGGTATGCGAGCGGATGGCATCCACATAGCGCTTTTGCCCGAGCGTCTTGGGGCGAATGACGCGGCCGCGATACGAAAGCAGCACGTCATCGCGAAGCGACGTAGTCTCGTGCTCACCGTCGCGTAAGACGGCCAGACAGCGAGAAACATCGTCGGCAGACAGCGTGCGCCCGGCGGCCGCCTCGCGAAAAGCATGCTCGAAAAAGCGCGCCACGAGTTCGACCTCGTTCGGGTCGCCGCTCACGGAGATGCTATCGCCACGGGCGACCACATGAGCGCGAACCAAGCTCTCGAGCGCACGAAGGACGCCGTCGCCGGCGCCCAAAACGCGCGAGGGATCAATCCCCTCGGGAACGGTAAGTCTAATCTTCGAGGCTTCCATGAACCTCCCTGCGTGCATGGACCAAGCCGGAATCATCGACTCCGATGATAGCAACATCGAGCAGGCACGGGGCTGTAAGTCCACAGGTATCGTCAAGACGGGCATGATGGAACGAGCCGAGCGTCAGGTTGTCACCATACTCGAGCACGGCACGCTCGACCGTGCCCACGCGACGACGAGCGTCGGCAATAGCGAGCTCCTGTGCGGCGGCCCGCATAAGGCGGCTGCGCTCGGCCATAACCTCGGGTGGCACCTGGTCGGGCATGTCGGCAGCAAGGGTACCGGGACGCTTGCTGTAGCGGAACACGTGCATACGCGAGAAACCCACACGGCGGCACAGCGCCAGCGATTCCTCGAACTCCTCGTTCGTCTCACCAGGAAAACCGACGATGACATCGCACGAAAGGGACGCCTGGGGCAAGATGGCACGAATCATACGCACCGTGTCCTCAAAGGCCTCGGCGCTATAGGGACGGCCCATGCGATGCAGGGTCGCCGTGCAGCCGGACTGCACGGGCAGGTGCAAAAACGGAGCGATACGCTGCGGATAGCGCGCCATAACCTTAAGCAGGCGCTCGGAGATATCCATGGGCTCGACCGAGGAAATGCGCACATGCGGAATAGACGTGCGCTCCATGATGGCCTCGAGCAGCTCATCGATTTCGACATGCTCGTCGGTCGCGCTCTTGCCATCGTAGGCACCCAAGTTCACACCGGTCAGCACCACCTCGGGAACGCCGGCCTCCTGGGCCTCACGAACTTGCTCGAGCACGGACTCGACGGGCACGGAGCGCTCGGGGCCGCGTGCCTTCCACACAATGCAATAGGTGCAGCGATGGTTGCAGCCGTCCTGAATCTTCACGCCCAGGCGAGAGCGACCGAGCGCATCGACCACCTCGCCATCGCTGCAGGCGGGAACGCTATCGGACTCAACGCCCAACACCTCGCAGACACGTTCGGCGACATCGATCTTGGACGGCTCGGCGATCACGCGATCCGAAAGCTCCAGCAGCTCCTCGGGATGTAAATTGACCACGCAACCGGTCACGAGCACATAGGGCTCGTTAGGATGGGCCAGCGCATGACGGACGGCCTTACGGGTCTTGGCCTCGGCCTCGCCCGTAACGGCACAGGTGTTAATGACGATCAGATCGGCATCCTGGGGATCCACAATAGCAAAGCCCAGGCGCATAAGATCGGCAGTGATACGGTCAGACTCAACCCGGTTGACACGGCAACCGAGGTTGACGACGGAAATATGGGGTGCGAGCACGCGGGCTCCTTAATCGAGGATATCGTCGAGGGCACTCTTGATACGGTCGGTCACCGACTTCTTACCAGAAGCGACGTCATCGCCCATCTCATCGGCAAAAGCACGAAGCAGCTCGCGCTGCTTATTGGAGAGATTGGTGGGAACGACCACGCGCAGTTGCACGACCAGGCGGCCACGCGAACCGCCACCGCCAATGCGCGGCATGCCGTAATTATTGACGCTCACGGTGTCGCCGTACTGGGCGCCGGCGGGAACCGTCACCTTAACGACCTCGTCGGGCATAATGCCCTCGACCTCGATCTCGCAGCCGAGCGCAGCCTGCGCAATCGAGATATCGCTCACCAGGTACAGGTCGTCACCGTTGCGCTTAAAGCGCTCATGGTCGGCAACACGCACGTTGACGATCAGGTCGCCCGAGGGCTCGCCGCGAAGGCCAGCCTCGCCAAAGCCGCTCACGCGCAGCTGGCGACCGGTCGAAACGCCGGCGGGAATATCGATGTCGATCTTTTCATGCGAAGGCGTGCGGCCCTGACCGTCGCAGGTCTCGCAGGGATGGTCGATAACCGTGCCCTCGCCGTGGCAGTCAGGGCAAGGCGAAGAGGACTGAACCTGGCCCAGGAACGAGCGCTGGACCGTCGTGACATAGCCCGTGCCGTGGCAGCGGCTGCACTGCTTTTCCTGTGCACCCTCGGCTCTACCGGTGCCGTTGCAATCCTCGCAGGGGGCAAGGCGGTCATAGCTGATCGTCTTTTTGCAGCCGAGTGCCGCCTCCTCAAGGGTCACCGAAAGGGAGATGGCCATATCGCGACCGCGACGACGCTCACGGCGATTTCGGGCGCCACCGCCGGCACCGCCGCCAAAGAACGACGAGAAGAGGTCGTCCATGCCCATGCCGCCAAAGATATCGTTAATGTCGACGTAGCCCGAACCACCAGGGCCGTCGGCAGTGCCGTAACGGTCGTAGTTAGCACGCTTCTGCTCATCGGAAAGAACGGAATAGGCCTCGTTGAGCTCCTTGAACTTGGCCTCGGCCTCGGGGTCGTCCGAAACATCCGGATGTACGGTACGGGCCTTCTTTAGAAACGCGCGCTTAATCGTCCGCGCGTCGGCATCCCTGTCGACGCCAAGCACCTCGTAGTAATCCCTATTTTCCGACACGACCGAATCCTTCCGACTTTCATTATTGTCACAGTGCGTCCTATACCCAAGCTGGGCCGGCCGCAAACAGAGGGTTTGATGTTATTGCATTGCGTAGGGCGAAAGCATGGCACGCTGCGAGCAGCTCGCAAACCAAACCGACACGAGCGCAAACATAAATCCGTTGGCAAAACCGTTGGCAAACTGCATCGCGCCGCGCTTCCACCACAGCAGGCTACGGTGAAGTACCCCATCCGAGAGCACCATGAACAGGCCCATGGCAAACGGAATAAAGCACATCACGGCAAAGGCCGAGAACACGCCCGAGATGGCCGATAGCACCAAAAACGGCGCCACGATGCCCATCAGGTAAAAACCGGTACGGGCCTTGCCTTCCAGGCGCTCGGCCTCAACATGGGCCCGACCGACCAGATCACCGCCCGAGGCGCCGTTGGTGCCGGCGTGACCCATGCCGCCAATACGGACCTCGTCGCCATCGTGCGTGCCGGCGGGAAACTCAATCGTCTGCTCGGAGGTCACACGGGTTCGCCCGCTGCCGCCGCAATCGGGACAGGGGTCGGCGACGACCTTACCGGAGCCACCGCACTCAGGGCAGACAGACTGGAACGTGCCGGCACCAAACAGAAAGGACAGGTCGACATCGATGTGGCCGCGACCGCCGCAGCTCGGACAGGTATGTGCATGCTCGGACGAAACAGAGCCCGAACCGCCGCAGTGACCACAGGTATCGAAGCGCGTATAGCGGACGGTCTTGCGGGCACCGCCCTTGGCCTCCTTGGCGTCGAGCTTAATATCGACGACCACGTTGGCGCCGTTCTCGGGATTATAGGCAGCCTGCCCGCGACGCGGCTGACCCCAGGCGCCACCAAAGGGAAAGCCGCCCTCAAAGGGATTGCCGTAGCCCGCGCTGCCGGCGTAACCGCCGCCATAGGGCGAAGCCGTGGGAGCGCCGGCAAAGGGATTGCCCGAGCGCATGGCGTCGTAGCGCGCACGCTTCTGCTCGTCCGAAAGCACAGCATAGGCCTCGGAAACCTCTTTGAACTTTTCCTCGGCATCCGGTTCTTTGTTGACGTCCGGATGGAGCTTGCGGGCCTTTTGCTGGAAGGCTTTCTGTATATCACGCGAGGTGGCGTCCTTGGAGACACCCAAAATCTCGTAGTAATCTTTTTCGTTCATCGTCGCCATGCGCGGCAACCTCCTGCTCACAGCAGCGTATATATTGCGGTAATTCTACCCGAGCGGCCTAGGCTAGACCCCAAAACAGCTCGAACAGCACATTTCCATCGAGCCAGCCCAAGTGAGTGGGCGCTAAACGAGCACGGACGCGACCTGCGATAACGTCTTTCGAGGTGACGCGCCCCGCATGTCCTTCAATATGATCGGGCACCCAGGTGGCAAGGCCCAACTCGACCGCACGGTCGCAGGCCGCCGCCAACTCATCTGCAGCGATCACGCTTGCCGAGCGAACCAACAGATCGGGCCCAATGCCACGCGTCATGCGACAGGCAAGCATCAAATCCTCGGCCGCCGCCTCGCGCTGCGACAGATACTCGGCATCAAACGTCGTCGCGGCATCGTCGCGTTGCACCAAGCGCACGCGATACGCATCGCCGCGAGCAAGCACGTCGGGAAACAGCCCGGCCAAGCGATCGAAATCCTCGGCGTCGAGCATACCGGCGGCAGAGCGGCCCAAACCCAGATAGCCCTGTCCGGTCCAATAGGCAATGTTGTGGGCGCACTCATGGCCGTCGAGCGCGTAGCTTGCCACCTCATACGGGTGATAGCCGGCCGCACTCAGGCGCTCACGCGCCGCATCCATGCATGCAGCCTGAAAATCCTCGTCGGGCTCGAGCGACTCGTCGCGACACGCCATGCGATAGAGCGGCGTGCCCTCCTCGAGCGTGAGCGGGTACACCGACACATGATGCGGCGCCGCCGCCAACACGCCATCGAGTGTGCGCTGCCAGCTTAGGTCGGTCTGCCCGGGAAGTCCGCACATAAGGTCGCACGACACGTCAAGCCCAGCGTTCTTGACCGTCGCGATGGCGGCGAGCGCCCGATCGGCATCGTGAATACGGCCGATGGCGGTAAGTTCGGCGTTATCGAGCGTTTGCACGCCCAGAGAGACGCGCGTGACACCCACCCCGGCAAGCGCAGTGGCAAGCTCTGCGGTCAGCGATTCGGGATTGGCCTCGCAGGTAAACTCAACAGGCTTGCACCACGCAGAGATACGCCGGGCAAATTCTACCAAACGCTCCCCCGCCAGCGACGGCGTGCCGCCGCCAACATAGACGGTGCGGATATGGTCAAGGGCCCCAGCCTTGCCAAAAGCATCGAGGCGCGCATACAACTGCTCAAAATAGGTATCGAGCGCAACGCTCATGTTGCACGGAGCAAAACTGCGTGAGTCAAAGTCACAGTACCGGCATTTTTGGGCGCAAAACGGCACATGCACGTACAGCGCGGTAACGGCCACCGTTAGGCCTCCAACGGATGAGCGGGCACCGACTCGCCGGCGGCAAGTGCGGCCTCACAGGCCACCACATCGTGCTCGATATCATCGACCAGTGCCATGAACTCCTCGTATGTGGAGCAACGCACCACCTGAGCGCGCCAGGCGGCAGCATGGGGCATGCCCTTTAGATACCAGCTTGCGTACGTGCGGGCACGCGACATGAGCGGCAACAGCTCGTGCGTGAGCGTCAGGTGCTCGCGCAGGGCATCCAGGCGCTCAACCGAGGAGCGAGAAGGAACCGGCGTGCCATCGAGTGCAAGGGCTCGGGCATCGCCGAACACCCATGGATTGCCGTAGATGCCGCGCGCGATAAACACCGCGCTGGCACCCGAGCTTTGCAGATGCTCAGCAGCGTCCTCTGCCGAGAACACATCGCCCGAACCGATAACGGGAATCTCGACGGCGTCGGCCACCTCATCGACGACCGACCAATCGGCCTGGCCCGTATAGAGCTGCGTGGCGCAGCGACCATGTACCGCCACCGCGGCGGCCCCTGCTCCCTCAAGCATCTGGGCAAACGTCGCGGCGTTGCGGTCTTCGGCGTAAAAGCCCTTACGGATTTTTACGGTCACGGGCACATGCGCCGCGCCCACCGCCGCCTCGACGATCTGCTCGGCCAGATCGGGAGTGCGCATAAGCGCCGAGCCCTCGCCCTTGGTGACGACCTTGCGAGCCGGGCAGGCCATGTTGATATCGATCAGCGACAGGCGATCGCCCACACGCTCCTCGACGGCAGCAACAGCGCTCGCAAACTGATCGGGCTTGGAGCCAAAGAGCTGCACGCAGATCTGCTGCTCCTCATCGGCCGGCAGTACCAGGCGCCACGTCTTATTGCTGGCATAGGCAAGGCCCGCCACGCTCACCATCTCGCTATAGGCAAGATGGGCACCGCGACGGCGGCACATGATGCGATAGGCGGGATCGGTCACGCCCGCCATGGGAGCCATAAGGAACGGCTGCTCGGCATAGGCGCCAAGCAACCGCTTGCTGTATTCAGAAAGTGCCATGGACCTACTCGTCCACCTTGAGAATCGCCATAAAGGCCTCCTGCGGAACCTCGACCGAGCCGATGGCCTTCATGCGCTTTTTGCCCTCTTTCTGCTTCTCGAGCAGCTTGCGCTTTCGCGAGATATCGCCGCCATAACACTTGGCCAGCACGTCCTTGCGGCGCGCTTTGACGGTAGAGCGGGCAATGATCTTGTTGCCGATGGCGCCCTGGATAGGCACCTCGAACAGCTGGCGCGGAATGATTTCCTTGAGCTTGTCGCACAGACCGCGGGCCAGGCCATAAGCCTTATCCTTGTGCACGATAAACGACAGCGCGTCCACCTCGTCGCCCGAAAGCAGGATGTCGAGCTTGACGAGCTCGGAGGGGCGATATTCGTTGAACTCGTAGTCGAGCGAGGCGTAACCCTTGGTGCGGCTCTTGAGCTGGTCAAAAAAGTCCAGAATGAGCTCGGCAAGCGGCATGTCGAAACGCATCTCGACCGATTTGCTCGTGAGATGGATCATGTCGGTTGTAATGCCGCGATGCTCGATAGCGAGCTGCATGACGGCACCCATATACTCGGGCGGACAGATAATCTTGGCCTTGAGGTAGGGCTCCTCGATGCGCTCGATGCGCGTAGCCTCGGGCAGATCCTGCGGGCTGCGAACATCAATCATCTCGCCGTCGGTCTTGTAGACGTGATAGTCCACCGAAGGGCTCGTGGCAATCAGGTCCAGGTTGAACTCGCGCTCCAGGCGCTCCTTGACGACCTCCATATGCAGCAGGCCCAAGAAGCCAACGCGGAAACCAAAGCCGAGCGCCACCGAAGTCTCGGGCTCCCACACCAACGACGGGTCGTTGACATGCAGCTTATCGAGCGCGTCACGCAGGTTCTCGTAGTCCTTGTTATCGATCGGGAACAGGCCCGTATAGACCATGGGCTTAGCCTCGCGGTAACCGGGAAGCGGCTCGGGGCAGGGGTTCGACGCCCAGGTAAGGGTGTCGCCCACGCGAACGGCCTCGGGGTCCTTCAGGCCCGTGACCACGTATCCGACCTCGCCGACCGTCAGCGCGTCGACCGGCGTCTCGGCGGGACGCTTGACGCCCACGCCATCGACCAAAAAGTCGCCCTTTGCCTGCATCATGCGCAAGGTATCGCCCTTTTTGATGGAGCCGTCAAAGATGCGCACCGTGGCGACGACGCCACGATACTCGTCGAAGTATGAATCCAGAATGAGTGCCTTGAGCGGCGCATTCGCATCGCCCTTGGGCGGAGAGATCAGAAAGACAATGGACTCCAGCAGATCGTGGATGCCCTCGCCGGTCTTGCCCGAGACACACACGGCATCATCGGCAGGGATCGCCAGGTCATCCTCGATCTCGGTCTTAACCTCGTCGGGATGAGCCGAGGGCAGGTCGATCTTGTTGATGGCCGGCACAATGTCCAGATTGGCGTTCATGGCAAGCGTCGCGTTGGAGACGGTCTGTGCCTCGACGCCCTGTGTGGCGTCGACAACGAGCACCGCGCCCTCACAGGCTGCCAGCGAGCGCGAGACCTCATAGGTAAAGTCCACGTGGCCCGGCGTATCGATCAGATTGAACTGATACGTCTCGCCATCGTCGGCGTCATAGGACACGCGAACGGCATTGGACTTGATCGTGATGCCGCGCTCGCGCTCGATATCCATGGTGTCGAGCAGCTGCGACTCCATGTCGCGCTCGTCGACGGTATGGGTGAGCTCGAGAATGCGGTCACTGATCGTGGACTTGCCATGGTCGATGTGCGCAACAATCGAGAAGTTGCGGATGTGGGAAATGTCAATTGAAGTATTCATGCGGACTATCTTACCCGAGCGGTACAAAAAATGGAGCCTGTTCCATAAAACAGGCTCCATTTATGCGCGTAATCTGTGTGGTGTGAAATTTACAACTTAAGCGTTGATGCTGTTCACGAGCTTGGCAAGACCGGACTTGCGGTTGGAAGCCTGGTTCTTGTGGATAACATGCTTGGCGGCAGCCATGTCGAGACGCTTGGTGACGGTCTTGAGGGCAACCTGGGCCTTCTCGGCGTCGCCCTCGGCGACGGCGGACTGGACGTGCTTGGTCAGCGTCTTGAGCTCGGACTTGACAGCCTTGTTACGCATGCGAGCTGCCTCATTGGTGCGGATACGCTTCTTCTGAGACTTGATGTTTGCCACTTCTGGAGTTCCTTTCGAGTTCCTTGCAAAAAATGTATGACACCTCTGAGACACGGTGAGGTCATGCAAGCGCCTACTATAGCACGCTCCCCCTCAAAGGGATAGAACGAATTTGTCAAATAGGCAGGTATCATCACGATTTTCTCAAGATGTTCGTAATCCAGAGCAAAAGCGCGGCCTCAGAATCGGCCGAACCCTTGAGCGCGAGCTCTACATCGACCGCCCCCTCGAGCGCCGCGACGAGCTCTGCCATCGAAAAGCGACGTGCCCAGGTCAAGTGATTCTTGACCTGCCAGGACTGGAGCTTGAGCGTTGCGGCCAGCTCACGACCCTGTCCGCGCGCATCGAGCGCCTTGGCGACGATAAGCTCGCGGATGCGGCCGCACAGCAACGTGTAAGTCCACACGTAGCTCTTGGCGGGCAATAGATTGAAAAGCTCGAGCGAGCGTCGCATGTCACGTGCCGAGACCGCATTGAGAAAGTCCCAGGGTTGAACCTCGGCCGTACGTACAATCCAGCGCTCAACGTCGGCAAGCTCAATCTGGGGCGCCTCGACCATCTGGGCAAGCTTAGCCAAGTCGTTATCGAGCATGCGAGTGTTCTCGCCCGAACGCGAGACGAGCTCCTCGGCGGCCGCCGTCGAGATCGACTTGCCGCGCTGCGTCGCCATCTGCTGCACGCGACGCGGTAGCTCCCAGCGCTTGGTGCCGGAGCAATCGATCACGGCCTTCTTATCGATCTTGGCGATCGCCTTATACAGGCGTGTGTTCTTGGCAAGCGAGTCGGCAATGATGAGGCAGACCGTTGTGGGGCTGGGACTCGCAAGATACTCGACAAGCGGCTCGGAAACCGCCTTGGCGAGCTTAGAGCAGCCATCGAGGATTACCAGGCGAAACTCGCTGCCCATGGGAAAAGTGTTGAGCGATCCGATAATGGACTCGATATCGGGGTCTTTGGTCATATCGCGCTCGTCGAGGTTGAACTCGACCATACCCGACTTTTCCAGACGCGCTTTCATACGCGAGACGGCGTGATCGCGCTTGACTCCGTCGGTACCGACGATCAGATATGCCGGCAGCAGACCGGTTTCGGACATTGCGCTCCCCTCCCGCAGGCCTTCGTATTCGTTCCGTGCCATTCTAGCCCAGGGGCCCACCACACGCCAACGACGTCGTTACGGTCGCTGGCATCGCATCGCAAAGCCATTCGCAGTCGGCGTGACGGTAATGTCGCCGTGTTCGATAGTGCACGCGAACACGCCGCCCGCTTCCTTAACGGCATCGATGCAGGCATCGGACGGATGGCCGTATCGATTCCCTTCGCCCGCACTCGCGAGGGAAAGCTCGGGCTTCAGGACGTCCAGCAACTCATCATCGACTGAAACCTTAGAGCCGTGATGCCCAAGTTTAAGTACGTCGATATCCCCCACCTCCTGCACGAATTCCCGTTCTTGGTCGATCTCGGCATCACCGGTGAGGAGCATACGCAGGCCCTTGCCTTCCTGAACATATGAGAGCAGCAGGACAAGCGAGTCCTCATTTCCCTCGCCATCCACGGACTCGAATGGCCACATCACGCGGGCGCAAAATGAGCCGATATCGACCGTATCCCCACGGCGCACCTGCCGATACTCCACGCCAGGTCGGTTCAATACCTCGGCAGGAGCATCCTCCAGCGCATCCGCCGCCACGGCAATCTTACCGACCGAAAACTGTTCGAGCACGGCAGGCAGACCACCCCAGTGATCCTCATCCCAATGCGTCACAAAGACGGCATCGATATGGTGCACGTTATTGCGAACCAACGCCGCCACCACGCGCTCGTCGAGCCCGCAGTCGACGAGTGCCACTGCACCGCCCTGGCGGATAAGAATCGCATCGGCCTGGCCCACATCGAGCACCGTCACAGAAGGCGGAGCGAATCGATCCCAGTAGACGTACGGAATCGCAGCCAGGAACACCAGACATGCAAGCCCCACCGCCACAGGACGTGCACGGGGACGCGGCCACCAGACCAGCAGCACCGCCAGCAAACACGGCACTAGATAAATCCACATGCTATCGGGCGGCACGCTCACGGATGCACCCGGCACGGCGGCAAACAGCTGCTCGAAGAACAGCGCGCAACGGGAGGCAATCATGGGCACAACGAGCGCCCAAGTCCGCAACGGTGCCACGAGCGAAAAGGGAACCAGCACGATCGACACGGCAAGCAGTACGCTCACCACCGGACCGATGACCGCATTTGCCAGCGGAGCAATGAGCGAGAACGTACCGAAGGCAGGAATGGTAATGGGAAGTGTCGCCAGTTGCGAGCACAGCGTGACGGAAAGCATGCTGGCAACGCCCGATGGCACACCCAGCTCGCCCAAAGCGTAGGTCGCATAGGGGCAAAAGCACAGAATGGCTAAGACGCTGGCACATGAAAGCTGAAAGCCCATCTCGAACGGCACCGTCGGCCGCAGTAGAACAAAGATGGACATGGTTACGAAGAGAGCCGATGCGCCGTGCCGGCGACGCCCCGCGCCGTTTACGACAAGCGTCGCGAATACCATGCAGCACGCGCGCACGGCCGAGGGAGACGCGCCCGTAAAGGCAGCGTAGCCCACAAGCGTTATCGCCAGTATCGCCCGCTGAAGACCACGTGAGCACCGAGTCTTTTGCAATAAACCCTCGATTACAAACCCCACGATAGCTAAATGGCTGCCCGAGACGGCGATAAGATGCGCCGTTCCCGTCACCGAAAACCAGTCGCCCGCCGGCTGGGCGCGCAGCTCGGCCGAACGACCGCAGACGACACCGGCTATGAGCGCACGCGCCGGGTCGGTCGCAGCCGCGATGGACGCAAGCAGCCCATTTCGCAGCCGAAGCAGCGGCCCCGGAGAGCCCTCATCGACCGACACAATCCGAACGGCTTTAACCTTGCGCACCTCGCCTCGGAGCACGCGCGATCGTCCATACGCATCGTTCTCAAAACGTGAAACGCGACCGATAACACGCACGTGCGCCCCGACCTTGAGCTCGCGGTCACACGACAGGCGAACCGTTGCCAGGTTCTTACCGTCCGCGCGTGCCTCGCAGGTATAGGAATACACGTCGTCGTTTATGGATGGATCACCCTGCACGACAAACTCGAGGCTGCTTGCCGCTCGACCATCGAGCGCCTTCGAGGCACTCAGCGTGCCCACAGCCCACCACACCGAGACGACCGCTCCCGCCACGAGACCGACGGACGCGGCATACAGCCACCGCTTCCAAGGGGCAAGCCGCGCACAAGATTGAGCCAGCACAACGAATACCGCCGCCGCAACGGGAATGGCCCATAGCGGCCCGACCGCCGGAGCCCGCTCCCTCAGCAGCGCATCAGCGACCATGTTGAGCACCAAGACGCAGCTCATGCACATGCCGGCACACAGGGCCATCGTCCACGGCATCAGGGGCCGCGGAGGCATCACGTGCTCGCGCTCGGTCGCACTCATACGCAGATGCAATCTTTGATTTTGGCAAGCTTCTTCTCGCCGATTCCCGACACACGCATCAGATCGTCAACCGAAGAAAAAGCACCGTTCTTTGTCCGCTCATCGATAATCGACTGGGCCATGGAGGGGCCGATGCCCGAAAGCGTCTGCAGCTCTTCTGCGCTTGCCGTATTGATGTTTACTAGGCCTGTTGCGCCACCCGCGCCCGATGATGCGGAAACCCCACCATCAACACCGGCTTCCGCAATGGACGCCTGCTGCTCCCCTACCGTTGGAACGTGAATCTTCTGTCCATCGACGACCTTAGATGCCCGATTGAGCCCCGTAACGTCTGCCTCGGGCGCCAGCCCGCCGGCGGCATCAATCGCCTGAGCCACCCGCGCGCCGTCCTTGAGACGATATACGCCGGGCGACACAACGGCGCCATCAACATCGACATAGACCTCTGCCGCAGCAGACGCCTTAGGCGAAGAGCCTTCGGATGTCTTTCCGCTCGAAGCATCGCCGGATCCCGGCTCCACCAACGAGCCCGAACCATCAGTCCGCTCAAACGACACGCCGCCAGTACCGCCGCCAAGGTTCGCCATCGCCAAGCCGCTCGCCATCGCAATGACAACCAGTATCGCCATCACCACTGCCTTATGACCGAGCAGCTTGTCCGCCAAGCGGTCCATCCGTTTGACCCGTTCGTGTTGTTCGCGCTGCGCCATAGCAAAACCTCCCAACAACATCGTGTCAGGAAAAGAGCCCTGCAACAGCCACGCTCCAAAACCGGTTTTAGCGGTCAAACCAAAAGCTGACCAAAACCTTGCACAAATCTGTCCATTTATTCAAGCACACGTCAGCAAATGAACACTTAGCCGCAAAATGCCCAGATAGCAAAAGACCGACGATGCAGACGCATCGTCGGTCTATGCACAAAATTACTCGTGATCTTGGTAAATCTCACGCGGAGCAAGCTCCGAATGTTTGCGCTTTAAGGTCTTAGGGGCCTTATACGTGTTGCTCTCGAAGTCGATGTACTCGGTCTGCTTGAGCAGCCGCTCGATCATCTCCTCGTGATCGAACAACTCCCAGGCCTCATGCACAGCATCGAGTTTAGCGTGCGTCTCGGGACGGCGCGGCATAAATAGCGTGCAGCAGTCGGGAGCGGCCTCAGTCGAGATATCGAACGTACCGATCTCCTCGGCGCGCGCGATGATCTCCTGCTTGTCCGAACCGATGAGAGGGCGGAACACGGGGATCTTCACGGCCTCGTTGACGGCCATGATGTTCTCAAGCGTTTGGGAGGCAACCTGCCCAAGCGATTCGCCCGTCACGATAGCCTTGGCGCCCTCGATGTGTGCAATGCGCTCGGCAACCGAATACATAATGCGGCGATACATGATCACGCGCAGGTTGCTGGGACAGGTCACCGAAATCTCGCGCTGGCAGTCGCCAAACGGCACAACATACAGACGGCCGATCTGGACACCCGGCTCAAGGGCGCGAATGATGTCCTGCACTAGATACTCGCTGGTATCTGGCGTCTGCGGACGACCGGAAAAATGCACCGGCACGCACACGGCTCCGCGTCGCGCGAGCATCCAGGTCGCCACCGGCGAGTCGATACCCGATGACAGCAGGGTCACGACCTTACCGGCAGAGCCCACCGGCAGACCGCCCACACCGCGCTCGGAGCGCGCGTACACATAAACGCTACCCTGAACAACCAGCACGTGAACCATCGCGTCGGGATCGTGCATTTGAACCTTTTTATCGGGGAACGCCTCGCACAGCACCTCGCCAACCTGTCGATTGATATCAATCGAGGTGAGCTCGTAGTCGGTATTGGAACGCTTGGCGTGCACCTTAAACGAATCGAAGGGGCCAAACTCACGCAGCGCCTTCACGGCGGCGGCACAGTACTCCTGAGGGTCGCGATTGGTGTGATACGCCAAAGACACGCGAGCAACGCCGGGAACGGTGCGAATGACACGAGCCGCCTCGTCGGCCTGATGCTCGTTAAAGGTCACGAGGATATAACCGGAAATTCGAGACACGGCATTCACGGAAAAGGCGGCCAAGGCCGCCTTGATGTTATCCATGAGGATATGCTCAAAATGTGCGCGGTTCTTACCCTTAAGTCCAACCTCGTGATAGTGGACCAGGCAGACGCGAGCCGCCATTTAGGCTTCAGCAACCTTGTGGCCGAGCGCCTTCTCATAACGGGCCTCGTCGTAAGAGATGTCGCCGTCGACAATCTCATCCATAGCCATCGAAATGGTATCGGCACCGGAGAGCGCAATGGTGATATCGTCGACATCCTGGACGGCGAGCACGCGGTTGTGCTGGCCACGCAGCATGCTGTTAATGTCGCAGGCGCGCTTGGAGGCAAGCGAGGCGAGCAGGAAGCGGTTGTGATCGGTCTTCTCCAGAAGATCGTCAATGCAAGGCTTTACAACGGACACGGACCTCAGATCCTTTCATGCATATCGAGAACGCGAACGAGCTCATCGGTCGCGCGGTCGAGATCGTCATTCACCACGACGTCGTCGTAGCGGTCGGCAAGGGCAAGTTCATCGGCGGCGTTTGCCATACGCAGCTCGATCGTCTCGGGCGTCTCGGTACCGCGACCGACCAAGCGATCGCGAAGAACCTCGAGCGAAGGAGGCTTGATAAAGATCAGCACGGCCTCGGGAAAACGCTCCTTGACCTGCAGGGCACCCTGAACATCGATCTCCAAGATCAGAGACGAGCCAGAGGCGAGCTTGGATGTGACCTCGCTCACCAACGTGCCGTAGCAGTTGCCGTGGACCTCAGCCCACTCAACAAACTCACCGTTTGCCACTCGGCGGTCGAACTCCTCGCGCGTCAGGAAAAAGTAGTTGACGCCGTCGACCTCACCTTTGCGTGGTGCTCGCGTGGTAGCCGAAACCGTCAGGCCCAGGTTCGAGCGACGCTCGCGCACACGAGTGACGAGCGTGCCCTTGCCTGCACCTGACGGTCCAGAAATCACAAAGAGCTTTGAATCCTGAGCGCTCACTTATTTGGTCAGCTGCTCGAGGAGCTGCTCGCGCTGACGGACGCCGAGGCCCTGGACGCGACGGGTAGCGGAGATGCCGAGCTCCTCCATGATCTTGGCGGCCTTAGCCTTGCCATAACCGGGGAGAGACTCGATGAGGGTGGAAACCTTCATGCGGGAAGCGATGGGGTCATCGGAGTTGAGCACGGACTCGAGGGACTTCTCGCCCTTCTTAATCTGCTCGCGAAGCTCAGCGCGGGCGTGACGTGCGGCGGCAGCCTTCTCAAGAGCCTGCTTGCGCTGCTCGTCGGTAAGCTGAGGGAGTGCCATTCGAACCTCCAAATAGTTGGGTTATATCTGATGCAATAATTGGCATTTTAGCACGTCAAACGCACTAAATGCCCAATCGACGGCACCATAGGTTAGACGATACCTACGAAAAGTGCAATATACGGAGGTCAAAGTTGAGCCCCTGACCTGCGATTCCACACAAAGGATGGGAAAGTTTTCGCAGGCACAGGGGCAAATTTGTGCTAATGAGACCCAAAAGTGGTGACTTGAGGGAATCTTTTAGGCGACGTTTTCGACCAACTCGGCAACGATGGCGTCAAAGGCGGCAACCGGGTCGTCGGCACCGGTGATGGGTCGGCCCACCACGATATGGCTTGCGCCACGCTCGATAGCCTGGGAAGGCGTCGCCACGCGGGACTGGTCACCAAGGGCGGCACCCACCGGACGCACACCCGGAGTCACGATCAGGGCATCAGGGCCCAGCAGCTCACGCATGTCGTGAGCCTCCATCGGCGAGCACACGATGCCATCGATGCCGTTGGCCTGAGCGAGCTTTGCCAGGCGGGCGGCCTCCTCGGCCACGGGCGACTCGACGCCGATCTCGCTCAAGGCATCCTGATTCATGCTCGTGAGCACGGTGATGGCGACGAGCTTGGCGCGGTCCTCGCGCGCCTCCTCGGCACCCTCGCGGCAGGCAGCGAGCATGGCGCCCGAACCCAAGCCGTGAACCGAGAGCAGGTCGGCACCGGCAAGCGAGGCCGAACGGGCGGCACCGCGAACCTGATGCGGAATATCATGGAACTTAAGGTCAAGGAAGACCTTAAAGCCCAGGTCCTTAAAGGTCTTGACGATCTCGGGGCCCTCAGCGTAATAGAGCGTCATACCAACCTTAAGCCAGGCGGCATGGCCCGAAAGCTCGTGGGCGAGCTCGAGCGCACGCTCACGATCGCAGTCGAGGGCGACGATTACGCGGTCGCGGGCATCGGTCTCTAGCATTCGAAAGCACCTACCAGCTCGTTGATGTCCTTTACGCCCTGGGACTCAGCCCAGGCCTCGAGCTCATGCGCGATCTTGAGCGAAGCGCACGGATCGACGAAGTTGGCCATGCCAACCGACACGCAGGTGGCACCGGCCAGGATAAACTCGGCCGCATCCTCGCCGGTCATGACACCGCCGACACCGTTGATGGGGATATCGACGGCCTGGGCGACCTCCCAGACCATGCGCACGGCGATGTGGTGGCACAGCGGGCCCGAAAGGCCGCCCTTGGGCTTTGCCACGCGGGACTTGCGGGTATGGACGTCGATGGCCATGCCCTGGATGGAGTTGATGACTGAAAGACCGTCGGCACCGGCAGCCTCGAGGGCCTTGGCAATCTCGGCAACGTTGACCGGAGCCATCTTTACGAACAGCGGCTTATCGGTCACCTTGCGGCAGGCAGCCATAACGGAAGAGGCGCCCTCGGGCGTGGAGCCCATGGCGGCACCGCCGGCGGCGATATTAGGGCAGCTCACGTTGATCTCGTAGCCGGCAGCCCAGGGGCACAGCTCGACATACATCTCGAGTGCGCGGACAAACTCGTCAACGGAGTGGCCGGCAACCTGACAGATGACCTGGCAGCCGTCCTTGGACAGCTGTTCGAGCCACGGACCGGACTCACGGGCAAAGGCGGCCACGCCGGGGTTCTGAAGGCCCACGGAGTTGATCATACCGCCGGGAATCTCGGCCATGCGGGGCGCGGGGTTGCCGGGCCAGGGCTCGGCAGCGCAACCCTTGGTGGTGATGGCGCCCAGCTGCGAAACATCAAAGAAGTTCTGGAACTGCCAACCGTAGCCAAAGGTACCGGCTGCGGTGTTGATGGGGTTCTGCATCTTGACGCCGCCGAAATCGACGGCCATGTTCACGGTACCCACTAGAAGACCACCACCTTGGAAGCATCGAACACGGGGCCGCACATGCAGGCGCCCTTCATACCGTCGACCGTCTCGACATTGCAGGTGTTGCAGGCGCCAAAGCCACAGCTCATCATGCGCTCAAGCGACACCTCGCAGTATGCACCGGCCTCGGCGGCAGCGGCGGCGACTTTCTTCATCATGACGGCGGGGCCGCAGCTGGCGACGTAGTCGTAGCCGCCCTCGCCGAGCAGCTCGGCTGCCGGGTCGGTGCAAAAACCGTGCGTGCCCAGCGTGCCATCGTCGGTGCACACGTTAACCGTGGCGCCCAGCGCGCGGAACTCATCGACACCCACGGCCTTGGAAGCGGTGCCAAAGCCCAGGCACACGTCGACATCCACGCCCTGCTCGGCAAGCTTGCCGGCGAGGCAGAGCACGGGCGGAACGCCGATGCCGCCCGCCACGAGCAGCGCCTTCCTGGTGCCCTCGGGAACAAGCCAGCCGCGGCCGCCAGGGCCCAACAGGTTGGACTTGGAGCCGGGGACCATCTGCGACAGACGACGGGTGTCGTCACCCACGACGGCGTACCACAGCTCGACGGTACCGGCCTGGGCGTCGGCGCGATAGAAGCTCAGGGGCACGCGAAGCAGCGAGGACGCATCGCCGGGCACGGCAATGTTCACAAACTGACCGGGCTTGAGCGCACTTGCAAGCTTGGGGGCCGAGATGACGAGCGAGAAGATGCCGTCGGCGATCTCCTGGTTCGAGACGACCTCGAAGTCGTGCATGCGTGCAGTGGAAGGTGTGGGCATAGACGCTCCAATCCCCCATGCGATTGCATGGTCAAAACGAACAGAAAGCGCGGCACCGCAAGGGCACCGCGCACAAAAGCGATAAGGCTATGCTAGCAGATGCAGCCGTCGGCGAGCGTCTGCTTACCGCTGACAAACACATCGGTGGCACGACCGGTAAGCGTGCGGCCGGCAAAACCGGAGTTCTCGGCGCGCGACTCATAACCGTCCTCGCCGACCGTCCAGGTGGCAGAGGGGTCGAACACGGTCAGGTCGGCAACGGAGCCCGCCTTGACCTGAACCTGGTCGAGGCCCAGAATCTCACGCGGCTTGATGGCCATGAGCTCGACCATGCGGCCCACGCTCATCTTGCCCGTGTTGACCAGCTCGGTGAATACGAGCGACAGGGAGGTCTCGAGGCCGATCATGCCAAAGGGCGCAAGCTCGAACTCGCGGGCCTTCTCCCACGGGGTGTGGGGAGCGTGATCGGTGACGATAGCGTCGACGGTACCGTCGATGACACCCTGACGAATGGCCTCGGCGTCCTCGTCGGTGCGCAGCGGCGGATTGACCTTGAGCGAGGTGTTGTAGGTCTCGTCCAAGTCGTTCTCGGTCAGGAACATGTGGTGCGGGGTGGCCTCGCAGGTCACCTGGACACCGGCGGCCTTACCGGCACGCACGAGCTCGAGACCGTGAGCGGTGGAGATGTGCTGGATGTGCAGCTTGGCACCGGTCAGCTTGGCGATCTCGATGTCGCGGGCGATCTGAAGCTCCTCGCCGGCGGCCGGCCAGCCCTCGAGGGCCAGACGGGTCGAGACCTTGCCCTCGTTGATCTGGCCGTGGCCGACCAGATCCTCGTCCTGGCAGTGGCTCATGAAGACCTTGCCGAACATCTTGCCGTAGTCCATGCAGCGACGGAGCATGCCCGCGCCCTGCACGCCGCGACCGTCATCGGTGAAGGCGACGGCGCCGTGGGCGACCATATCGCCCATCTCGGACATGGCCTCGCCCTTAAGACCGCGGGTCATGGCGCCCGACGGATAGACGCGGCAGTGACCGACCTCGGCAGCACGGGACTTGACGAACTCCACGACGGTACCGTTATCGGTAACGGGATCGGTGTTGGGCATGGAGCACACGCCGGTAAAGCCGCCCTTTGCAGCTGCGCGGGTGCCGCTCTCGATGTCCTCTTTGACCTCGTAGCCGGGCTCGCGAAGGTGAACGTGCATATCCACCAGGCCGGGGACGAGGTACTTGCCGGAAAGGTCGCGGACCTCGGCCCCCTCGACGGCGAGATTCTCGCCGACCTCGGCGATCTTGTCGCCGTCAATCAGGACGTCAACGACACCGTCAAGCTCGACGGACGGGTCGACGACGTGGGCATTCTTAAGAAGCAAGGCCATTATCGGCACCTCCAAGCAGCAGATACAGGATAGCCATACGCACGCAGATACCGGCGTAGACCTGCTCCAGGATGACGGAGCGTTGCGGGTGGTCGGCCATATAGGAGTCGAACTCGACGCCGCGGTTGATGGGACCCGGGTGGCAGATGATCGCATCGGGCTTCATGAGCTTCTCGCGGTCCTTGGTCAGGCCGAAGAGCCTGTGGTACTCACGAATGGTCGGGAATGGGGCACCCTCGAGGCGCTCCTGCTGCACGCGCAGCATGTAGACGACGTCCAGCTCGGGCAGGACGGAATCGAGGTCGCTCGTCACGTGGTCGCAGCCCAGAACCTCGGGCGCCGGCGGCAGCAGCGTGCCGGGGGCGACGGCGTAGGTCTCGCAGCCCATGATCTTAAGGGCGGGGATCAGCGAGCCGCAGACGCGGGAGTGCGCGATATCGCCGACGACAGCAACCTTCAGACCGTGGAAGTCACCCTTGTGCTCCCAGATGGTGTACAGGTCGAGCAGGGCCTGCGTGGGATGGTTGTGCTTGCCGTCACCGGCGCAGATGACGCTCGCGGGCGAGTTCTGCGTGACGATGTAGGGAGCGCCGGCGTGCTTATCACGCACGACGATACAGTCGATCTTATAGGCGTTGAGGGTCTCGACGGTGTCGACAAGGCTCTCGCCCTTGACCGTGGAGGTCGAGGAGCCGCCAAAGTTAAGGCTGTCGGCCGAAAGACGCTTCTCGGCGAGCTCGAAGGAGCTGCGGGTGCGCGTCGAGGGCTCGTTGAACATGTTGACGATGGTCTTGCCCTTGAGCGTGGGGACCTTCTTGATAGCACGCTCGTTGACCTCGGAGAACGCCTTGGCGGTCTCGAGGATGAGCTTGATGTCCTCTTCGGAGTACTCGGTAATGTCGATCAGGTGCTTATGGTTGAACGCCACGGTACTACTCACCTCCCAGCGGCGCGGAGCCCACGTGGGAACCCGGCGCGACGTCGTTAATCTCGACGGCGGTGTGGCCGTCAACTTCCTTCATATATAGGTGCACGTTCTCCTCATGCGACGAGGGAACGTTCTTGCCGACAAAGTCCGGCGAGATGGGGAGCTCGCGGTGGCCGCGGTCAACGAGGACTGCCAGCTCAATGCGGCTCGGACGGCCCAGGTCCATGACGGCGTCGAGAGCGGCGCGGATGGTACGACCCGTATAGAGGATGTCGTCCACCAGCACGACGCGCTTGCCGTCGACGCTGAAGGGAATGTTGGTAGCGTGGATCGCGGGAGCGAAATTGGTCGCATAGTCATCGCGGTAGAAGCTGATGTCCAGGCTGCCGAGCGGAACGTCGACGCCCTCGATCTCCTTGATCTCCTCGGCGAGCTTCTTTGCCAGAAGGTCGCCGCGCGTGACGATGCCGACCAGAGCGAGGTCTTCACAGCCCTCGTTGCGCTCGAGAATCTCGTGCGCGATGCGGGTCATTGCTCGATTGACGGCGGTCTCGTCCATGATGACCGCCTTGGGGGAAGTCGTGCCCATCGATCTCCTTCCTCACATGTCTTGACTGCTGACACAGTCAAAATAATAGATGCCCGACCGCTCAAAGCGGACCAGACACCCACAGGAAGGGCTGCTCTTTGGCAGCAATGTAATTCCATGTGGGTATCTCGTACCCCTTTAATGGTCAAGGGATAGTGTAGCCAACCTCGAGCTTAATTGCGAGCATAAATACAGAGCAATCCGTAAACGGAGCCCAATGCTCCATAAACCTATATATATTTGTGGGACGAGCTTGAAAACGCACGCACGAGCTGGCATAATCCCCTCTGCTGCACGCAAATCGGATCTACGTCCAGGGCCGTGGCGTGAGCACTATCGCCAAAAGAGGAATATCTCTGTGTAGATTACGCACAGGGAGCTGCTTCTGTGCTATAGTTCAGGCTTGTTTGTTAACGCGACATGTTCGTTTGTCGCCCAAGGAGGGTCAGTTATGTCCAAAGTTTGCGAAGTTTGCGGTAAGCACCCCGTTGCCGGTCGCTCCATCAGCCACTCTCACCGCGTCACCAACCGTAAGTTCCGCCCCAACATCCAGCGCGTCTACGTCGTCGTCGATGGTCACCGTCGCAAGATGAACGTTTGCTCCACCTGCCTCAAGTCCGGCAAGGTTGCGCGCTCGTAAATAAGGTCTTACCAACAAGTACCTCGGACTCTCCGGGTCAAAGACCTCGCGTTCATATAGAACTTACCAAAGGCGCCCTCCCCTACGGAGGGCGCTTTTTTGCACTCATTGGGGACAGACTTACATGAGTGTTTTCACGCATTGGGGACAGACATGACGTACGTATGCGGCGCACCGACTGACTCCGGCCCCTGCCTCACGCTGCATCCTTCCAGCCTGCAGTTGCCTTGGTCACGCTCGTGGCGCCGATACCGGTGATACGAGCAATTTGCTTAACCGTGAGATGTGCCCGTCTGAGCCTCAGCAGGCAGGCATCGCGTTCGGGGCGTGGCAGGGCCTTGAGCAGCGCAGGATCTATGCTCGGCAGAACTTCGCGCGCAACGGAAAGGGCCTCCTCATCGGAGATCCGCCGGCGTGGAAGAACCTCCATTGCCCAGATGCGCCCAGCAACTTCCTCGAGATGCTCGCAATAGCAACGGGAGCCTCCGACAATATCGAGCATAGGGGCCGCATCACAGATGTCAAAGGGATCATAGCCCAGCTGATACGCCTTATAGCTTGACCAGCGGTACGCCTCGAGCGAGTCAAGCGCACCCTTCACGGGATTGAGATGAATATAGTCGAGCAGCTGCACCGCCTGCACGTCCGACTCAACCGCGACCCGCGAATAGCGATTATCAAACAGATGCCCCGTTCTCCCCGTTTTCCCGTTGAAATACTTAGCATATGCTGTCAACGCACACTGCATTGCCTTTGAAAGATTGTCAAATGGATCATCAATCATCAAATGGAAGTGATTGTCCATAAGGCACCAAGCCAACACCGCCACTTTATGGCGTGCAAACCTGTCCGAGATGTCCGATAAGAAACGATATCGGTCAGAATCATCTTCAAAAATAATTTGTTTGGAGTTGCCACGGTCAAAGACGTGGTAATAGCCGGTGAGCGAAACGGCGCGGGCGCATCGAGGCATAATCTCTCCTTTCAAAACCGAACAGGCAACACCTAAAAGGAGAGAAGGAACGCGAAATGCTGAGCCTGTGACCTATTTATATCCAATGAGCGGCAAAAACTGGTTCAGAACGGCAAAATGGCAAAACGATGTCTGTCCCAAATGAGTGAAAGCACTCATGTAAGTCTGTCCCCAATGAGCGGGGCGATGCAGCAGGCTGATAATTTTAGTTAAAACGCTTCAGTTTATTGAAGCGTTTTAGTTTGTCTTTTACGGGAATCTGACCGTTCACCGAATTATTTCTTGCTATCATGCAAGGCGTAGGGTAAATCTCCGATCGCAAGGAGACACAAATGGTGAAAAAGTCACCGGAAAACACTACTCCCGCAATTGTAGACAACGTAGAGGCGCTTGAGGCTAAGCTCGCTCAGATGCGAGAGGCCCAGGCGCTTTTTGCTACGTACACGCAGGAGCAGGTCGACAAGATCTTCTATGAGGCCGCCATGGCCGCCAACAAGGCTCGTATCCCGTTGGCGAAGATGGCCATCGAGGAGACCGGCCGCGGCGTTCTTGAGGACAAGGTCATCAAGAACCACTACGCCGCAGAGTACATCTACAACGCTTACAAGAACACCAAGACCTGTGGTGTCCTGGAGCGCGACGAGGCTTACGGCATCACCAAGATCGCCGAGCCCATCGGCATCGTGGGCGCCGTCATCCCGACAACCAACCCCACTTCCACCGCGATCTTCAAGACGCTGATCAGTCTGAAGACCCGCAACGCCATCATCATCTCCCCGCACCCGGCTGCCGCCAAGTGCACCATCGCCGCCGCCAAGCTCGTGCTTGACGCCGCCGTCAAGGCCGGCGCCCCCGAGGGCATCATCGGCTGGGTCGATGTCCCCTCCATCGAGCTGACCAACATGGTCATGCGCGACGTCGACATCATCCTCGCCACCGGTGGCCCGGGCATGGTCAAGGCCGCTTACTCCTCGGGCAAGCCCGCCCTGGGCGTTGGCGCCGGTAACACCCCGGTCGTCATCGACGACACCGCCGACGTGCTGCTCGCCGTCAACTCCATCATCCACTCCAAGACCTTCGACAACGGCATGATCTGCGCTTCCGAGCAGTCCGTGACCGTCATCGACACCATCTATGACCAGGTCAAGGCCGAGTTCCAGAAGCGCGGCTGCTACTTCGTCAAGCAGGGTGCCGAGATGGAGGCCCTGCGTGCCGCCATGTTCAAGAACGGCGCCCTCGATCACCGCATCCCCGGCATGGCTGCCGCTAAGATCGCCGAGCTCGCCGGCATCGAGGTTCCCGCCAAGACCAAGATCCTGATCGCCGAGGTCACCTCCACCGACCCCGCCAAGGAGGAGTTCTCCCACGAGAAGCTCTCCCCGGTCCTGGCCATGTACCACGCCAAGGACTTCCAGGAGGCCGTCGACAAGGCCGAGCACCTGGTGCTCGCCGGTGGCCCGGGCCACACCGCCTCTCTGTACGTGCACCCCGCCCAGGCCGAGAAGATCAGCCTGTTCGAGCACGTCATGAAGGCCTGCCGTATCGTCATCAACACCCCGTCCTCGCACGGCGGCATCGGTGACCTGTACAACTTTGGCATGAAGCCGTCTCTGACCCTGGGCTGCGGCTCCTGGGGCGGCAACTCCGTCTCCGAGAACGTTGGGGTGAAGCACTTGATCAACGTTAAGACTGTGGCCGAGCGCCGTGAGAACATGCTGTGGTTCCGCGCTCCCGAGAAGGTCTACTTCAAGAAGGGTTCCACGCCCGTCGCCCTCGACGAGCTTGGCAACGTCATGGGCAAGAAGCGCGCCTTCATCGTCACCGACCAGTTCCTCTTCAAGAATGGCAACACCCGCGCCATCGAGGCCAAGCTCGACGAGATGGGCATCGCCCACGACTGCTTCTACGACGTCGAGCCCGATCCGTCGCTGCAGTGCGCACGTCGCGGCGCCAAGCAGATGGCTCTCTTTGAGCCGGACGTCATCATCGCCGTCGGCGGTGGCTCCGCTATGGACGCCGGCAAGATCATGTGGATGATGTACGAGCACCCCGAGTGCAAGTTTGAGGACATGGCCATGGACTTCATGGACATCCGCAAGCGTATCTTCACCTTCCCCGAGATGGGCAAGAAGGCCTATTTCGTCGCCGTCCCGACCTCTTCGGGTACCGGCTCCGAGTGCACGCCGTTCGCCATCATCACCGACAAGGAGACCGGCATCAAGTGGCCGCTCGCCGACTACGCGCTGCTCCCCAACATGGCTATCGTCGACGCCGACAACTGCATGACCGCCCCGCGCGGCCTGACCGCTGCCTCCGGCATCGACGTCATGACCCACGCCATCGAGTCCTACGTCTCCATCATGGCTTCCGACTACACCAAGGGCCTCTCCGAGCGCGCTGCTAAGCTCGTCTTCGAGAACCTGCCCTCCAGCTTCACGAACGGCGCCAAGGACCCGCATGCCCGCGAGGAGATGCACAACGCCTCCTGCATGGCCGGTATGGCCTTCGCCAACGCCTTCCTGGGCCTCAACCACTCCATGGCCCACAAGCTCGGCGCTTTCCATCACCTGCCCCACGGCCTCGCAAACGCCGTCATCCTGACCCGCGTCATGCGCTACAACGCCGCCGAGGCTCCCGTCAAGATGGGTACCTTCTCCCAGTATCCTTACCCCAACGCGCTGCACAACTACGCCGAGATGGCCAAGTACTGCGGCATCGAGGGCAAGGACGACAAGGAGGTCTTCGAGAACTTCATCACGAAGCTCGAGGAGCTCAAGGACTTCATCGGCGTCAAGAAGACTATCGCCGACTACGGTGTTGACGAGCAGTACTTCCTCGACACCCTCGACGAGATGACCGAGCAGGCATTCAACGACCAGTGCACCGGCGCCAACCCGCGCTACCCGCTCATGAGCGAGATCAAGGAGCTCTACCTGGACGCCTACTACGGCCGCGAGCCTCAGGACTACGCCGTCTGCTAGTTTTAGCACGGTTTTTAACGGCGGGGGTGCACGGGTGTTTCACACACCCCCGCCGTCGCTTCTATCGCATCGTTGAAAGGATGCAACCATGCTGCTACCCGATTCCAAGACCGAGCTCGTCCGCCGTGGCAACAAGGTCGTTTACGACCTGGGCGACAAGATCGTCAAGGTCTTTAACGAGACCAAGCCTGTCTCCGACGTGTTCAACGAGGCTTTGAATCTTGCCCGCATCAATGAGTGCGGCATCCGCAGCCCCAAGGCTCTCGAGGTTTCCCAGCTCGAGAACGCCAACGGCTGGGCGCTCGTGACCGAGAAGGTTCCGGGCACCACCCTTGCCGAGAAGATGACTGCCGAGCCCCAGCGCTTTGGTGAGTACCTCGAGATGTTCGTCGACCTCCAGATCGAGATCCACGGCTACACCTCCCCGCTGCTTAACCGTCAGCGCGACAAGTTCGCCCGCATGATCGACAGCCTTGATCAGCTCAATGCCACCACGCGCTACAACCTTCAGGAGCGTCTGGACGGCATGACCAAGGAGTTCAAGGTCTGCCACGGCGACTTCAACCCCTCCAACGTCATCGTCGGCGACGACGGCCAGCTCTATGTGTGCGACTGGGCACACGCCACCCAGGGCTCCCCTGCTGCCGACGTTGCCACCACCTACCTGCTCTTCGCCCTCAACAGCAAGGATCAGGCTGAGGCCTACCTGGAGCTCTACTGCGACCGCGCCGACATGCCCATGCAGGTCGTGCGTCAGTGGACGAGCATCGTCGCCGCTTCCGAGCTCGCTCGTAAGCGCAATGTGAACGATGAGTTCCTTAAGAACTGGATCGACGTCGTCGATTATCAGTAATATCTGAGCGATTTATTTCGCATCGGAGGCACAAGGAAAACCCCGCAGCTCGCATGGGCTGTGGGGTTTTCCTTTTAGATATCGAGGATGCCACAAGATAAAAGGACGGCCCCGCATCTCCCCGATTGGAGAAATGCGGGGCCGTCCCACATATCGAACTACAAGCGAAATCGTCGATTAACGGCGGGCTGCCTTAACAAGCTCGGCAACCTTGGCAACGACCTCGTCGATCGCCACGTCCTCGCGCTCGCCCGTAGCACGGTCCTTGAGCTCAACGGTGCCATTCTTAAGGCCGCGCTTGCCCAGAACCACCTGATACGGGAAGCCCATGAGGTCGTTATCGGCAAACTTAAAGCCCGGACGCTCATCGCGATCGTCGACGACGACCTCGATACCCTCGGCACACAGACCATCAACAATCTGCTCGCAGACGGTAGCGCACTCTTCCTTCTTGGGATCAAGCGGAATCACCGCGACCTCGTACGGGGCAACGGAGACCGGCCAGACGATACCGTGCTCGTCGTTGTGCTGCTCCACGACGGCAGCAAGCGAGCGGGACACGCCCACGCCGTAGCAACCCATGATGAGCGGCTTCTCCTTGCCGTCCTCATCCATAAAGGTGGCACCCATGGCCTCGGAGTACTTGGTGCCCAGCTGGAAGACCTGAGAGACCTCGATGCCGCGGGCAGCGGAGAGCGGCTTGCCGCAGTGCGGGCAGGGGTCGCCGGCGACAACGGTGACCAGATCGGCCCACTCATCGACGGTAAAGTCGCGCTCGGGGCAGGCACCGGTAAAGTGATAATCGACCTCGTTGGCACCGCAGGCCCACTGTTTGGACTCGCGCAGGCTCTCGTCGCAGACCAGACGAATGCCATCGGGCAGGTTAACCGGTCCGATAAAGCCCTTGTGCAGACCGTTCGCCTGAAGCTCCTCGTCGGTCATCATGCGATAGCCCTTGCCAAAGACGTGCTCGGCCTTGCAATCGTTGAGCTCGTGATCGCCCGGAACAATGGCCACGACCGGCTTGCCCTCGGCGTCGATGAGTGCCAGCGACTTGCGCGTGCCGTTCTCGGGGAACCCAAAGAACTTAGCAACAGCCTCAATGGTGCCCATGCCCGGAGTCTCAACCTTGGTGAGCGTACCGTCACCAGGACCCTCGGTCACGACGACCTTGGTGCTTGCAGCCTCGTCATCGGCAGCGAAGCCGCAATCGTCGCAGTAGACGAGCGAAGCCTCGCCGGCGTCAGCCAAAGCCATGTACTCGACGGAGGTATCGCCACCGATCTCGCCAGAATCGGCGACGACGGGCAGAGCCTTGATGTAGCAGCGCTCGCAGATATTGGCGTACGCCTGCTTCATCTTGTCGTACTCCTCCTGCAGGCTCTCCTGCGTGGCGGAGAAGCTGTAGGCGTCCTTCATGATGAACTCGCGGCCGCGCATCAGGCCAAAGCGGGGACGGAACTCGTCGCGGAACTTGTCCTGAATGTGATACAGGTTGACGGGCAGCTGCTTATAGGAGCGTAGCTCGTTGCGCACCAGGGCCGTGACGGTCTCCTCGTGCGTGGGGCCCAGGACGAACTCGCGACCATGACGGTCGTCAAAGCGCACAAGCTCCTTGCCATAGGCGTCGATGCGGCCGGACTCGCGCCACAACTCGGCGTCGACCATGATAGGCATCATAAGCTCCTGGGCGCCGGCAGCGTCCATCTCGTCGCGCACGATGTTCTCGATCTTACGGATCGAGCGCCAGGCAAGCGGCAGGTAGGAATACAGGCCGGCGGCCTCCTTGCGGATCATGCCGGCACGGAGCAGCAGGCGGTGACTGGCGAGCTCAGCGTCCGCCGGATCCTCTTTAAGCGTCGGCGCATAGAGCTTAGACATATACATTGCTCGGGTCATTTATTTCTCCTCAATAAGCTTGTCGACCTCTGCCATAAGCGCGTCGACAATTTGGTCCTCAGCTACTTTACCAATGATCTGGCCATGCGAAAAGAGCAAGGCCTGACCACGTCCGCAAGCAACGCCCAGGTCGGCATCAGAAGCCTCGCCGGGGCCATTGACCGCGCATCCCATAACGGCGATCGAAAGCGGCGCGGAGTAGTTCTTAAGCCGCTCGGTGACCTCCTCGGCGATGGGAATGAGGTTAACCTGGCAGCGGGCGCACGTGGGGCACGAGACAATCTCGGGACCACGACGACGCAGGCCCAGCGACTGCAAAATTCCCCAGGCGACCGGCGGCTCCTCAACCGGATCGGCCGTGAGAGAGACGCGCATGGTGTCACCGATACCCTCAGACAGCAGAATACCAAGGCCCACCGAGCTCTTAATGGTGCCCTGAAGCTTGGTACCCGCCTCGGTTACGCCCAGGTGAAGCGGAACGTGGGGAATCTCACGCGACAGGGCTCGATAGGTATCGAGCGTCGTTTGCACGCTATGGGCCTTGGCCGAAAGCACAATGTTCGTAAAGCCGCGGTCCTCAAAGTGCTTGACGAAGCGCTCGCTCGACATCACGAGCTTTTCGGGCTGCGTGAGGTCTTCGCGCTCGGCGATATCCTGCTCAAGTGAGCCCGCGTTCACGCCAATGCGAATCGCGCACCCAGCGGCGCCCGCGGCATCGATCACGGCATCGACCTTGGCCCAATCGCCAATGTTGCCGGGATTGATGCGGAGCTTGGCGGCACCGGCCTCCACAGCGCCAATGGCCAGCTTGTGGTTAAAGTGGATATCGGCGACGATCGGCACCGGAGACTCGGCACAGATGGTGCGGAAACCCTCAAGCGCGGCCTCAGTGGGCACGCTCACACGCACGATATCGCAGCCAGCCTGCGCCAACGCGCACACTTGCGCAAGCGTTGCCTGGGCATCAGCGGTATCGGTGCAGGTCATGGATTGGACCACCACCGGCGCACCGCCACCGATCTGCACACCGCCCACATGCACGGGGCGCGTCAAATCACGAGGCAAAGGATGGGATAAAGACAATCCAAACACTCCCCTACAGAATAAATCGAAGGATGTCGGAACGAAGCATATAGACAAACAGCAGCGCAAAGAGCGCGATGCCCACATAGCTCACAATCGTCTGGACCTTGAGCGGAAGCTCGCGGCCAGCAATCTTTTGAATGATCTCGATGACCAGCTTGCCGCCATCGAGTGGTGGGATGGGCAGCAGGTTCATAAAGCCAAGCGAGAACGAAATGAGGGCGGCAAACGAAAGGAACGTGGCAGGGCCGGCAGCAGCAGCCTGTGAAGACATAACGCTAATGCCCACAATCGAAGAAGACTGATCGAGAATCTCCATCGTATGCTGCGGCTGGAGCAGGCGCATCACGCCCTCCGCTGTCTGCACGACATAGGAGAACGAAAGGCGAGCCGACGTGATGGGGTCTAAACGGACCACCTGCGTAGAGGCATACACACCTAGGCGCTCGTCCTCTTTGAGCGCAACCGAGGTCGAATGCTGCTTGCCGTCGCGCTCATACTCAATGGCGATATCGTCCTTACCGGCGGCCTTGCCGATGGCATCGTAAACGTCCATCCAGGTAGAGCACGATACTCCGTCAACCGAAAGGATCGCGTCGCCGCCCTCGATACCCGCCTTGGCGGCAATAGACCCCTCGTCAACCTGACCAATCACGTTGGTATCCATCGGCACGGTGACACCCGCAATAGAGTAAATGCTCATAAGCAGCAAAAAGCCCGTCAGGATATTGACGAGAATGCCCGCGAGCAGCATAAAGGCGCGCTTGAGAAAACCCTGGCCCAGATAAGTGTGCGAGCGCTCTTGCGCCAAGAAATCAGCCTCGCCGCACGGCAGCTCCCACACATCGCCCTCGGTAGTCGCATGCTCTCGATCGAAACGGCGGCCGTCAAAGGTGGTGTAACCCGCCGCATCTCGTGGCAGCGTCTGATACTTGGCGGGATAGTAGCTCGGCGAGGGCTTCTCCCCTTCCTCATACCAAGGCGCGATAGAGCCCCAACCCAAGAGCAAGGCGCATGCCTCGAGCACAACCTCCTCGGATAGCTCGAGCTCGGCGGCAAGGTCGGCCACGGTCACGCGACCATGACGATAGATAGCCGCGAGCACGCGATCGGCGCACGAGACGTCGGTCGGATCCATACCGCAGATGGCAGCGTAGCCACCCAGCAGCAGCGGGGTCACGCCAAACTTGGTTCCAATGCGACGTGACGTGTAATGGATGTCAAAGCGACACGGCAGGCCCAAAAAGAACTCGGTCACGCGGACGCCGCAGGCACGCGCCGCCAAAAAGTGGCCGCCCTCGTGCAAAAACACAAGGACGGAAAGCATCAGCAGGCCCCAAAAGACCGATGAGAGAACGCTCAGAACAGTATCCATAAAACGAAAAAGCAATCCTTATGGGTTAGGAACGGGTTGCGGCGAGCACCTGCGCAGCCTTTTCACGCGCCCATGCATCGATGTCGCGAAGCTGCTCAAACGAATCGACCGCCTGCATATCGTGGGAATCCATGCAGGATTCCACAATGCGATCGATATCGGTAAAGCTGCAGCCATCGTTCAGGAAGGCATCGACGGCGACCTCGTTGGCGGCATTGAGCACGCACGGCATGGTGCCACCCGTCTTGCCGGCACGTTCGGCCAGTGCCAGACAGCGGAAGGTATCCATGTCGGCAGCATCAAACGTGAGCTGCCCCAGCTCGCGGAAATCGATACGAGGCGCCGGGGTATCCCAACGCTCGGGATACGAGAACGCGAACTGGATGGGAATACGCATGTCGGAAGCACCGAGATGCGCCATCACGGAGCCGTCGGCGAACTCGACCATAGAGTGAATCTTGGACTGACGCTGCACGACCACGTTAATGAAATCGAGGTCGCAGTTAAACAGATGCATGGCCTCAATGCGCTCCAGGCCCTTGTTCATGAGGGTGGCGGAGTCGATGGTGATCTTGGCACCCATGGCCCACGTGGGATGTGCGAGGGCATCGGCACGCGTCACGCGGTCGAGCTCGTCGCGGGTGCGGCCAAAGAACGGACCGCCCGAGCAGGTGAGCCAAATACAATGAGCCCCGCGTGGGTTCTCCCCCAGATAGCACTGGTAGATGGCGGAGTGCTCAGAGTCGACTGGAATAAGCTGGCCCGGTTGCGCCAACGGCATAAGCAAGTCGCCGCCGACGACGAGGGACTCCTTGTTGGCAAGGGCAAGACGCTTATTCGAGGTCAAGGCCGCATGGCTCGCCTCGAGACCGGCGGCGCCCACAATAGCGACGAGCACGCAGTCGACATCGTCGCGACGCGCGAGCTCGCAAACCGCCTGCGCGCCAACGCCGAGCTTCGTTCCCTCGGGCAACTCCTGCAGCACGGCGTCATCGCCATGAGCGACATCGGCCACGGCAACCGCCGGAACCGAGAACTCGCGGGCAGCGGCAACGAGCTCGGAGGTACTGGAGTTAACGGACAGCGCCGTCACCTGCAGGCGATCGGCATGCTGGCGGCACACATCGAGCGCCTGGGTGCCGATAGAGCCCGTACAACCCAGGATGGCAACACGGAGACGTCCATCGGGGCCATACGTCGTCTGGAAGGACATTACAGCACGCCTCCGATCATCAAAAGCAGCTGCGCGGTAATGCAGCCAAAGATAAGCGAATCGCTACGATCGAGCATGCCGCCGTGGCCCGGGATAAGGTTACCGGAATCCTTGACGCCCACACCGCGCTTGATGCGCGACTCGATGAGGTCTCCGATAACGCCCAGGACGGACACGACCACGCCGCACAGCAGCGCATAGGGCAGGCTGAGCTTGTAGAAGTGCGTCGCCCACAGGATGAGCCAAATCAAAACCGAGCCCAGGATGCCGCCGACAAACCCCTCCCAGCTCTTTTTGGGAGAGATCTTGGGAACCATCTTGTGCTTGCCGATACGGCTACCCACGATGTAGGCAAACGAATCGGAGACCCAAAGGGACGCGCAAACGCCCACCGAAAGCAGGGCGCCGGCAAAACCGGGCACGGCATCGCGCAGCAGCACGATAGCCGACAGCATAAAGCCAGTGTAGATGGGACCCATGAGCGTCACGGCCACATCAGAGATGCGGGTACGCGGCGACCAAACATACCAAATGCCCACAGCGAGCATCAGGGCAAAAAGCAGGGCATTCAGCAACATCGAATCGCCCAACGCCGACAGCGGAAAGAGTACGGCGGCAGCGATACCCATGCGCTCGTTAGCCATCTTGCCATCGAGCCTCGTCATACGGAAAAACTCATAGCAGCACAGGCCGCTCATGACGGAAACAAAGATGGCCGTGGGCACAATACCCAAAACCAGGCACAGGATAAAGACAACGGCATAGACGATACCGGCGGCGGCACGGGTGATAAAGCCGGCAAGCCACGAACCGGTGCCATTCTTCGCTGCGGGCGCTCCCGCAGCGACAGCCTTGCGCTCAGATGTCTTGGGAGCAATTGCCTTGGGACGATCGGACACGATTAAGCCTCCTCGGTCTTGCTCAGACCACCAAACCTACGGTCACGGCCCTGATAGGCCAAAATGGCGTCGACAAGGCCCCAACGATCAAAGTCGGGCCAATAGGTATCGGTGACGTAGAACTCGGAATAAGCCACCTGCCACAGCAGATAGTTCGAAAGGCGCAGCTCACCAGAGGTGCGAATCACAAGCTCAGGATCGGGAAGACCGGCGGTATAAAGGTGAGAAGCCACCATGTCGTCATCAATTGCGGCAGGATCAATCTTACCGGCGGCAACGTCGAGCGCGATCTGACGGACAGCGCGGGTAATCTCGGCACGCGCGCCGTAGTTGACGGCAAGCGCCAGCGTCATACCGGTGTGATCGGCGCACTCGGCAAGACCGCGTTCAAAAACGTCGCGGGTCTTCTTGGGCAGCGCGGAAATATCACCCAAAAAGACAACGCGCACGTTTTCGCGCTTCAGAAGCGGCAACTCGTCGATGAACGTCTTGGCAAACAGGTGCATCAAGACGTTGACCTCATGCTGCGGGCGGTTCCAGTTTTCGGTAGAAAACGCATAGGCCGAAAGCACGTCGACGCCCAGGCGCACGCAGGCGGTAATGATCTCGCGCAGCGAGACGATACCCGCCTTGTGGCCCTCGGTGCGTGCAAGACCGCGCGACGTGGCCCAACGACCGTTGCCGTCCATGATGCACGAGATATGGTGCGGAATGTTATTGAGGTCAAGGTCGGAAAAACCGACGCCCGCAGGGGCGTCGGCAAAGTACTCGACCAGTTTATGCTCGTCGTATTGCACCTTAGATCTCCATGACCTCGGCTTCTTTTTCCTTCAGAAGCTCCTCGACCTTGGCGACATACTCATCGGTGTGCTTCTGGACCTTAGCCTGCTCGCGACGGACATCGTCCTCGGTGAGCTCCTCATCGCGCTCGAGCTTGTTGTTGAAGTCGCGACGGATGTTACGGATAGACACCTTGGCCTGCTCGGCGTACTCGCGGCACTCCTTGACGAGCTCGCGACGGCGCTCCTCGGTGGGAGCCGGGAACGGCAGACGAACGACGGTGCCATCGGAGTTGGGGGTAATACCCAGATCGGAAGCGCCGATGGCCTTGACGATAGCGTTGATGAGCGCCTTGTCCCACGGCTCGATGAGCAGCATGTGGGCCTCGGGGGTCTTGACGGCGGCAACCTGCGTGACCGGCGTGGGAACACCGTAATAATCGACGGTGATGTCGGACAGAATGTTGGCATTGGCGCGGCCGGTACGGACCTTGGAGAAGTTATGCTTGAGGGACTCGAGCGACTTGTCCATATGGGCGGTGATGTTCTCTGCCATGCTTAATCCTCCTGATAGACGAGCGTGCCGACGGGCTCACCCGAAAGCGCGCGCTTGACGGTGTCCTCGCCATCGATGTTGAGGACCAAAATCGGCATACGGTTGTCCTGGCACAGTGCCGTAGCCGTGGAATCCATAACCTGCAGACCGCGGACGAGAACCTCGTGATAGGTAATCTTGTCAAAACGGACGGCGTCGGCGCACTTGACGGGATCCTTATCGTAGATGCCGTCAACCTTGGTGGCTTTAATCAGAATCTCGGCGCCGATCTCGCACGCACGAAGAGCCGCGGCGGTGTCGGTCGTAAAGTACGGATTGCCCGAACCGGCGGCAAAAATAACGACGTTGCCCTTGGAAAGGTGGTTGATGGCGCGACGGCGAATATAGGGCTCGCAGATCTCGTTCATCTGGATAGCGCTCATCACGCGGCAGGGAACATCGTTATGCTCGAAGGCATCCTGCAGGGCGAGCGCGTTCATAACGGTTGCCAGCATGCCCATGTAGTCGGCCTGAGCACGCTCCATGCCACCGGCAGCGCCTGCCATGCCGCGGAAAATATTGCCGCCGCCGACAACGACGCCGACCTCATGGCCAACGGCGAGCAGCTCCTTGACCTGCTTAGCAAGATGGTCGGTAACCTTGGGGTCGATGCCATATTGGCCGTCGCCCATCAGCGCTTCGCCGGAAAGCTTAAGAAGCACGCGTTTATATCGGATGTCGGACAAAGCGATCCTCCTTTAGATTGAACTCTCAACATTCTATCAAAGGCTCTAAGAAGAGCCATGAAAAAGCAGGCTGTGAGTAAAACCCACAGCCTGCTCATTACCAGCTACAAGAGCTTATTTACTCGCCACGGACCAGACGGTCAAAGGCAACGACGGTAATGGTGTCGCCGAGCTCCTTGGAGACCTGCTCAGCGTACTTCTTGATGGTGAGGGAGCTGTCCTTGATGAACTCCTGCTCGGTGAGCACGGACTGCTTGTAGAACTTCTCCAGACGGCCGACAGCCATCTTCTCCTGGATAGCCTCGGGCTTGCCGGACTCGGCAGCCTGGGCCATGTAGATCTGCTTCTCGTGCTCGACGGTCTCGGCCGGAACCTGATCGCGGGTAGCGCAGATCGGGGCGACAGCGGCAACCTGAAGGGCAACGTCGTGAGCGAAGGTCTTGAAGGATTCAGCCTGAGCGGTCTCAGCCTTCTCGAAGGCGAACTCGACGAGGACGCCGATCTTACCACCCATGTGGATGTAAGAAGCGAGCGCGCCGTTCTCGGCCTTGCGGGCAGCGAAGCGGGAGATCTTCATGTTCTCGCCCATGATGTGAATCATCTCGGTGAGCTCGGAGGAAACGGTCTCCTCGCCCATCGGCTTCTCGAGCAGAGCGTCGACGTCAGCAGGCTCGGTGGTAGCGACAACCTCAGCGACCTTGGAAGCAAAGCCGGTGAACTTGGCGTTAGAGCCAACGAAGTCAGTCTCGCAGGAGAGCTCGAGCAGAGCGCCGGTCTTGCCATCCTCGGAGACGAACGCGGCGACAGCGCCCTCGTTGGTCTCACGGCCAGCCTTCTTGGCAGCCTTGGCAAGGCCGTTCTTACGCAGAACGTCGACAGCGGCGTCCATGTCGCCGTCAGCCTCGACGAGAGCCTTCTTGCACTCCATCATCGGGGAGTCGGTCATCTCGCGGAGCTGCTTGACCATAGCGGCGGTAATCTGGGCCATTGTGGTTCCTTTCAAAGAGATGAAAAAGAATTAACTAAGACTGATTTACTCGGCCTTGGGCTCAGCGGCCATCTCGGCCTCGGAGACCTGCTCCTTGCCGGAGCCAGCGAGGCAGGCGTCAGCCATGAGCTCGCACATAAGGGTGACAGCGGAGATAGCGTCATCGTTGCAGGGGATGCCGTACTCGACCTCATCGGGATCGGAGTTGGTGTCGATCAGGGCGACGACGGGGATGTTCAGGCGCTGGGCCTCCTTGATGGCGTTCTCCTCGCGCTTGGTGTCGATGACGAAGAGAGCCTGGGGCAGACCCTTCATGTCGCGGGCGCCACCGAGGTTGGTCTGGAGCTTAGTGAGCTCCTTGCCGAGAACAGCCTGCTCCTTCTTGGGGAGCACTGCCATGCGGCCGTCCTCGACCATGGCCTCGAGCTCCTCCATGCGGTTGATGCGGGAGCGGATGGTGACGAAGTTGGTCAGCATACCGCCGAGCCAACGCTGGTTGATGTAAGGCATGTTGGCGCGCTCAGCAGCGTTCTTGACGGCCTCCTGAGCCTGCTTCTTGGTGCCGACGAACAGCACGTTGCCACCCTTGGCGACGTTCTTGACGAAGGTGTAGGCCTGGTCGGCGTCGAGGATGGTCTGCTTGAGGTCGAGGATGTAGATGCCGTTGCGCTCACCGAAGATGAACGGCTTCATCTTGGGGTTCCAGCGACGGGTCTGGTGACCGAAGTGGCAGCCGGCCTCGAGCAGGGTGCGGATATTAATCTTGGTAGCCATGTTAAACCTCCTGTGGTTTGCCTCCGCGCGGGGTCATCCTCCAAAACCAACCCGGACATGTGCTACCAAAGCCCGGGCACCACGGTATGAAGTAGCCGCGCGTGCGTGATAAAAACATGTTGCCGTGAAGCAACCCGATGAATGATAGCAGGAATGCCTCTTCCTGCCAACCCGCAATCAAAACCACACACCTGAGTGCGGCGCGGGACGTGCCAGCCACTATTCGCCGCGGGGATGGGCTTGAGCCACAGCCCGCTTAAGCCGATCGGGTGTGAGATGCGTGTAGATCTGCGTCGTGGACAGGCTCGCATGACCTAGCAGCTCTTGAACCGAGCGCAGGTCCGCACCGCCCTCGAGCAAGTCGGTCGCAAAGGTATGGCGTATCGCATGCGGGGCGATGTCGGCCGGAATGCCGGCGAGCGTCGCCAGCGTATGGAACCGCCGCCGGAGCATCGCGGCGCTCATGCGATTGCCGCGCGCCGATATAAGCAGCGGATGCGGCCCGGTAGCGAGGTCGCGGCGCTTTGCCCGAGCGAGCAACTCCGGCCTCCCCTCTTCAATATAGAGACGCGTCACATCGAGCGCACGACGATACAAAGGAACGATGCGCTCCTTGCTTCCCTTGCCCCACAGGCGCAGCGTGCGCTCGGACCATGAGATGGATTCCACATTGAGCGCCGCAAGCTCTGAGATGCGGGCACCCGAGGCATAGAGCAACTCGAGCATCGCCGCATCGCGCAGTCCCGCGGGTGTTGAGGTATCAGGCGTCTTGAGCAGCGCCTCGACCTGCTGGGTCGTAAGGACGCCCGGCAGGTCACGCGGCAGCTTGGGCGACGCGATCGCCGAGACCGCATCGCCCTCGACAATCCCCTCGGCAGCCATCCAGCGATAGAGAGATCGAATAGCCGACAGGTGCGCCGCAAGCGTTCGGGGAGCCACCTGCTCACGCGAAAGCTCGGCAAGATAGCGACGAATGGTGCGCACGTCGGCAGCGAAAGCATCAATATCCTCGCGCTCGCACCAGGCAGCAAAGCGCTCTAGCCTCGAGCCATAGGCCGTCACCGTGTTGGGAGAAAGCCCCTCGACGCGTGCGATATAGGCGATAAAAGAGTCGACGGTGTCGTACAGGTCAAAGGCTATGACCGGTCGCCTCCAAACAAGTCGGAACGCGTGGCCAAGTAGGCATCGAGGGCCTCGAGCGCACGGTCCGCATAGGCCTGATAGCGGTCGCGCTTGCTGCGGCGCTTACCGTCCTCGAGTGGCGGCACCAGGCCAAAGTTGACATGCATAGGCTGATAGCCCACGGTGGCAGGATCGGTCGCATAGCCCACGAGCGCACCCAGGGCGCCCACACGCGGCAACTCGACGCCCGCGGCACCGATAGCCTCGGCATAGGTGTTGAGCGCCGCGAGCAGACCTGTCGCCACGGCTTCCATGTACCCCTCGGTGCCGGTGATCTGACCGGCCAGGCGCACGCCGGTACCGGGCACGGCAAAGGTGCTATCGAGCACGTGAGGGGCGTCGACAAAGGTATTGCGGTGCATGACACCGTAGCGGAAGAACTCAGCGTTCTCCAGGCCCGGCACCATATGGAAGACGCGCTTCTGCTCGCCAAAGGTCAAGTTGGTCTGGAAGCCCACCAGGTTATAGGCGGTCTTCTCCTTGTTCTCGGCACGCAGCTGAATCGCTGCCCAGGGGCGACGTCCGGTACGCGGGTCGGTGAGGCCAACGGGCTTCATGGCGCCAAAGCGAATAGCGTCCTTGCCGGTGCGTGCAACCTCCTCGGCAGGCTGGCAGGCCTGGAACAGATCGCCGCCCTCAAAGTCTTTGAGCACCACGCGGTCGGCCGTGGTAAGCGCCTCGATAAAGGCCTCGTACTCCTCCTTGTTGAGCGGAGCGTTGAGATAGTCGCCGCTCCCCTGCTCCTCGTAGCGCGACTGCGAGAACAGCACGTCCATATCGAGCGTGGAGGCATCGACGATCGGCGCCGCCGCATCAAAGAATGCCAGGGCATCGCCACCGACGAGCTTCATAACCTCTTCGCTCAGCGCCGGTGAACACAGCGGGCCCGCGGCAATGACCACGTGACCCTCGGGAATCTGTGTGACCTCACCGTGCACGACCTCGATATTGGGACGGGCGGCAACCTCGGCCTCGACAAGCTCGGAAAACTTGACGCGGTCGACCGCCAAGGCACCACCGGCGGGAACAGCGGCGCGATGGGCGCAATCGAGCAGGACTGAACCCATGCGCTCAAGCTCGGCCTTCAGCAAACCAGCCGCAGAATCCGGACGGGTCGACTTAAACGAATTGGAGCAGACGAGCTCTGCCAGGTGATCGGTATGGTGGGCCGGGGAGCTCACCTGGGGGCGCATCTCGCACAGCTTTACGGCAAACCCGCGGTCTGCCAGCTGGATCGCGCACTCCGAACCCGCCAGACCGCCACCGATAACCGTCACCTGATCGAACTGCATCTGCAAACACCTTTCTAATTGACACGTTTTCCATTGTGACCGAAGGGCGTCTGGGCGTGAAGGGCAAACTTGGAGGGCGCATACCTTCCATCCATCATGCGCTCGATAAGGCCCTCGAGTTCAAGCGAACCCAAGAGTTTGAGTACGCCGACAGCATCGAGTGAGACGAGCGCCGCGATGTCGTCGACCTTGAGCGGAGAGGCGATGAGCGCATGCATCACGGTCTGCTGTGTTGGATTCAGGTCGGCAATGCCGGGAGCATCGGGGCGCGAGTAGCGCAGGGTGCCGTATATGCGAGAGATAGCCATCTCGATGGACTCCTCGTCGACAATGCAGCAGGCACCGTTCGCAATGAGGTAATTCGTGCCACGCGACTCGGGCGATAGGATCGACCCCGGCACGGCAAGAAGTTCGCGCCCCAAATCCATAGCAGCCTCAGCTGTAGAAAACGTCCCGGAAGGCATACCCGCCTCGGATACAAAGAGGGCTTGCGACAGGGCCGCGATCACGCGATTGCGGCGCGGAAAGGCAAACTTGCGCGGACCCATGCCCCACGGAGAGATCGACACGACCGCGCCGCCCGTATCGAGCGTGCGCGTAATAAGCCCCGCGCTCGAACGCTGGTAGACCACGTCGGCGCCCGTCCCCAGCACCACGACGTGTTTGCCGCCGGCGTTGACCGCAGCCCAACCCGAGGCCTGGTCACAACCAACCGCGCCGCCCGAAACTACCGTCACTCCCGCCTCAACCGCCACCTTTGCCGCAAGCTCTGCCACGGCAAGACCATACGGCGAGGCCTTGCGCGCGCCGATGATGGAGAGCGCGGGTGTCGAAAGCACCTCGGGATTGCCGCGCACATAAAGCGTCTGGGGTACATCAGAAAGCTCCAAAACGGTCTCGGGATACAACGCATCACCTGGATGCAGTTCAAAGGTCCCCTCGGCCATCATTGGTCCCTCCTTCCCTGGTACATCGCCGCCTCGAGCACGTGATCCTGCGTCACTTGCTCGCTCTCGGCGACGTCTGCAATCGTGCGCGCAATGCGAACCAAGCGCACGATGCCGCGGCCCGTGAGATGCGTGCGTTTGGACAGACCGAGCACACACTTCTCCGCCGCATCATCGAGCTCAAAGGTCGAAACGACGCCGTCAATGGACCGTGTCTCGTCATCCTCGGCCTCGGCATCCGCATCGTCCATACGGGACTCGCGCCAGGCGCGAAAGGCGCGACCGCGCACAACGTAGTCACGTAACTCGGCCGACGACATACCCTCCGCGCCCTCGATAATCACCTGAGGGTCGGGACGGGTCACATCGATCATCATGTCGATACGGTCGGCCAAAGGACCGCGCAGTTTAGACCGATAGCGCTCGACCATCGCCGCCGAGCAGCGACACGGTACCTCGCGATCGCCCAAAAAGCCGCAGGGGCAGGGATTGCTCGCAGCCAGCAGCTGAAAGCGCGACGGGAAGGAAAAAGCCCCGTCGACGCGTACGATCCTGACGTAGCCGCGTTCGATAGGCTGACGCAGCGTCTGCAGCACACCCGTGGGAAACTCGGCAAGCTCGTCCAAAAATAGCACGCCGCCATGAGCAAGGCTGATCTCACCCGGGTGCACCGGGCGTCCGCCGCCGATAAGGCCTGCGGTCGAAATACTGTGATGGGGACTGCGGAAGGGCCGGTGCCCCGCCAACAAGCCATCAATGTTCTCGCCCAAAACCGAATGGATGCACAGCGCCTCCTGTTGATCCTCGACGGAAAGCTCGGGCAGGATGCCGGTCATACGGCGTGCGAGCATCGTCTTGCCCGATCCCGGGGACCCAATCATGAGCAAGCCGAGTTCTCCTGCCGCCGCAAGCGCCATGCCGCGTTTAGCGACTTCCTGCCCCAGCACGTCTGCATAGTCGAGCTCGGGCTCAAAGGTCGCCTCGACACCCTCGGAATCCAAGTAGTGCCGTGCGGCATCGCCCATGCCGTGAGCAAGCTGAGACAGATGGTCGATAAAGCCGCAATCCACGCCCGCGAGTGGCACATGCTGGTCGGACCTGCCGGCGATAAAAGACAGCCCCATGTCGCGAGCCAATAGCTGAAACGCCACCTCGCCTTTGACAGGAAGCACCGTGCCGTCCAAGCCGAGCTCGCCGGCGATAAGACAACGATCGAGGTTGTCGCGGGGAATCTGACCATCGGCCGCTAGAACCGCGATGGCGATGGGCAGATCAAAGCCGCTACCGGTCTTGCGAATATCGCCGGGCGCCAGATTGACCGTAATGCCCGAGCGCGGGATCTCAAAGCCGGCCGAGCGCATCGCACAGCGAATACGACCACGTGACTCCATCACCTCCATACTCGGGATGCCGAGCATCTGAATGCCCGGAACGCCGCCGGCAAGCGAGACCTCGACCGTGACGTGAATCGCCTCGACACCGCGGATGCAGGCCGCGTGAACGGCAAACGTCTCGAACGCCATCACGACACCTGCCAATCGAACGCGTTGTACTGATGCTCGATCTCGGCGATATGCCCGCCGCGAATGGTGACACCCACTGCATCGAAGCGGATCGCCTTGAGCGGATAGTGCTCCATGAGATAGCAACTTGCGATACGGCGATACCGACGCTGCTTTTGGGCATCCACGGCCTCCTCGGGAAAGACCCGCGTGGTGCAATCCAGGGCGACGCGCCTGGTCTTGACCTCGGCCATCACCACGACATCGTCAAGCTCATCGAGCAGCACCAGATCGGCTTCGCCCTCGGTGCAACGATAACCCTGCTCCAGCAAGGTGTAGCCGCGCTCGTTAAAGTAGTCGATGGTGATCAGCTCGCCCAGCATGCCCAGCTCACGGGGACTGAGTCCCTTGATAAACTCGGGCGTCATCGCCCCGCAGTCGAGCTCGCCGTTTTCCCAACGCTCCTTGAGCTGCTGCGTCTTGCTCTTTTTGCTTGCGGCACTCATGGGGTCTCCTTTCCCGCACACTGCATTGCCCCGATGATGAGGGCACCTTTCATGCGGGTAAGTACAGGAAGCAAACCAAAAGCTGACCAAATGCCGTCAAAAAACGGGCCGTACGCAGCAATGGTGTTGCATACGGCCCGCTACCAGCAGGTTTATAAAACCCCAGAGGTCCCTGTCTCCACAATTGGCCTAGAAAAGGCGCTCAGTCTGCAGAAAGTTTCCGCAAAAGCTCACGCGGTGCAGCGGACAAAGTCCATGTTTGCGAATGGCCTCGATATGCTCGGGGCTTGCATAGCCCTTCGACTCGGCCAGATGGTACTCGGGGTACTCGGCGTCGTACTCGACCATCATCTCGTCACGCGTGACCTTGGCCATGATGGACGCCGCGGCGATGCAGGCGATCTTGGCATCGCCCTTCACCACATCGCGCTCGTTAGGAACGGCGCCCAAGGGGTTGCCATCCATAAGCACGCAATCGGGCTCGAGCCCTGTATCGGCCACGGCGCCTGCAACGGCGGTACGGATAGCACGGGCCATGCCCATCTCATCGATATCCTTAGGCGCGATATGGCAAAAACCGATCGCCGTCGCCACCTCGGCAATCTTCACTGAGAGCAACTCGCGGCGCGCCGGCGTGAGCTTTTTGGAATCGTTGATGCCCCAGACGCGCGGCTCCATAGGAAGGCAGACAGCGCATACCGTCAAAGGACCGGCCACCGATCCGCGACCCACCTCGTCGACACCAACGACCACCCCATCGCCGCCAAGCTCATGCATAAGCTCGTACATGTCATTGACGCGCTCGCGCTCGGCAAGCTCTTTGGCATGGCGTTTGAGGGCGCGTTCGCAAGCCTTGATCACCTGCTGGCGCGGATCCTCGCGATAATGCTCCACGAGGGCGGGAATCTCCTCAAACGTAGCGCTCGCCAGCTCGCCAGCAACTTGCGATGCCGAAACCGAGCTCGTCATATTGGCCATACCAGGCCCTCCTTGCATGCAAATCGGATAAAAAGAAGGGCCACCCGAAGGTGACCCTTACGTCCAAACGAGTGGACAGACGCTGCGATCTTCTTAGCGCTTCTCGGGGATGCGAGCAGCCTTGCCCACCTTGTCGCGGAGGTAGTACAGCTTGGCGCGACGGACGCGACCATGACGAACGACCTCGAGCTTGGCGATCTTGGGGCTGTGAAGCGGGAAGGTACGCTCAACACCGACACCGAAGGACATCTTGCGGACGGTGAAGGTCTCGCGGGCACCGGCGCCGGCCATGCGGATGACGTCGCCCTGGAAGACCTGGATGCGCTCGCGGTCGCCTTCCTTAATGCGGTAGTGAACCTTGACGTTGTCGGCGACGCGAACCCGAGGAATGTCCTCGCGGATCTGCTGACGCTCGATTGCGCGGATGTAATCCATGTGCAATTCCTTACTCTTCTAGAGGTGCCGTACCACCTTGGCCGGCACGTAGTTGAACAAACGTATTCGAGTATACACGCGCGGGTTTCTGCTGCAAGAACAATTTTTTACGCAGACAAAAAGACAAAACCCGCACATGATAACCGCCCGTCTCACGAATGAGACGGGCGGCATGAAGGGGGCTACGCTAGGCGTCTAAACCCAAAACGTTAGGCGGAACGCTTGGCCTCGAGCTTGGCTTGAGCGGCAGCCAGGCGTGCGAGGGGCACGCGGTAGGGCGAGCAGGACACGTAGTCCACGTCGGCCACGTTAAACAGGCCCTTGATGGACTTGGGGTCGCCGCCGTGCTCGCCGCACACGCCAAAGTGCATGTCGGGGTTGGTGGCTCGGCCCTTCTCGACGGCCATGCGCACCAGCTCGAGCACCGCCGTATCGATGGTCTCGAAGGGATTGTCCTTCAAGATCTTCTTATGCATGTACAGCGGGATGAACTTAGCCTCGGCGTCGTCACGCGAGAAACCGAAGGTCGTCTGGGTGAGGTCGTTGGTGCCAAAGCAGAAGAAGTCTGCGTGATGGGCGATCTCGTCAGCGACCATGCAGGCGCGCGGCAGCTCGAGCATCGTGCCCACGGGAATATTGAGCTCGACGCCTTCTTCGACGGAAACCTCGGCGATCACGCGCTCGATAACCTCGCGGGTCTGAACATGCTCGGCCGTAATGGAAACGAGCGGGACCATAATCTCGGGGCGCGGGTCGACGCCCTCCTTGATAAGGCGGGCGGCAGCCGTGGCGACGGCGCGGACCTGCATAAGCGGCAGATCGCTAAAGACGACGGACAGGCGCACGCCGCGTAGGCCGAGCATGGGGTTCGACTCGACCATGCCGTCGATACGACGCAGGCGGGTGCGCAGGACGGCAAGCTCTTCCTCGCTGGCGCCAGCGGCTTCCTTCTTGGTGATGGCAACCTCGAGCTCGCGAGGATTATCCAGGAACTCATGAAGCGGCGGATCGAGCAGGCGGACGACCACATCGCGACCGGACATGGTCTTGAACATCGCCAGGAAGTCCTCGGTCTGAACCTTGAGCAGGTCGGCCAGGGCCTGCTGCTTCACGGCCTCATCGTCAGACAGGATAAAGCTCTGGATGATATTCTTGCGATCGCCCAGGAACATGTGCTCGGTGCGGCACAGGCCTATGGCCTCGGCACCAAACTCGAGGGCGAGCTCGGCGTCCTCAGGGTTGTCGGCGTTGACGCGCACGTGGTTGGCGTGGCCATCGGTCTCGTCCAGACGAATCTCGTCGGCCCAGGACAGGATGGTGTCCAGGTCGCCGGTGAGCTCAGCCGAAACCAGATCAACGGCGCCGTCGACGATGATGCCCTGGGTGCCGTCGATGGAGATGACATCGCCCTCGTGCAATACGCGGTCGCTGC
>JAXJMO010000009.1:0-10705 GCA_036313175.1 Collinsella sp. | reverse complement strand
CCTTCCATGAATGCGGCGTGGCCGCCGCGGCTGAATTAGACACTCACCATTGTCGGCCTAATCCGCGGTCTTTCATGCAGCAGGGGCTCTCAATGTTTTTTATGTCCTGCTCATATCGTCTCTGCCGGCACCTGGGGACACTCCTTAGCCGTTGGGGGCGTTCTTAAACGACTAGTCTGGGCGGCGGCCGTGTGCTGCTGTCCGCGTGGCGGCGTATAATCGGCGGCAGATGACTTGAACGTTAGGAAACCATGACCGATAGCATGCAGCAGATGGCGCTCGACACGCTCGGCGCCTATTTTGGCTACACCTCGTTTCGCCCGGGACAGGACCGCATGGTCGATGCGATCCTTGCCGGTCGTGATGCGCTGGGTGTTATGCCCACGGGTGCCGGCAAGTCCATTTGCTACCAGGTGCCCGCGCTCATGCTGCCCGGCATCACCTTTGTGGTGAGTCCGCTGCTGTCGCTTATGGAGGACCAGACCCGTGCGTTGCTCGCGGCGGGTGCGCGACCCAGCTATCTCAACTCCAGCCTTACTCCGGCCCAGCAAAACACCGTGCTCAAGCGGGCGCGCGAGGGCCGCTACCAGCTTATGTACGTGGCGCCCGAGCGCTTGCTCGAGCCGCGTTTTTTGGCCTTTGCGCAGGAGGCTGCGGGTTCCGCCGGCATTGGCGTGCCGCTCGTGGCCATTGACGAGGCCCACTGCGTAAGCCAATGGGGTCAGGATTTCCGCCCCGCCTATCTGCAGATTCGTGAGTTCATCGATTCCCTGTCGCAGCGCCCCATCGTGGCGGCCTTTACCGCCACGGCGACCGAACGCGTGCGTGCGGATATTCAGCAGATGCTCGGCCTGCAAAACCCTGCGACGGTGGTGACGGGCTTCGATCGCAAGAATCTCTACTTTGGTTGCGAGGAGATGGGCGACAAGGCCAAGACTGCCTGGGTGCGCGACTATGTGATCGCGCATTCGAGCGAGAGCGGTATCGTGTATTGCTCGACCCGCAAGACGGTCGATGCGCTGGCGGGCGAGCTTGCCGAGGCGCTGGGCCCCAGCGGCATTCGTGTGGGGCGCTACCATGCCGGCATGGGCAACGACGCCCGCCGCCAGAGCCAGCGTGCCTTTATCGACGACGATATCCAGGTGATGGTTGCCACCAACGCCTTTGGCATGGGCATCGACAAGCCCAACGTGCGCTACGTGATCCACAACAACGTGCCCGAGAGCATCGAGGCCTACTACCAGGAGGCGGGCCGCGCTGGCCGCGATGGCGATCCGGCCAGCTGTCACTTGCTGTGGAACGGTAACGATTTTCGCATGCGCCGCTTTTTGATCGACCGCGGCGATGCGGCCGACGAGGCGCTCGACGACGAGCAGCGCGCGTGGGCGCTCCAGAACCGTTATCGCCTGCTCAGCCAGATGGAGGGCTACTGCAATACCACTGGCTGTCTGCGCGAATACATGCTGCGCTACTTTGGCGACGAGGCGGCGGCCGAGCATGCGGCAGCCGCCGCGGGCGGCACGGCAGACGACGCCGAGGGCTGCGGCAACTGCAGCAACTGTCTCACGCAGTTCGAGGTCGAGGACGTCACCGATATGGCCCGCGCCGCCGTGCGCTATGTGGCCACGCGTCCCATGCGCTTTGGCAAGTCGCTGATCGCCGACGTGCTCCACGGCGGCAACACCGAGCGCATTCGCCAGATGCATCTGGACGAGGAGCGCGGCTACGGTGAGCTGTCGAGCGAATCGGTCGGGCGCATCAAGGACATCATCGGCCAGCTGTGCGGTCGCGGTTATTTGGCCACCTCGCAGGGGCAGTACCCGGTCGTGGGGCTGGGTCCGCGTGCCGTCGAGGTCGAGGACGAGGCGTTCGCCTTTACCGTTAAGCGTCGTGCGTCCAAGCGCAAGGCCTCGGCCCGCGCCCGCCGCGCCGTCGATCTGCTGCGCGAGGAGGCCGAGCTGGATCAGCGCCCGCGCGTTGGCGACGATGCCGAGCTGTTCGAGCGCCTGCGTGCCCTCCGCAAGGAGATCTCGACCGAGCTGGAGATGGCGCCGTATATGGTCTTTTCCGACAAGGCCCTGCGCGGCCTGTGCCGCCTGCGTCCGCAGACGCGCGAGGAGCTGATCCAGGTCAACGGCATTGGCGAGAAAAAAGCCGACGCCTTTGGCGAGCAGTTTATGGCGGCGATTGAAGAATTTGAGTCCGAGCATGCGCGGGATGGAGTGTAACGATGGCATTCGACGATAAAACCGACCGCACTGACGTGCCCGCCGTGCCGCTGTACCAGCAGGTCATGGACGACCTAAAGGGCGAGATCGCGCGCGGCGTGTACCCCGCCGGCTCGCGCATCCCTGCCGAGATGGAGCTCGCGAAGTCCTACGGCGTGGGGCGCATCACCGTGCGCCGTGCCATCGAGGAGCTGTCGCGCGCGGGGTATCTCAACCGCCAGCAGGGGAGGGGCACGTTTGTGTGCGCCCCCAAGCTCAAGCGCAAGATTCGCCAGAAGGGTGACGTCCAGAGCTTTACTGAGGGTTGTGCTGCCAACGACATGGTGCCGGGTGCGCGTCTGGTGTCGCGCACGGTGGTCGCGGCGACTCACGAGGATGCGGCGTTCTTTGGCGTGGAGCCCGGCTGCGAGCTTATCGTGGTCGAGCGCGTGCGCACGGCCGATGGCATCCCCGTCATGCTCGAGAACAACGCCTTTGTGCTCGCCGACCATCCCTACCTGCAGACGCTGGCCGACGAGGACCTCACCGATAACTCAATCTTTGCGCTCGTTGCCGAGCATTCGGGTCGCGCGCCGCTCAAGTCCGACCCCTGCACCGTGGAGATTGCGCTTGCCGATACTCAGACGGCCCCGCTGCTGGAGGTGCCGGTCGGCGAGCCGCTCTTCTATATGGAGGCCTACTTTACCGACGCCGGCGGGCGCCCTCTACTGCTCGGCCGCCAAAAGATCGTGGGCTCGCGCTACGTCTTTGACATCTAACGTCCACAGATAGAACAATATAGAACAAATTTGCTGAGATGACTTCACGGGCGTTGTTACACGTGCTATAAATAGGACAACATAGAACGACAGCAGGTACGAGCTGTCGTCGTTCAAAGCCACCCCACAAGGAGGAGCATCAGCATGAACGCACATGATCTGGTTCAGGAAATTATCGAGCGCAAGGGCAAGGTCGAGAACGTCTTTTGGATCGCCTGCGGTGGTTCGATGATCGACCTCATGCCGGCCAACGAACTGCTCAAGCGCGAGGCCACCACGTTTACCTCGACGGTCTACACGGCGCGCGAGTTTTGCCTGATGACTCCCAAGAGTCTTGGCGAGAAGTCACTCGTCATCGCCTGCAGCCACAGCGGTAACACGCAAGAGGTCGTCGACGGCTGCGAGATGGCGTTGGCTGCCGGCGCCGAGGTCATTGCCCTTACCGACTGCGAGGGCTCAAAGATCGACAACGGCAAGTGGACCACCTGGGTCTATCCGTGGGGCGAGGGCGTGTTGCAGGCCGAGGTGCCGCAGGGCATCGGCGCTCTGATCGCCGCCGAACTGCTCGACCAGCAGGAGGGCTACGAAGCGCTCGCCGACATGTACGAAGGCCTTAAGCAGATGGATGCGCTGCTGCCCGCCGCGCGCGAGAAGGTCAACGCCGAGCTAGGTGCCCGTTTTGCCGAGCTCTGCCAGCAGCACAAGTTCTTCTACATCCTGGGCTCCGGCCCCAACTTTAGCCAGACCTACGCCATGGCAATCTGCTCGCTCATGGAGATGCAGTGGCAGCACTGCTGCTACATCCACTCCGGCGAGTATTTCCACGGTCCCTTCGAGGCTACCGAGCCCGGCGTGTTCTACTTTGTGCAGCTCGGATCGGGCGAGTGCCGCCCCATGGAGGAGCGCGCGCTGGCGTTCCTCAACACGCACACCGACACGATCATGGTGCTCGACGCGCTCGAGTACGGCGTGGGCGAGGTACCTGTCAGCGTGCGTTCGTACCTGGAGCCGATCTTCTTCTATGCGATGAGCTGCGAGCTGCGCGCCGCCCGCGGTAAGGTGTTTGACCACAGCCCCGAGGTTCGTCGCTACATGGGCATCGAGCAGTACTAGGTAACGGGAAAAGCATTCACCTTCGATTCGCAAGCGGGCCACATGAGTCAAAAAGCGGGCCGCGCCGGGGATTTCCGGCGCGGCCCGCTTTGCATGGCGTCCGTATGAGCGAGGTGTCGCGTCAAGCGGCGGACTACTTCGCGTCGTAGGCCTCGGCGTCCCACCAGTCGAGCTGGGCGATGTTGTCGCGGATGTGCTGGCAGCTCTTGTGGAAGCCCTCGAGCTCATACTCGGAAAGGTCGAGCGTGTAGACCTCCTCGACGCCCTCGGCGCCGATCACGCACGGCAGGGAGGTGAAGATGCCCTCCTCGCCATACTGGCCGGTCATGAGCGTGGAGGCGGAAAGCACGGCGTGCTCGTTGTGCAGAACGGCGGCGCAGACGCGCGCGGCGGAGTTGGCGACGGCGTACTCGGTGCACTGCTTGCCCTGGTAGGTCACATAGCCGCCCTTGCGTGCAAGCTCCTCGACCTCCATGTGGTCGAAGGCGTACTTGTCGGGGTTCTCGGCCTGAAGCTCGTTGAGGCTCTTGCCGGCGATGGTTGCGGCCTTAAAGGCGGCCAGCTGGCTAAAGCCGTGCTCGCCGATCATGTAGGCGTCGATAGACTTGGGGCTCACGCCGACCTTCTTGGAGATCTCGGTGCGCAGGCGGGCGGAGTCCAGGCCACAGCCCGAGCCGATGATCTTCTTGGGATCGTAGCCGGTCAGGTGCCACAACTCGGTGCACACGACGTCGCAGGGGTTGGAGATGCTCACGAAGATGCCGTCAAAGCCGGCATCCACGATGCGCTTGGCAAAGGTGCGGGCGGCGTCGGTGGTAAAGAACAGCTCGCCGTCGCGGTTGCCAGCGGCCAGTGCGACCTTGCCGGCGGCGTTGACGATGACGTCGCAGCAGGCCAGCTCCTCGTAGCGGTCGTAGCAGTTGACGATTTTGGTGTTGTACGGGACAAACGAAAGGGAGTCGCGCAGGTCCTGGACCTCGGACGTCACCTTGGCCTCGTTGATATCGCACAGATACAGCTCATCGGCAATGCCCTGCATGAGCAGGCTGTTGGCGACATGTGCTCCTACGTGGCCCTGGCCGACCACACCGATCTTACGCGTCTGGTACATATATGTATCCTTTCGGCCGAGTTTTTCGCGTCGAACCATTGTAGCGTCCTGCTGCTACTTTGCTAGGCTAAAGTGCCGTAGATTTTTGGGACATGCCTTAATCTCTACTTTTGGAGTGATTTGGGCCGCTGACGGCATCGCTGGGCGATACACTCGCGCGGATGGGGCCGCTCGTTGTACCATAGCTGCAACTGACTCGTAAGGAGCATCCATGCCCATTCGCATCCCCGACGCCCTCCCTGCCGCCGCGCAGCTCGAGAGCGAGAACATCTTTGTCATGACCGAGTACCGTGCGCTGCACCAGGACATCCGTCCGCTGCGCGTGCTCATCCTCAACCTCATGCCCACCAAGATCGCCACCGAGACGCAGATCATGCGCAAGCTCTCCAACACGCCGCTGCAGGTGGAGGTGGACCTGCTGCGCACCAAGACGCACGAGGCCACGCACGTGAGCGCCGGCCACCTGGAGACGTTCTACCGTACGTTCGACGACATCCGCGACATCCACTACGACGGCCTGATCATCACAGGCGCGCCGGTGGAGCAGATGCCGTTCGAGGAGGTTGACTACTGGCCCGAGCTCTGCCAGATCATGGACTGGTCTACCACGCACGTGCACTCTACGCTGCACATTTGTTGGGGCGCACAGGCCGGCCTGTACCATCATTACGGTATCCAGAAGTACGACCTGCCGGCAAAGGCGAGTGGTGTGTTCGAGCATTATCTGGTGAAGCCGCAAAGCCCGCTGGTCCGCGGCTTTGACGACCGCTTCTATGCCGTGCATTCGCGCAACACCGATGTGCGTCGCGAGGACGTGGAGGCCGAGCCGCAGCTTGAGGTCGTGGCCGTGTCCGACGAGGTGGGCCTGTACATTGTCAAGTCGACCGACAGCCGCCGCTTCTTTGTCTTTGGCCATCCCGAGTACGATACCGACACGTTGCGCCTGGAGTACGAGCGCGACGTGAAGCGCGGCCTCAACCCTCAGGTGCCGGCGCATTACTTCCCGGGGGACGACCCCACCGCCGAGCCGCGTAACGTCTGGCGCAGCCAGGCTCAGCTGTTCTACACCAACTGGCTCAACTACTATGTCTACCAGACCACGCCCTACGACCTGGCCCGTGCCGGCGAGGAGCACTAGGCTGTCGGGAGGTGCGCCAGCCGTTAGGCGCTGATGATGTGGGGTAGCGGCAGGTCGTGGGCATCGGTGGGAACGTGGTCGACACGCTGTTCGTCAAAGGCGATGCCGATGATTTGGCATGCGGGTGAGAGCATGGGCAGATAGCGGTCGTAGCAGCCGCCGCCGTAGCCCAGGCGCGCGCCGGCGCAGTCGAAGGCTACGAGCGGCACGACAATCATGTCGAGTGTTTCGGCAGGCACGATGGGGAAGCGGTTGCTGTCGATGTCCGCGGCAGCGAAGGTTCGCGTGGGATGGACAACAAATGGGGCCGCGGTCGCGTCGCTGGCGGCGACCGCTCGCATGCACATACGCTGGCCACAAGCCGCAGCGTCAGCTGCCGAGAACATGCACGGATAGGCCACGCGCCTGCCGTTTTTGGCGGCCGCTGCGGCAAACACGGCAGGGTCGACTTCGGAACCCATCGCGGCATAGACGGCAGCGGTGTGCGGCGCCGCGGCACTCAAGCGATCCAACAGCTCAATCAGCCGCGCACAGATAGCGGCGGACTTTGCCGTCCGCACATTCAAATCAATCGCATCGCGCCGAGCAATCACCGCCCGTCGCACCTCAGCCTTACCCATCCCGGCTTCCTCTAGCAAACCTGCCAAAAAGGGACAGGTTTATTTTGGCAGGTTTTATCTGGACAAACACCCAAACCACCACACAAACCATCGCAAAAGGGGGCAGCTTATGGACACCTTCGTGGGTTTTGACGAAGAGCGGGTGTTCGCGGCGGTTTGTCTCGATCTGTAACAGTAACTCGGCAAAATTGGACCTAGATGTTACAGATTGAGACAAAGGGCCGGCGTCATCCGGAAACGTCTCGATTTGTAACATCTGGAGCCAATATTGCCGCCTTAGCGTTACAGATCGAGACAAACCGGCAGACTGCGGCAAAAGAAAAGGTAGATTTTCAGGCATGTTCCAAAAATCTACCTTTGTGCGTTAGCCCAGCAGGTCGATGACGTTGAAGCCGGCGTTGCTCTTGACGATGACGTCTCGGCCGCCAAAGACGCAGGTGGGCGAGGTGGCTGCGATACGCGTGACGTCGGCGCCGAGCGAGCGCAGCTCGCCGGGCGTGGCGGCGAGCATCTGGGCGCGGCGCTCCTCGCGTGCATGCGGATCGAGTCCGGCCAGGTAGGTCGTGTTGCGGCGTTTGGTGAGCGCGTACGGCTTCACCGGCGCGTCCATACCGCTCACGCAGCTCACGATAAAGCCCTCAAAGGCGGCCTCGTCGGGCTCAAAGCTGCCGAGCCATTCGCCTGCGCGCGCCACGCGCTCAATCGAGGGATCGATTGCCGGGTCGCGGTAGGTGTAGAACGCCGTCTGACGCTCGCCTGCCGCGCGGAATCCGCAGCCGTACGCACCGCCCTTCACGCGGATCTCGTTCCACAGGTAGTCGTAGGAGAGCGCGTTGGCGGCAACCGCCCAGGCGCCTGTTACGTCAATGCCCAGGCGACGCGGGTCGCACGCGCGTGCCGCAAAGCAGATGTCGCTGGGGATGACAAAAGCCTCGTGGCGGTCGCACGGCGTCGGCACCACGAGCGCATCGCGGCCGGCATCGGCGCCGTCGCCAGCGTCCAGCCCCAGGTCGCCCGCGGCATTCCAGTATGCGTTAAAGTCCTCATCGCTGCCGGTAAAGCTCGCCAGGCAGCCGTCGGCCACAAAGATGCGGCCTGCCAGCTCGGTAAGTTTGGCACGCAGGCCATCCAGGCGCTCGTCAAAGTGGTCGAGCAAATCGCGCAGGAACAGATAGAAATCCACGCCCGAAAGCTGCTCACGCACCACGGCCGAAGGCGAGCTGTAGCTCATCGCGCGACCGAGCGCCGCCGAGTGGCCGTTGTTGATAAAGCCCTGCTCAAGCCCAATGCGAATCTGCGTGAGCACGTCGCGCACGCGGTCGGCATCGGCATCGAGCAAAAGCGTGCTCGACCACACCTCGCGCGGCAGGCTCGCCAGCGCATCGATCTTCTCGGACAGGGCTCCGGCGCTCACCAGCAGATAGGGGCGCACGCCGTCCACGTCGGGCTGGGTCATGACCTCGGTCGTAAAGCTCAAAAAGCCCAGCTTGCCGGCGAGCAAGTTGTCGAGCTCCTCGGCCGAGTGCTCGCTCGTGGGTAGCTGTTTGAGCAGACGGCAGAGCAGCGTCACATAGGGCAGGTCCTCAAACGCGACGCAGCTCAGGTCGAAATACTGCATGGCGTAGGCCAGACGGTTGGTGGGGATGCCGTGGCGCAGGCAGGGGATGGGCGCGGTCGTGTCTACGACCAGCGGCGGCTCGGGGCGCGCCTCGCCAATGTCGGACACGCGCAGGCGCGGCAGCGTGGCCTTGGCCTCGGGCGTGTCCTCCGCCTCCTGTGCGGCACGCAGCGCGGCTGTGCGCTCGACCACGTCGGCCAGCTCGGCATCGGTCATGGCATCGCGCTTGGCTGCCAGCTCGGCGGCCTCGGCGCCCTCCGAACCCTCGGCGGCATCCACCGGTACCAGCTCGACCAGCGCCATGTGGTCGTTTTCCAGCACGAGCTCGCGCAGCAGGTCCTCAAAATAGCTGCCGTCCAGCTCGCCGCGCAGTTCCTCGTACACCGGACCGTACTTGAGCGCCAGCGTTGCAGCATCGTCATCGTAGAGCCAGGTGCTCAGCGCATCGCACGCAATGGCTACGCCGTCGGCGATACCGTAGTCGCGCTGGCGCAGGTCGTATTCGTTGCTGCTGATGATAGCTTCCAGGCGCTCGCGCGGAACGCCGTGCTCGCACAGGTCGCGGCAGGCGTCCTGGAACACGCGACGCAGCTCGCGCGCCACGCCGGGCTGCGCGTTTTGCAGCATGATGAGCTCGTAGGGCTGCAGGCTCTCGGCCGCGGTGTAGCTCACCACGTTGCCGCCTAGGCCGGCGGCAAGAATAGCCTTCTTAACCGGTGCCTCGTTAGAACCCAGCAGTGCCTCGAACAGGATGTCCGCCGCGATCGTGCGCTTGCGGTCGAGCGCACTGCCCAGCACAAGACCCAGGCCCACCAAGGCGTTCTCGGGCGTGGTGGCCATCTCGATGCGCTTGTACTCGCAGGTCACGGGCGCCTGCACGTCCAGCGGATTGGGTGCCAGCGTGGACGGGTCCTCGCCGGCGGCGACGGCAGCGTCCATGCGGCGGCTCGCGGCACTCGGCTGCGACAGATAACGCTCGTCCAAAAAGGCCAGTGCACGGTCCACGTCCAGGTCGCCGTAGAGCGTGATGTAGGAGTTGGAAGGATTGTAGTGGCGCGCGTGCGTGTCCAGGAACTGCTCGTAGGTGAGCGCGGGAATCGCGCGCGGGTCGCCGCCGCTTTCGTGCGCATAGGCAGTGTCGGGATAGAGCGCGGCGTTGACGGCGTCGTCCAGCACGCTCATGGGGTCGGACAGCGCGCCCTTCATTTCGTTGAACACCACGCCGTTATAGCGCAGCGTGCCCTCGCGCAGGCTGGCGGAGCTGCTGTCGCCCTCGCCCACGGCGCCCTCCGGCAGGTCCAGCTCGTAATGCCAGCCCTCCTGCTCAAAAATGGTGGGCTTGGTATAGATGGCCGGGTTGAACACCGCGTCCAGGTACACGTCCATCAGGTTGTACAGGTCCTGCTCGTTGGTGGTGGCAACGGGATAGATGGTTTTGTCGGGGTAGGTCATGGCGTTGAGGAACGTCTGCATGGAGCTCTTGATCAGGTCGACAAACGGCTCCTTGACGGGGAACTTTGCCGACCCGCACAGCACCGAGTGCTCAAGAATATGGAACACGCCGGTGGAATCGGCCGGCGGCGTCTTAAAGCCAATGGCAAAGGCCTTGTTCTCATCGTCGCACGCCAGGTACAGCAGGCGAGCGCCCGAGGCGGTGTGGCGCAGCACGTAAGCGTCCGAGTCGAGCTCGGGCACGGTCTCGCAGCGCTCGACGGCAAAGCCGTGGCAGGTGGTACCGGGTACCAGCAGCGCGGCAGCAGCGGCGCGCGGATCGGTTGAGGTAGTGGGCATATGCAGTCTCCTTTGACGCCCCAGCGGGGGCGAATCGAGTCGAATCCTCGAGAGTATACCCATATGGGGCCGCGGCTCTGCGGCGAACTGAAGACGATGCTGGCGGATTGGGCAAAGGCTCCGCGTGACCGCCGCGCGAGCGTGGAAACTTGGACGCCTATCGAATGAGAGTGGATTTTCGGACGGAATCAGCCTCAAAACGCCCAAAAACCGTCCAAATATCCACCCTCATTGGTCGCGCGCGCAGACGTGGTGTAAGAGTGTCCTGAGGTCCGTCGCTGCAAGTCCCGATGTTACTCCTTCTTGAGGCCGCGCCTCTCGACTATCT
>JAXJMO010000008.1:0-10655 GCA_036313175.1 Collinsella sp. | reverse complement strand
CCTTCCATTCGTCACCTTCATTACTCCAACGACGAATTCTAGGCGGTGTCCCCTCCCTTTCAAGAAAGAGAAGAGGCGGGGCATGCCCCGCCTCTTACACCACATCTCTGCGCGCTACCCCCTCATTTTCCGACCGTCCAAAATCCACGCTCATCCGCCGCCCGCACATCTCTCATCTCTCATTCGTCACGAATACGAGAGATAACAGAAAGACGAGAGATAAATATGAGAGATAACTGAGCAGCAAAGAGACAAGCAATCATGGTATTATCTCAATACTGATTGTTCTACCAGCAAAAACATGTTTATATGAAACAGATGGCAGACATCTTATCTTTCATCTCTCACTCATCTCTAATATGAGAGATAGCAGAAAGATGAGAGATAATTACGAGAGATAACTGAGAGACGAAGGAAATTTATTCGCGGCATTCTCCGCAGAACCGAGCGAAAGGACGTGCAGATGAACGAAAACGAACTGACCGGTCTGCTCGAGTCTTTAAGACGCATGGGCTCGGACGATCTTAACGTCGAGGTCAAGGAAAGCGCCACGACGCTTTCCCGCGACGTATGGGAAACGGTCAGCGCTTTCGCAAACACCGCCGGCGGCATCATCGTGCTCGGAGTGAGTGAGCGCGCGGGTTTTGTTCCAGTTGCAAACTTTGAGACCGAGAAAGTGCTCAACCAATTCGTGGCGGGCATGGGCGATGCCGGCGGTCGCGGAAAGCTGGCCAATCCGCCCAAATACACCATTGAGCGCGTGGAGCTCCAGGGCACCGTGGTTCTGGTCATCACGATTGAGGAGCTCGACCCGTCGAGCAAGCCTTGCTATGTCATAGAGCGGGGCGCTCAAGGTGGCAGCTACAAACGCATCGATGACAAAGATGTCCCGCTTTCGTCGACCGAGGTTTTGGCACTATCGTCATATGAACGGACGAGTCCTAGCGATCGCGATGCGGTGCCCGGCACGAGTGTGGGCGATCTCGACGAGTCGCTGGTCGACCGCACGATAGAGCGTGCCTATTCGTTGACGCCTCGAGCGATGCGCGGTGCGGCGGACAAGAAGACAAAGATGGAGCGTCTGAATTTCCTCGACTTCCAGGGCAATGTTACCAAGGCCGGCCTCCTTGCCGCGGGCGTTTACCCTCAGCAGTTCTATCCCAAGCTCTTCATTGATGTGGCTGTCCACATGGGAACTCAAAAGGGAACTGCGGGGCCACTAAGGTTTATGGACCGCACAGTCTGCGAGGGCACCCTGGGCGAGATGATTTCGGATGCCGTCGCAGCTGTTGCCAAAAACCTGCGCCGCATCTCGACCGTCCAAGGCGTCTCGCGTGTCGACTCGCTGGAGATTCCCGAGGAGGTTCTGCGCGAGGCAATCGCCAACGCCGTAATCCATCGAGAATACGGGGATCAGTTCTGTGGACAATCGATTGCCGTCGACGTCTTTGACGATCGTGTCGAGGTGACGAATCCTGGCGGCCTTTACGGGGGAAAGACTCGCGAGAACTTGTTTGACGGCAGCTCCCGATGCCGTAACGCGACGCTCGTGAAACTCATGTCGATTGTCCCGCTGCCGGATGGCGCAGGTTCGCCGGCTGAGGGCAATGGCTCGGGCATCCCGATGATGATCGATGCCATGCGCGCGCATGGTCTGGCCGAGCCCCTGTTCTGCCCGGGGTTCGATCGGTTCAAGGTCGTACTTTACCGTTCAAAGATCGAGCCGGTCGATCATGGCGGGGGCTTAATTGTGACGGCACTCAAACACTACGGCGAGCTGGGGACGCGTGAGCTGGCAGAACGCACGGGGCTTACAATTTCCCAGGTTAGGTCGCGCGTCAACGCGCTCATTGCTCAAGGCGAGCTTGAGCCCACGGCGCCGGCGACGAGCCGCAACCGCAAGTATCGACTGTCAGAGCGCGTGGGATAGATGCGTTAGTGGACGAGGCGACCCAATAATCGACCCTCGATTGGCGTCCATTAAGGTAAAGCGGTTGTTGCCCAGTCGACGGTGATGCTAAAGACTCGGCTTACGCCGGCATGGCCCCGAACCCGTCTATCAGGAACAGTCTGAGAACCAGCTTAATGACATTTCCCGGTTTGACTTCTGCCGCGTCAAAGACGTGGCGCTCGGCGAGCTCGCTGCAGTATGCATAGATGTCGCGGATAAGGTCCGCGCCCGAGAGCGTAAACATGTAGCCTGCGTCCGAAAGCGCATTGGGCGCGGCAGGCAACTTGGCCATGTGACAGAACGTTTGCAGGTCGGGTGCCATAACGTTCTGGTAGTCGAGGTGGCCGTTGGCATCCTGCGCGGCAAGCTCCAATTGGCGCACAAAATCCAGCGCCGCCGCTAACACAAAGCTCGGCGTAGGCGCATTGACGTCCTGAGTGGTCGCCACAAGCCTGCCCGCCGCCTGCGTGACAAGCCAAGCGACCTCGCGCTGGCAACGCACGGCCTTGCGCGTAACCGGCTTGATGGACGAAGAAGAAACGCTTCCCTTGGGCGGATTCGAAACAGCCACAAGAACCTCCCATGAACGACCCGGCCCAACAAGCCCGGATGAAACACGTGCTACATCAGTATACAGGGAAGTGGGGTAGCGGGGTACAAGCACGCCAGCGGCAAACCGAGAGCATCAACGATGTGCCGATCGCGGAATGAGATCTCGTAATAATTGACTCTCGGCCATATTATTGAGGGGCATGACTCGCGTTCGTATGGTTGTAGGTGCTGGCGATGAACGACATTGACCTTGCTGTTCCGTTGATGGATGGACCAAGCTATGACCGCGCCTGCAGTCTCGTGCCTTCCGAATACGTTGAGGCATGGGAGTGGTTTCTGGGTGAGGAACAGCGCGGCGGCGTTTGGACCAGCCTTCCGCACCACACCAAGGAAGATAGCCCTCAGTATCAGTACCGTTTGAGAATTGACTCGGACTTCTTTCCCGTAACGCGGGATTCAGGGATCTTCTGGCCGGGCCAGGATCGGGTGAAGCAAGATCCCAATAAGATCTTTGCGCTTTCGGTCCATAACTCTAAAAAGAGCTTCTACACCGATGTGCCTCCGCTCTATTTGGATGACGGTACGTGGGTCATTAAGTATTCGGTCCAAGCGCCAGGCGCCGTTGGTTCTCGAGACCAGAATTACAACCGTAAAATGCTCAACTGCATGGAATGTGGCGTCCCAGTCGGAGTCATATTTGCAACCGAGGTGGGCTATAAGGTGCTCGGCCTTGCGTTTGTTGAGCGGTTCGAGCCCGAAAACGGATGGTTTGTTCTGCACGGTCCTGTTCATAAAGGCGGACCGGACCCTCGTTTTGCGCCCGACATGAGTTATCTGAAGCACATACCCGTCGATATTGAGTTTGCCGGACAGGGTGTGACCGACGACGAAAAGGTCCGCTATGCGTTAAGGCGCGAGCGATTGGGGCAGCAATGGTTCCGCAAGCAGCTCGTTGCCGCCTATGATGGCCGTTGCGCGGTGTCGGACTGCGGCGTCAGCGAAGCTCTGGAGGCTGCACATATCGAGAATTACTCGGGACCCAAATCGCAGGTTGCCAGCAACGGTATTCTGCTTCGGCGCGATCTTCATTCCCTATTTGATGCTCACCTGATTTCGTTTGAGCCTGTTTGCGGCGAATATCGGCTGTGCGGATCGTACCTGCTGGATAAGACCGACTACGCTTCCTTTGCGGGTGCGACGCTAAGGCAGCCGAATGAGCGTCAGTGGCGACCCGATACGGTGTTTCTTGAGGCCCATCGCATTGAGTTCGATCGCTCGGAAAAGAAGCGTGAAAAGGCGGGGCTTCTGCCGTATTAGCGTATTTGGCTTTGGCATTCTTTGACGATCGTGTTGTTTGATCGGATCGCGTGGCGATGCAATCTCGCGCCCGCCCGCCGGTGCATGCTCTTCCTGATTTGTATAGCGAGAGGGGAGCGTGTATGAGCTGGCGAGGCGATATTGCGATGGGGAAGTACGGAAAACTGCCGTGTGCCCTTATAGACAACAATATGTTTCCGAGCGTAGAGGTTGATTGCGGGTCGTTTGTCGTCACCTGCCCTTGCTGCGGCTCGCAAATACCGTGTCTCGACATTCGGTTTATCGATGCGCGCGACAGACTCAGCGACGAAGTGAGAAAACGGACAGGCGTTCATATGCCGGTGTATCCGGAGAAATGCCCTGTTTGTGGCCTCGATATCGTGTACGACGCCGGCGACGAGGGATAGGTGATGCGGAGGAGTTGGCTGTGAGTGTCTTTTGCCTCTACAAATAAATCCCCTCACCGAGTTGCTTGTGGAACTCGGCGTGATGGTCGCGTGCCCAGGTAAAGAGCGCCTGGTCAAAGTCGGTACGCGTGGCTGGGACGCCAAAGACGCCGGCAACTTCGACGCGTATAAACTCCAGTGCCGGCAGCTTGTTGATGGCAGTGAGGGCAAACGGGGACGAGGGCTCCTCGAACAGATAGCGGTTGCCTTGCAGCGCGTCGCAACTGGTGCACGTGTTGCCGAGCGACGGGGCTTTGGAGGCTCGCGCGCCTACGGGCTTGTAGCCGCAGCGCTTATGAAGGTAGTCGCGGATCTCGCCCGGCACGCAGCCAAGAGCGGGCACGATGGCGAGTGCGTTGGCGTTGGCCGTGTCGATGGCAATGTGCCCGGCTTCGTTGGGCGCGTGCGCGATGGCGATGCTCTCGTCGTTATCGGCTCGATAGGGAATGCCGAAGGCCGCGACCGAGGTCTCTTTGTGACACTTCCAGCACTCGCGCTTGCCCAGTACTAGATATATATACGGTGCTGAGGGGTCGGATCGGTCAACACCGGGCAGCCACTCGGCAAAGGGCTCGGGGTTGACGCCGCTGGGTACATACCAGATCTTTTTGGTCCGGTCCCATTTGGCGCCCAGCGCCTTGGCTTCTTCTTTGTGCGAAAAGGGGACATCGAGCTCGGTGCGCATGGCGGCTCCTTGGTGCTGCAGGTGCAAGTGGCTCAAGGATACCGCAGGGCGCAGACATCGCGGCGTTTTGCTGAGAAGTTGCGGTGCGGATGGGTTCGAGACGCGTTGGTCTCGGCCTCGGTGGCTATTGGGGCGGTTTTGATTGACTGCGGGGTCGGCCGGGATAGGCGCTTGGGTCGCTGACGCGGTTTTGCGCATGGGCGGGGTGGTTGTTTGGGCGGTTGGAGCTGCCAGCGGATTTGGCGACATAAAACAAAACAGCCCAGAGACATAGCCTCTGAGCTGCGAACATTTGGTGGGCGTTAGAAGATTTGAACTTCTGACCTCTTCCGTGTCAGGGAAGCGCTCTCCCCCTGAGCTAAACGCCCGATCAAGGGTGCGCAAGCGCGCAAGGGATAATATAACGGAGCCTGAACTCGGTGGCAAGAACATTTTTAAAAATCGCTTACATTGTGGAATTCGGGGGCTTTGTCGCATCCATTTCAAAAGAGCCTGCTGCCGCGATTTGGCTGTCGCATAATGCAAGGCCATTGCGGTATCGAGCTATGGAAAGACGCCTGCGGAATTGTCCTACCGATAAGCGGACAAGCCTCCAGCTGGTGACTTCGCCGTGGTAAGGTAAGCCGAATTGTTTCCAGGCTGTTTCGGGGGAGTGGAATGAGCAAAGAGTATGTCGAGCAGGTCGAAGGCGCAGGGGCTTCGGTGCCGATGACCGATATATCGAACATTGATGTGCCCGAGGGCACCGACGAGCTCAGCCGCAACACCCGTCGCGCATGGCGCGACCGCCTGAACAGCGCTTCGACGCGCAAGATGATCACGGGCGTCTTGGCTACGCTGGTGGGCGGTTCGTTTTGGGGCTTCTCGGGCACCAGCGCGAGTTTTTTGTTCGATACCTACCATGTCGATACGCTGTGGCTTATGAGCGTGCGTCAGATTCTCGCCGGCCTGCTCTTTATGGCTGTGGTTGTCACGCGCGACCGCGCACGCCTGGTCAAGCTTTGGACGACGCCCGCTGATCGCAAGCAGCTGCTGCTCTTTACCGCTTTTGGCCTGCTGTTCAACCAGTTTTGCTATCTTTCGGCCGTGCGCCTGACGAACGCCGGAACCGCGACGGTGCTCCAGTGCCTGCAGCTCGTTATCATCATGGGCTACGCCTGCGTGACCGATCGCCGTATGCCGCGTACTCGCGAAGTCATCGGCATTGGCCTGGCTCTGGGTGGAACCTTTTTAATCGCCACCGGCGGCGACCCCACCAGCCTGAATATCTCGCCGCTTGGCCTGGCAGCAGGTCTTATGTGTGCGGTCAGCGCCGCGTGTATGGCGGTGATTCCCGCCAAGATCCTGCCCGAATACGGCAGCCCCATCGTCACGGGCTCGGCAATGCTCACGGCGGGCGTGGTCTCGTGCGTCTTCGTGCAGCCCTGGGCGCATATGCCGGCGCTCGACGCTGCCGGCATCGAGGCGCTCGCGGTGTTCGTGGTTATCGGCTCGTTTTTTGCTTACATGCTTTATATGCAGGGCGTTAAGGACATCGGCTCGGTGCGCGCGAGCCTCATCGGAACTGTGGAGCCGGTTTCGGCGACCATCACCAGCGCCGTTATGCTGGGGACGGTGTTTTTGCCGACCGACCTTATCGGCTTTGTCATGATCATCGTGATGATGTTCCTCACGGTGTAGCTAGCGCCGCTGCCAAGACGGAAAAGGTGTTGTGCCGCATTTTCGCCAATTGATGTCCGTGTCTGGAGTTTAGCTGTCGATGCTCAAAATGCCATAAACTAGTAACGTTATGGACTTTTTCATTGCGACTCAATTGCGAGGATTTCTTTATGGCTGGTAATCACTTTAAGGGCAGCGATAGCGGCCGCCCTGCAGTTCCGCCGCGTCCGAACGGGGCTGGTAAGGCCGGCACGCCGGGCGGCGCTGGACAGGGCGGTTCCGGTAAGCGCGTGTCCCCGGGCGAGACGGCGATGTTTACCGCTCTGTACGAGCAGTCTCAAAAGGCAAAAAAGACCGGCCGTGCAAGAGGAAATGTCTTTGCGGGCGGTGCAACCTCTGCGTCGCAGCCGAGCGGGGCTCCTTCGGTACCTGCGAACAACGCAGGTGCTGCCAACGCCGCGAATGGCGCCGGCAACGTTAATGCCGGCAAGGCCGACAACAATACTCCCTCTGCCGGTGGCGCGGGGCTTACGGGTAACCTCGGCACGATTTACACCGGCGCCTCCGAGACAGGCACGTTCGCCCGCCTGGATGATAGCGGTGCCGAGTTTGCGGGCTCGGGTTCCAAGGAAGATTATTACGATTTTGGCTTGAACTACGGTAGCGATGCTTCGTCGAGTTCGACCTCTGACGGTCTGGTCCGTCATCGCCATCGCAAGGGCGAGCGCAAAAAGCGTCACACCGGCGCCATTATTGCCGTTGTAGTCGCGGTGCTTCTCGTTGCGCTTGGCGCAAGCGGCTTTATGCTGCTTCACTCGGCAAAGACCGTAAAGAGCGAAGCGAAGGAGGCTGTCGAGATCGTCGGTGGCCTTAAGGACAAGGTCACGTCGGGCGATTTTTCGACGCTGCCTGACGACGCGAAGAAGATCGATGAGCTCTGCGACAGCATGAAGGCGGAGACCTCGAGCCCGCTGTGGGCGGCGGCTTCGTTTATCCCGGTGTATGGCAGCGATATCAATGCGGCCCGCACCATGATTGACGCCCTGTCCGATGTCTCGAGCAATGCGCTGGTTCCCATGGCCGATAACCTTTCGCAGGCTACGCCCGGCAAACTGTTCCAGGACGGCATGATTAACGTGTCCGCGCTGCAGGCGGTCGCCGATTCGCTTTCCAGCAGCTCGAAGGTGTTCAAGAGCGCCAACGAGAAGATCCAGGGCATTGGCGATACTCATATTTCTCAGGTGACCGAGCTGGTCGATAAGGCCAAGGACGGCTTTGCCACCCTCAACGGTGCGGTTGACGCGGCGGAGAAGGTCGCCCCCGTCCTTCCCCAGATGCTCGGCGCCAACGGCCAGACGCGCAACTACCTTATGTACGCCATGAACAACGTCGAGATTCGTGCTTGCGGCGGCTTTGGCGGTTCGCAGGGCCTGATTTCGGTCACTGACGGCCAGATGTCGATTGGCGAGTTTGTTCCCCGCATTGGACTCAGCGAGGAAGAGGCAGTCGAGAGCGTCGACGAAGAGGATGAGGCGCTGTTCGGCAACCACAGTAACCTGTACAACTCGGGCAATACCTATTCGCCTGATTGGCCCCGCAACTCGCAGCGTGTCGCCGCGCTGTGGAAGTCCCAGTATGGACAGGACGTTGATGGCGTCATCGGTATCGACCCGGTGTTCCTGCAGTATCTGCTGGGCCTGGTCGGTAATGTCTCGCTGCCCGACGGAACGGTTGTCGACGGCACCAACGCCGCAAAGGTCCTCATGCACGATGTGTACTGGAACTATCCGGTCGAGGAGTCTGACGGCATCTTTGCATCCGTCGCCAGCGCTGCCTTCGACAAGATCCTTGGCGGTATCGGCGATGTCGATGTTACGAAGCTTGTCAGCGCCGTTGAGCGCGGTGCCGAAGAGGGCCGCCTGATCGCGTGGATGAGAAACGATGATGAGCAGAATGCCATCAAAGAGACGGGCATTGACGCTTCGCTGCCCGATCCGGATGACCCGAGTGCCGATCCCGTTGCCGGCGTTTACTTTAACAACCTGAGCTTCTCCAAGCTCGACTGGTACCTGAACGCCGATACGCAGATTGGCCAGGGCATCAAGAACGGTGACGGCACGTGCTCCTATCGCATCACCGTTACCCTGACGAACATCATGACGCAGGAGGAGGCTGGCAAGCTGCCCGACTACGTTGCGGCGAGCGCACCCGATGCCGCGCGTGACGACGAGCGTCTGAATGTCTCGTTGTTTGCCCCGACGGGCGGCAACATTACTGATCTGACCGTCGAGGGCACCCAGTTTGGTCTTGGCGCCGCTACGTGGCATGGAATCCCCTTCTATTCGGGCACCGTTGACCTGCATGCTGGCGAGACGACGACGATCACGTATACGCTGACCACGTCGGCCGAGGCGGGGGACAAGCCGCTTACGCTGCGTCAGACTCCTACATGCCAGGCGGCTCGCGACAGCGCGTCGGCGTAGGGTTTTTCTGGTAGCGCAGATAATCGAGTACCATTTTGGGGCGGACAGGCAATCTGTTCGCCCCTATTTTGTAAGGAGAGCGCATGAAGTACTTTGGCACCGACGGCTTTCGCGGTGAGGCCAACGTTGGGCTGACGGTAGAGCACGCTTATAAGATTGGCCGTTTTGTGGGCTGGTATTACGGCGCCAACCGCAGTGCTAAGGCGCGCGTTATCGTGGGCAAGGACACACGTCGCTCGAGTTATATGTTCGAGGCGGCGCTGGTGAGCGGTCTGGTCGCGAGCGGTGCGGACGCTTATATGCTGCACGTGATCCCGACGCCGGGCGTGGCGCATCAGACCGTGGAGGGCTGCTTCGATTGCGGCATCATGATCAGCGCGAGCCACAACCCGTTTTGCGATAACGGCATTAAGCTCGTCAATAGCGACGGTTTTAAGATGGACGAGGACGTACTGGAGCTCATCGAGGACTACATCGATGGCAAGAGCGAAGTTCCGTTGGCCACGGGCAACCACATCGGTGCCACGGTGGACTACATGCAGGGCCGCAACCGCTACATTGCTTCGCTCATTGCAAGTGCGAACTTTTCGCTGCAGGGCGTCAAGATCGGTATCGACTGCGCCAACGGCTCGGCTTCCTCGGTGGCCAAGCCGGTGTTTGACGCGCTCGGTGCCGACGTGCGCGTGATCAATGCCGCGCCCGATGGCTTTAACATCAACGTCGACTGCGGCTCCACGCATATGGAGCGTCTGCAGCGCCATGTGGTGGAGCAGGGCCTGGACGTGGGTTTTGCCTACGATGGCGATGCCGACCGCTGCCTGGCCGTGGATGAGCGCGGTCGCGTGGTAGACGGCGACCAGATCCTGTACGTGTGCGGCGTGTATCTGAACAAGCACGGTCGCCTTTCGGGCGGTACCGTGGTGCCGACGATTGCCAGCAACTTTGGCCTGATCAAGTCGTTGGAGCTTGCCGGTCTGAGCGCCGTGACCAGCGGCGTGGGCGACCGTCACGTGTATGCCAAGATGCGCGAGGGCGGCTACAGCCTGGGCGGCGAGCAGACGGGCCATACGATCTTTGGCGATATCGAGCGCACGGGCGACGGCATTATGACTTCGCTGCGCGTGATGGAAGTGATTCGTGCCGAGCGCGAGACGCTCTCGCAGCTCACGGCTCCGTGCAAGTTGCTGCCGCAGGCGCAGGTGGCCGTGCGCGTGGCGGACAAGGACGCCGCGCTCGAGAACATGGGCGTGCAGAACGCCATCGCCGAGGCCGAGGCTGCGCTGGCAGGCGAGGGCCGCGTGCTCGTGCGCAAGAGCGGAACCGAGTCGGTTATCCGCGTGCTGGCCGAGGCGCCCGACCAAGCATCTGCCGATGCCGCCATGAAGCGCATCGCCGCCGCGCTGGAAGCTCTGTAAGGTAGTCATTGGGTGTTCCTATAGTTTTGTCAACCGTCGGGGCTACTCCCGGTAGGGCACCCGGTCGCGCATCACGGCGTATATCGCCCTGAGCCGCTTTCTCGCGACGGCCTTGAGCGCCCGCCCGTGGCCCATGCCCCGCGCCCT
>JAXJMO010000007.1:0-4185 GCA_036313175.1 Collinsella sp. | reverse complement strand
TGGGAATAGTCCCAGACCGTGGTACAATGCCACCCGCGGGCCGTTAGCTCAGCTGGCAGAGCAGGGGACTTTTAATCCCAAGGTCCAGGGTTCGAACCCCTGACGGCCCACCATAGTTTACGCAGGTCAGAGACGGTGTTGTCTCTGACCTTTTTCTTTGTGTACCCCGCGAGTACCCAAAACGGTACCCCTCAAAACACGTGGATTCCACAATTCCATCCTGTCTGCAGAGGGGCATGGCGTCCCGCTGGTCGGATGGATGGATCGTGATAGGAACGTCCATCCATCCGACCGAGAGGACGGGAGACGGCCCGAGCAGAGGGCGAGCGTTCTGCGCGCTTTCGATAGCCGTAGGGGCTCCTTGGGTAGCCCCAGGCTGTCGAAAGGGAGTTGAACGCTCGCTTCGGTGCGGTCGCGTGTGCCGTGCAGTTTCGAGGCCCTCGACGGCTTGATTTACGCTTAAAACATCGCCACTGCCCATATATCTTTATATATATCTTTAAATAATAGGAAAGTAACGTGACGTTACACTTGCAGGCTGACTACCAGCGCTAATGTACGTCTGTCGTCTGCAGCAAAGGGTGGGTCTAATAGTAACGTGAAGTTACTCCCGAGTAACATGAAGTTACTATTTGAGTAACATGAAGTTACTATTTGAGTAACGTCACGTTACACCCAAACTGTAACGTGACGTTACTTTTAAACCCACCCTTTAGAATGAAAAAAGCCGCCACGCCCGAACACGTGGCGGCTGGTTAATCGTGCCACCCTTTGGACTTAACGGCTTTGAGAATCGTGGCATATCGCAGCTTCAGCACTCCGTCAACGGAGAGGATGAGCTCTCGTCTCATGAGTGCATTTCGAGCGCGACAGACACTCGGCCGAGTCGTTCCAAAGAAAGAGGCAAGTTCAACATCGCTGCCTTTAAGCCCTGGGGCTGAGTACTTCCACCGACGGCCGTAACGCTCCCAATAGCGTATTTGCAGCAATATCTCGAGCTCAAGCTGACCATTTGCCACAAGATACAGCCAGCGGTCGGTCTTGTCTTTATTCAAGAGTGTGCGGGCGTCGTTCTCTGCCTTGCTCGCTTCGGCACAGATTTGTGGCGGTTCAACGCCGCTGAGCTGTGCGAACCGTTCGCGTGATATAGTGTTCGTATAGCGAATCGCACCCCTCGTGGTGCTTGGTGCCGGCGGAAGTAGTGATTCCGCCGGCACTTCTGTTTTCGGCGGATCATCGGCCATGATTAGCGCCTCCGTTTCTTTTTGCCGCTTGGACGGCCACCTCGGGTACCGCCGACGATCATCTTTCCGTATCGAATGAACTCGGTCTCGACGGCAGGGAAGTAGAGTGACCCGTCGGTTCCGATAAAGGCCAACCCAGCCGCTATGAGCGCATTGACGTGGCCAGCCGCGATTGTTGATTTGGCTTGATTGCCGAAAAGCCACTGGGCGAGCAAGCTGTAATCGAGCGGTAACGCATGGTTTTTATAGCTTGTTGCGACGGAGCACAGCTGGAGCCACACGCCCATGTCCGTGTATGCCTTGTCGCCGCGCTCGGCGCGCAGACGCTTGAAGGTGTCGCTTTTCGACAAAGGCATGTCCAATCGCAGGGTGGGCAACTGCACGTTCCACGCCGCCTCGATAGCCTCGTCTTCGGTAATCGAGCGTCCCATCATGCAGCGCCCTTGTTGGTGCTGATCAGGCCGCATACGTTGAGTAGATCGTCGCGATTCAGTTTCCAACACCTTCCAATCTGGATGCCACGAATCTCACCGTGCTCGACCATTCGAATCAAGTGCTTGGCGCTGATTCCGATAGCTGCTTCCGCCGTCGTTGGCGTGATGAGTAACGGCAGACTGTCGTACTCTCCTGCACGGAATCGGTCTGCAATTGCTTGTTCAGTTTTGCGCATTTCAAGCGCTCCTTTCTGGCCCGACAGGGCCACTTGGGACTAGGCGGCATTTGCCGCTAAGAAAAGCCTAGATGGGGTCTGGCCCCCGTGCGCACCCTTTTGGTGCCACGGGGTGACAACTTCGAGCAACGGGGTTCCCGTCCGTTCCATGTACGCTTTCGACAACGTGGGTTCTCGCCCGCAGGGCGCCGGGTTTTAGGGCAGAGCCCTAACAAGCGCCGAACCGTAGGTTTCGGCGCGTACGCGGACGGGCAAAACGCAGTTTTGTACGGCAGCGTACGACACTTGCGTATTTCGAAAAACTACCCTTACGGGCATTTCGCCCGACTTCGTCTGCCCCGCTCCAAACGGTGGGTTTCCGTACTCGGGCCCGCCTTTCGCCTTCGCCGAAAGGCGGGCCTTATGAGGGGTCGTCTAGGGATACCTTTTCAAGGTTGGCAAGCATCCAGTCCTTGACCTTATCCTCGTCCAGTTCGAGATAGATCCGACAGCCTTCCTCGTCCCTGTTGCGATAGGGCTTCGAGCGCCTGACGACATAGCCTGCCCTCTCCAGCTGGTCTGCCAAGCAGCCGACCTCAGCGGTTTCGCCGCTTATCCTGAATTCGAGCATGGTTCACCTCCGTTTCATTGTCCCGATAGTCCGACTAGTCTTAAAAGAAAACGGCTGTCTAACTGGTCTTTTGTCTGAATTAGGGCCGATTTGCGACTCTGAAAATATTCGACCGGAGCCGATGGACAGCCGCTGTTTTTTCGGGTCAAAAATCGGCATCTGAGGGCCGCGTAGCCCTATTCCCCAGCCGCCCGCAGCTCCAAGATTTCGGCAACGGGCGGTGCCGCCGTCATCGTCGCTGCCACGGCATCCATCGCCGTGCGCTTCGCCTGAGGGTTGACGCCCGTGTAGATATTGAGCGTCATCGCGGCGTTGGCGTGTCCCAGGAGCGAGGATACGGACTTGATATCCGTCCCCGCGAGGATGGCGGCTGTGGCGAACGTATGGCGCAGGTCGTGGAACTTGGGCGGCTCGCCCTCGCTGCCGATTAGCCCGAGCTGGCGCACGGTCACGGCCCAGTGTCGCGAGAGGCGCTCAGGGGCCATGAACTCTCCGTCAGGACCGCCCAACACGAACATCGACTGCTCGAACGGCACGCCCGCCTTAAAGCACTCGGCTCGCGCGGCGGTCAGGCGGCGCGTCAGGATACCCGCGACCTCATCTGGCATGGGGATGCTCCTGCGGCTACCGCCGTTCTTGGGCTCCTTCTCGTAGTGACCATCTTCGCCGAACCCAATCGATGCCTTGACGTGAAGCATCCTCTCATCGAAGTCAACATTCCGCCACCTCAGAGCGAGTAGTTCCCCGCGCCGCATACCTGTGAGAAGTGCGAGGTAGATCCCCACGTTTTCGGGGCAATCGCGGGCAATGGAGAGGAACGTCAGCAGCCGCCCGCGCTCCCGCTCATCCAGTGCGTTGGGTTCGCGGTGACGGGCTTTTGGAACGCGAACGCAGTCAACGGGCGAGTAGTCGAGTACGCGAAGCCTGCCCACCGCATCGCGGTAGGCGGCTTTGAGCAGCGTCACGCTTTTACGGATGGTGGCGGGTTGGTATCCCTCTTCGACAGCCCAGTTTATCCAGTTCTGAGCTGCGGTTACATCGAGTGCATCGAATTCTATATCGCCGATTCTGCGCTCGACGAACTTGGCGGCGCCGCGGTAGTCGTAGACGGTTGAACTTTCGATTGAGCCCGATGCGCTCAGCATGTCGATATAGCCCTCTAGCAGGTCTTTCACCGTCTTGTGGGCCATGCTGCCGAGTTTGAGCTTCTTCTGTGCGAGCTCCTCCATCTCATCTCGCCACGCTCGTAGCTCGGTTTGCGCCGCCCGTTTCGATTTGGAGCTCATGACCTTGCTGACCTGCCCGTATGCCCCGTCCTGTTTCTTGAACTTGAGGCGCCCGCGCCAGCCGCCGCAGCGGTACGGGATGAGACAGGACGAGGTGTAGTAGCGCTTGGGTTTCACGGGACCTCCACGATTGCGGATGTACCCCCGCGTGTACCGCGGGGTGTACCGATTGCGATTGGAATCGCTCTGTCCGTGCAGTCTGTTCAGTCTAATAAAACCGCAGGTCAGAGTGGGTGTAAGGTAGCACTGCTCAATTCTAAAATCAAACGAGATTCCGCTTTTAATCCCAAGGTCCAGGGTTCGAACCCCTGACGGCCCACCATAGAAAAGAAAGCGATCGACTCCGGTTGGTCGCTTTTTTGTTGCCGCGACACG
>JAXJMO010000006.1:0-19494 GCA_036313175.1 Collinsella sp. | reverse complement strand
GTCCTGCGCAAGACGAAGGCCACATTAAGTGGCCTTCTTTGCGTGCGGAACTCATTTTGAGCAAGCACCCGCCCTGCCGGGGCTCCCGGGTTCTGCAATGACTCGGCCGTTCGGGTCAGGCGGGGCTGAATGGAATAGAGTGAATGAGGGTGCCGTTGGCGCCCTCATTCTTTATATGTGTTGGGAGCGCCAGGTGGTGGGGGTGGTGCCGGTGTGTTGCTTGAAGGCTTGGGCGAAGGCGGCCTGCTGAGGGTAGCCTAGACGTTCCGCCACCTGCGCAATCGTAAGCGAGCTATCTGCCAAAAGGTCCTGTGCTCGCTCCATACGGCGTCTGCGAATGTAGGCGCCCAGGGACTCGCCAGTTTGGGCCTTAAAGGTGGCGCATAGCTTGGAGCGGCTTGTGTAGAGCCTCTCGGCCACCTCGTTGATACCCACACGTCTGCCTTTGTCGAGCGCGCGCTCAATCATTGCCGTTGCTTCTTCGGCAATGGTTATGCTGACGCGTGTGTCTGCCGCCTGCCGCGCCTGCTTGTGGGCCGCGCACGAACAGGCGAGCTCCGCGACCATGGTTTCCACGATGCCCTGCATATAGACGTGTCCGCCTACGGTGCGGGCGCGGTCCTCGTTAATCCGGCGCAGCGTGTGGCAGATGGCAGACGTCGCTTCCTCGTGCCATGGCTCGGCAAACGCCTCAAAGATTCCCGCGAACTCGGTGGGATAGCGGTGCTCCAGTTCGTCAAAATATCCAGGCAAAAAGAGCACCGAGCGCGAGTGATAGAGCTCCCCCGCAAACAGCGGGCTTAATTCCTCGCCACAGCTATCTTGGATAAAGCTGCAAACGGCATTGTTTGGCCACGGTCCATGCAATGGTTTGAGGTTCGCGGGCGTTATGCCAGCCTCGGGCATGCATGTAAGTGTGGGCGCGCTGACTTCGCTCACGCAGGCGTATGGCTCGGGTGTGTATTCGGCCAGGTACATATCGTGCGTCGGGGTGATGAAATGCTCCATGACGATGCAGGCAGGGGAGAGAGGCATAATCCATGCGCGGCCGTGCGCCCGGTCGTTTGCCACCTCGCCGGTAAAGACGGCGCCCTTGCCGGTAAGCTCCAGGCCAAACTGCTCAAACTGTGGTGCGTAGAGCTCAGTTATGTCGGTCGCGGCCCGATGCATTTGCAAAAGCGTCCCTTTCCTTTGCAGAAACGTCCACGCCTGGCTTGATTGTGAGCCATGGCTAACACATCAATGATAAGTTCATTACGGTTAACTCTCAAGCCGTTAGAAAGGAATCTCATGGCAAAGGGATCAAAAAGGGAAGGTGGAGGCATCGGCGAGTTGCTCGCGTATGCTGGTGACCGCAAATTCCTAACGTATTTGGGCATGGCACTCTCGGCGCTCTCGCAGCTGCTGAGCTTTGGCCCGTACGTGTGCATTTGGCTTGTCGCGCGCAATCTGATCGCCGTGGCACCTAACTGGAGCGAAGCCTGCGACATCGCGACGTATAGCTGGTGGGCTGTGGGGTTTGCGCTGGCAAGCATCGTAGTTTATTTCGTGGGGCTCATGTGCACGCACCTGTCCGCGTTTCGCTGCGCGTCCAATATCCGCAAGACTACGAGCGAGCACCTGCTTAAGCTGCCGCTTGGCTACTTTGACACGCACGCCACCGGTGAGCTGCGTCGTGTTGTAGACGGATGCGCCGCCTCCACCGAGACCCTGCTCGCACACATGCTGCCCGATATCGCCGGCGCCGCCGCCATGGTCGTGGGCCTGCTCGTATTGCTTTTCGCCCTCGATTGGCGCTTGGGCGCGGCATGCCTTATCTCGGTCGTCGTTTCGTTTGGCGCCATGGCCACCATGATGGGCGGCAAAGGTGCCGAGTTCATGAAGGCCTACATGGGAGCGTTGGTCAAGATGAACAAGACCGGCACCGAATACGTACGCGGCATCCCCGTGGTCAAGGTGTTTCAGCAGACGGTCTACTCCTTTAAGGCCTTCCACGATGCGATCGCCGAATACGCCGACATGGCACAAGGCTATGCGGGCACGTTCTGCCGAGGTCCGCAGGTACTCAACCTTACCGCGCTCAATGGTCTTGTGGCATTCCTGCTGCCCGTGGCGTTGCTGTTGGCGCCGGGCGAGACGGACTTCGCGCATTTTATGGCCAACTTCACGTTTTACGCGATATTTTCGGCCGTGGTACCGACGGCCATGACCAAGCTCATGTTTGTGGGCGAGGCGTCTCAAATGAGTGCCGATTCGCTGGCTCGCATCCGAAACATCATGGATTCCAAGCAGCTCTCCGTGCCCGCTCAACCCAAGCACCCTGCCGGCAGCGACGTACGATTTGAGGACGTGAGCTTTACGTACGAGGGCGCCGAAGCGCCTGCCGTCAACCATGCGAGTTTTAGCGTTTCCGCTGGTAGTACCCTCGCCCTGGTGGGTCCCTCGGGTGGCGGTAAGTCAACCTGCGCAAGCCTGATCCCGCGTTTTTGGGATGTCTCCTCGGGTCGAGTGCTCGTAGGCGGTGTGGACGTTCGCGATATGGATCCGCACGAGCTTATGGACCAGGTCGCCTTCGTGTTCCAGACCAACCAGCTGTTCCGGCAAACACTTGCCGATAACGTGCGCGCCTCCAAGCCTACGGCCACTGACGACGAAGTGCGTGCGGCCCTCTCCGCAGCTCAGTGCGACGACATTGTGGCCAAGCTCCCGCAGGGCATCAATACCATGCTCGGTGCCGGCGGAGCATATCTTTCGGGCGGCGAGGTCCAGCGCGTGGCACTCGCCCGCGCGATCCTTAAAGACGCGCCTATCGTGGTGCTCGATGAGGCCACGGCGTTTGCCGATCCCGAGAACGAGGCGCTCGTCCAGCGCGCCTTTAGCAAGCTGGCGGCGGGTCGCACGGTCATTATGATTGCGCACCGACTCTCGACTGTAGTTGGCGCAGACCAAATCGTGGTGCTCAACCAGGGCAGCGTGCAGGAGTCGGGTACCCATGCCGAGCTGCTGTCCCAAGAGGGTCTGTATGCCAAGATGTGGGCCGAATACGAACAGGCCGCGAGCTGGAAAATCACTGCAGCGACCGCGGATGCCGCCGTCACGAAGGGAGGCGAGGCCTAAATGTTCGCCTCATTCCAAAAGAAGTATTTCCTATCCGATAAAGGCGTCGCCGGCGTAACACGCGGCATTTTCTGGACCACGCTCACCAATCTCATTACCATGGCCGGCATGGGCCTTTTATTCTTGGTTATGGCCGGCTTTGTCGAGCATCTCGCCAGCGGGGCTGACCTGCCGGATGCCCTGCCGATCGTGGGCGGCCTCCTGGTCTTTTTCGTGATGCTCTTTGCCTCTAACTGGCAGCAGTATTACTACACCTACTGCATTTTTTACGAGGAGTGCGGCAAGCAGCGTATGGAGATCGCCGAGCGCTTGCGCAAACTGCCGCTGTCGTTTTTTGGTCGTCGTGATCTGGCCGATTTAACCGAGACCATCATGGGCGACGTTCAGGCCATGGAGCACGCCTACAGCCACGTGCTGGGAGAGCTTTGGGGTGCCATCATCGCAAGCGCCATTGTGTTCGTGGCGTCGCTGTTCTTTTGCTGGCAGCTGGCGATCGCGGCGTTTTGGAGCGTTCCCGTGGCCTTTGCCGTGCTGTATCTAACACGCGGTCCCATGACCCCGGTGTTCGACCGCGTGCGTGCCGAGAAGGTCAAGGTTACCGAGGCAATTCAAGAGACGCTCGATTGCGTGCGCGAGATCCGCGCTACCAACCAGGAGACTCATTATCTTGAGGGACTCAACGCCGTGATCGATGCCGAGGAGCGCGAGACCACCAAGGGCGAGCTCGTTAACGGGCTTTTGGTCAACTCCGCCTTTGTCATCCTGCGTCTGGGCATTGCCACCACGTTGGTCACGGGCGCCGCGATGGTTGCCTCCGGGCAGGTCGACTTTTTGGTGATGTTTGCCTTCCTGCTTATGGTGAGCCGTATCTATGCACCCTTTGACCAGGCTTTAATGTTAATGTCCGAGCTGTTTGCCGCCGAGTCCTCTGCCAAGCGCATGCGTTCCATCATGGAAGAGCCTGTGGCGCGGGGCAGCGAGAAATTTGAGCCTGTGGGCCACGATGTGGTGTTCGATCACGTGGCATTTGGCTATGGTGCGGGCGAGGATGGCCGTGCCGGCGAGAAAGTTCTTACCGATGTGAGCTTTACCGCCAAGGAAGGCGAGGTCACGGCACTGGTCGGTCCTTCGGGTTCCGGTAAGTCTACGGTGAGTCGCCTGGCCGCGCGCTTTTGGGATGCCACTGCGGGCAAGGTTACCGTGGGCGGTGTGGATGTTGCGGGCGTCGATCCCGAGGTACTCCTGCGCGACTACGCCATTGTGTTCCAAGACGTGCTGCTCTTTGACGACACGGTGATGGGAAACATCCGCCTCGGGCGTCGTGATGCCACCGATGAGGAAGTGCTTGCGGCCGCGCGTGCCGCCAACTGCGACGAGTTCGTGAACCGCATGCCGCAGGGCTACGACACCATGATCGGCGAGAACGGCTCCAAGCTCTCCGGTGGCGAGCGCCAGCGCATCTCTATCGCCCGCGCACTGCTCAAAGACGCGCCCATCGTGCTGTTGGACGAGGCGACGGCAAGCTTGGATGTGGAGAACGAGACCGTGGTACAGCAGGCACTCTCCCGTCTGCTTGCAGGTAAGACGGTTATCGTTATTGCCCACCGTATGCGTACGGTGGAAAATGCCGACAAAATCGTTGTACTCAAGGATGGTGTGGTTGCCGAGCAGGGCACTCCGGCGCAGCTCAAGGCGGCAGGTGGAGAATTCGCCCGCATGGTTGCGCTGCAAAAGGAAGCGGCTGACTGGCAGCTGTAGGAAAGGGGTAAAGAGACCGTCCCTTTGTCATGTTGTGGAGGTAGCTGGAATGGGGTCTAATACTTTTCCGCGAAGTGAACGACCTTATTTGGACCTCTGAAGCATCGACACTTTTTGGGCTCGGTTTCCTGCGGTTTTGTCGAGTGTTTCCTGCGGTTTTGCTGGCGAAAAATGCGGATGCTTCGGGGGTCCAATTTTGCTCGTTCACTTCGCGGAAAAGTATTAGACCTCGATTCGTTCGGCCGGGGGAGAGCCTTTCTTGGATGTCGGAGATGTGCATTGCGGCGGGCGGATTTCTAATAACGGACGAGCCATGTACTGAAGATTTCCAAAAAGTTAACCTTAGTTGAACTTAATAGTTAGATAAACTAAACTATTTTCCAAAAGTGCGCTCGAGCTAACTAATGAACTCGAGCGCTGAGGCACCGTGCCGCGTCCAATGCGGCAAAAGGGAGACACATCATGAAGAAGTCCACGTTTAACACCCTGCTTGTTGGTGGCGGTTTTCTGCTCGGCACGGCCGGCATCAAGCTGCTCACCAGCGCTCCGGTAAAGAACGCCTGCGTGCAGGGCATCGCGTGCGGCATGCGCATCAAGAATGGCTACCAGGACATGGTCGAGCAGGCCAAGGCCAATGTCGATGACATGGTTGCCGAGGCTGCCTACATCACCCAGAGCGAGGCCGCTGCTGACGAGGCAGCCGAATAACGTTCCCAGGGCAAACTATGAGATTCTCGATTATCAGCGAGATCCCCGGCAGGACCCGTCTTCAATTGGCGGGTCCTGTGCCAGAGAGCGATCTCGATGCGCTTCTTAAGCTTGGCGGCGACATTGACGGCGTGCACAAGGTGCGCGTGTATGGCCGCATTGGCCAGATGGCGCTGGAGTACGACGAGCCACGCCGCGCGAGCGTGCTCGACGCCTTGGGCGCACTCGATGCTCAAGCTATCGCCGATGCCAAGTCAGGCTACGTGATGCAACTCGAGCCGCGCAAGCACAAACTCGTTATGGACCTGGCGACACTCGTTGGCGCCCACTACGCGCGCCGATGGTTCCTGCCTACGCCGCTGCGTGCCATCTTTGTCGTGGCCGGGTACATGACATTTTTGCGCGCCGCCCTCCGTGAGCTCGCGCAGCCGCGCCTGACCGTTCCCGTGCTCGACGCTTCGGCCATCGGCATCTCGTTCGTCAAGCGCGACGTCGACACCGCGGGTCAGACGATGTTCCTGCTCAACGTGGGCGGGCTGCTCGAGGACTACACGCGCGCCATGAGCGAAAACGAGCTCATCAACTCGCTGCTCGACGTGCCCGATAAGGCGCAAAAAGTCGTCGGCGACACCGAGGTAAGCGTTGCAGCGACTGAGCTCGAGCCCGGCGATTTGGTCGCCGTGCGCACCGGCATGTCCATTTGCATCGACGGCGTGGTCGAGCAGGGAAGCGCTATGGTCAACCAGGCGACCCTGACCGGCGAGCCGCTGGCCGTCGAGCGCAGCGCAGGCGACGACGTGTTCGCCGGTACCGTCGTGGAAGACGGCAGCATCTTGGTGCGCGTGCGCGCCAACACGGCGCAGGCCAAGCTGCGCTCGATCGTCTCGCTCGTGCAGACGGCCGACTCGCTCAAGTCTGAGGGTCAGTCGCACATGGAGGACCTTGCCAACAAGATCGTCCCGTGGAACTTCCTGCTCGCGGGCCTGGTTGCGCTTACCACCCGCAGCCTCATCAAGACCTCAGCGGCACTGATGGTCGATTACTCGTGCGCACTCAAGCTCACGGGCTCCGTCGCCGTCATGACTGCTATGAGCGACGCCGCCAAGATGGGGGTGATGGTGAAGGGTGCCAAGTACTTTGAGTCGTTTGCCAAGGCCGACACCATTGTGTTTGATAAGACCGGCACGCTCACCGAGGCGCAGCCGCGTCTTGCCTGCGTGCTGACCACCGATGGCTGGAGCGAGGACGAGATTCTGCGCCTTTCCGCTTGCTTGGAGGAGCATTTCCCGCATCCGGTGGCACGCGCCGTCGTCAACGCGGCACGCGAGCGTGGGCTCGAGCACCGCGAGCGCCATGCTGCCGTCGAGTACATCGTGGCACACGGCATTGCCTCGTCCATTGAGGAGCGTCGCGCCATCATCGGTTCCGCGCACTTTGTATTCGAGGACGAGAGCGCGCAGCTCGAATCCGACATCAAGGAGCGCATCGAGTCCCAGATGCAGGGCTTGTCGCCGCTGTACCTGGCGGTCGACGGCACGGTCGTTGGCGTGCTCGGTATCGAGGACCCGCTCAAGCCCGGGGTCCGCGAGGCCATCGCCGACCTGCATGCGCTGGGCGTTAAGCACGTGGTCATGCTCACGGGCGACTCGGAGCGCACGGCCGAGCGCATTGCGCGCGAGGCGGGAGTCGACGAGTTTAAGGCCGAGCTGTTGCCCGAGGATAAGTACGCTTATGTGGAGCGCATTAAGAGCGAGGGGCGCCACGTTGCCATGGTGGGCGACGGCGTCAACGATTCGCCAGCACTCGGTTTGGCCGACGTGGGCCTGGCGATGGGTGGCGGAAGCGACATCGCCAAGGAGGTCGCCGATATCATCCTGACCGATACGGATCTGGCCGCAATCGTGCGCCTGCGCCGTATGAGTCAGGGCCTCGTTGATCGTCTGACGAGCTCTTACTCTAAGGTGATGCTCACCAACTCAGCACTCTTGGCACTGGGCATTACCGGCACGATTACCCCGCAGGCGTCGTCGCTGTTGCACAACGGTTCGACGATTGCCTACAGCCTGAGCAACGCGAAAGCGTATCTTCGTTAGGGTTTTCGATTGAGCTTATGGCCTGCATTCGGGCGGTACCGCAACCGCCAGGGTGCAGGCCTTTTTAGGCAAGTGCAGCTTTGATGGCGGGGACTTCGGTGAGCTGCTCAGTTGCCTTTTCGTCGGAGCTGTCGAGTGCTGCCAGACTGCGGTAGACCCACTCGTTGACCCGGGTGTTCTTGACGCCTGCGGTCTGCATAAGGGCGCCTACCTCGCGGATTGCTGCGAACAGATCGGCTTTGGGACCCGCGAGCTCGACCTCGATGCCGTGGTAGGCGGACACGCCGCGGTTCTCACTCACGTGGTCGATAAAGCCCTCGACGGTCTCAAGCTGCTGGGCGAGAGCCGCATCATCGTCAGCGTTCAGCGCGACGAGTGCGTTCGATACCGTGAGGGCGGGATGTCCGCAGGGGACAAAGCCCTCGATGACGTCCATAGCTTCGGTAATGGTTGAGCCCAGGCCTGCGAGGGCATTGACGAGTTGCTGTTTGGTATCCATAACGATCCTTTCGATGGGTCAATTTTGCTTGGCGAAAATATACGTGACGCGATCGGTAGCAAAAGTGCGAAGTGCGGCGCACATTGGGGTCTTCACAGCTCGTGCATAGAACAGCTGTCCGCTTTCAGAACGTGGTAAGATAACACTCCACAAGCGGGGCTCGCCCCGTATGTTCTTTGAAAAGTCGACGGGTGTTGGGTGCTCGTGCCCAATACCATCCAGACTTTCCCGACATTCGGGGGCGACTGGTTTCGACACGATAGCTCTGAGAGAGGAAGCAAGCCGAGGTCTCCTCGCCTCGTTAAACAGGGGTACCGTCAAATTGAATTGACAACAACTCTTCTTTTGAGCCTATGGCTCTCGCTGCTTAGTTTATAGCGGCGCGTCAACCCGGTGATTTCCCCGACACCGGCGCGACGTCATTTTAGGGGAATGCTCCTGCGCACGTAATCGGTATGGCGCAGGCTAAGACCGAACCGGTTAGGACGCCGCGAGCGTGTCGCTGCGCGCAAAGCGTCCGAGACAAAACCAGCGACTGAGCTTGGAGATGCCAATCAGGGAGCTTTCGTGGACCGGAGTTCGATTCTCCGCGCCTCCACCATAAGTAACAGGCAGGTAGATATTCGTTTCTACTTGCCTTTTTATTTCTAGTCCGTACCGCGGAGAATCGAACTCTATGCAGGGCGCGGGCGTAAAGAAAACGCGTAAGCGTTTTTAGCCCGCGGGCGAGGACGCCGGCAGGCGGCCGAAGCCGGTGCGTATTTGCGAAGCAAATACGCGGATTCTCCGCGCAAAGCCCCAACCCAAAACAGATGCGATGTTTATCGAATCTCAGCCGGTCATGCGCCGCATCAACGGATCCCCCCCTACCGCGGAGTATCGAACTCTGCGCAGGGCGCGGGCGTAAAGAAGGCACTGCGGCAACGCAGAGTGAGACGTGCATTCCCAATGGCAGCTCAGGCGGAAAGCGCGTCCCGGAATCCGCGCTCAGACTGGGACGTAGTTTCCGGATGGTGCCTCAAGCGGAAACTACGACCCGGAATCGAGCCGTAGAGTGGGACATGCTTTCCCAATGGCAGCTCAAGCGGAAAGTACATCCCGGAATCCTCGTTCGGAATGGGATGCAGTTTCCAAATGAATGGCTAGCGGAAAATTCATCACAGAATCGCCCCTCAGACTGGGACGCGCTTTCCCGGCGGCAACTCATGCTCTGGGGTTGGTTGACCGCCACGCCCTTCTCAACTCCAAAACCTATGCGCCCTCCATTCCAAAACTGGGTAGAAGAAAGCCAAAACGCAATCGCAGGAGGTCAATATGACTGCAGAAGATAAGGCAAAGAACGCTGGCAAGGTCGCGCTCGTCCTGGAGGGCGGTAGTTTTCGCGGGCAGTTTACCGCGGGCGTGCTCGACGTTCTCATGGAGGCCGGCGTCGAGATTCCGGCTGTCTACGGTGTATCGGCCGGCGCCCTCAACGGCGTGAACTACAAGTCGCACCAGATCGGCCGTGCCAACCGCATCAACCTGGCTTTCTGCAACGACAGCCGCTACATGGGCGCCGCATCGTTTGCGTCCACGGGCTCTATTGTGGGTTACGACTTTATCTTCAACGATGTCCAGGACCGCCTAGACCCCTTCGATAACGAGACGTTCGACGCGAGTCCCATCGAGATGTACGCCGTCGCGACGGACATGCTCTTTGGAACCGCCACGTACCTGCCGGTCAAAAGCGCCGTGCTCGACCTCGATGCTGTGCGCGCCTCGACGTCGCTGCCGCTAGTGACGCCGCCGGTCGAGATTGACGGGCACAAATACGTCGATGGCGGCGTAGCCGATTCGGTCCCCATCGAGCACGTGCTGGAGGAAGCGGGCTTCGATCGCGCGGTTGTTATTGTCACGCAGGACCGCTCGTACGAGAAAAAGCCCTACGAGTTTATGCCCGCCGCACGCGCGCGCTATGCCGACTACCCCTACCTGCTCGAGGCTATCGAGACGCGCCACGACCGCTATAACATCCAGCGCATGCACCTGTGGAAGTATGAGCGCGAGGGCCGTGCGTTGGTCGTCGCTCCGCAAAAGCCGGTCGAGGTCGGCCATGTTGAGCACGATCCGGCAAAGCTCCTCGACCTGTATATTCAGGGTCGCCAGGAGGCAAAGCGCTTGCTGGGAGATATCGAGGCGTTTGTCGAGCGCTAGCGTCGCGACGTCATGACCCATGGACGACATGTGCAGAAACTCTGGTCGGAGCCAAAATACCTGTTGACTCGGGCGGCGAGCGGGGTAATATGGACGGGTTACTTGCAGAGCCCCGTGAATCTCTGTAACAACACGTACTGTACATGGAGGAGTCTAAGTGATTTCGAAATCGACTCACTACGCCAAGCAGGGCGAGGTCCAGCGCAACTGGGTTCTCGTCGACGCCGATGGTGCTGTCCTGGGCCGTCTTGCCACCCAGATCGCAATGATCCTGCGCGGTAAGAACAAGCCCCAGTTCACGCCCAACAGCGACTGCGGCGACTTCGTCGTCGTCATCAACGCCGATAAGGTCCAGCTTACCGGTAACAAGGCCGACACGAAGACCTATTATCGCCACAGCGGCTACAACGGCGGCCTCAAGGCTGAGAGCTTCCGCCAGGCTATGGAGAAGCACCCGGAGAAGGTCATCGAGCGCGCCGTTCGCGGCATGCTGCCCAAGACCACCCTCGGCCGTGCCCAGATGACCAAGCTTAAGGTCTACGCTGGTGCCGAGCATCCGCACGCTGCCCAGAACCCCACGAAGATTGAGCTGGAGGCTTAAAGATGGCTGAGAACACCGTTGTCTACCAGGGTACCGGCCGTCGTAAGAACGCCGTCGCCCGCGTCCGTCTCGTCCCCGGCACCGGCAAGGTGACCATCAACAAGCGTGACGCCGAGCAGTATTTCGGCCGTCATCAGCTCGTTGAGAACGCCCTTGCTCCCTTCAAGGTGACCGACACCGCCGGTCAGTTCGACGTTATCGCTCTGTGCGATGGCGGCGGCATCTCCGGTCAGTCCGGCGCTCTGCGCCTGGGCATCGCTCGCGCTCTTCTGAACGCTGGCGACTACCGTGCTGACCTCAAGAAGGCCGGTTTCCTTACGCGCGATGCTCGCGTGGTCGAGCGCAAGAAGTACGGCCTCAAGAAGGCCCGCCGCGCTCCCCAGTTCTCCAAGCGCTAAGGTTTTATCTCCTTTCGAGATACAATGTACAAGCGGGGCCTGCCGATTCCTCGGCGGGTCCCGCTTTTCTTTTTCGACTAGGGTGGGCGGTTGCATATCGCCTGCTTGGGAAGGAGCGATCCTATGCCCCAGAACATCTTCGGTACCGACGGCGTCCGTGGCGTCGCCAATGCCGACCTCTCGTGCGACCTCGCGTTTCGCCTGGGCCGTGCGGCGACCAAGTTCCTTGGTCCGGACATCTGCATCGGCCGCGATACGCGTCTTTCGGGAACCATGCTCGAGAGTGCTCTGACCGCCGGTATCATGGCCGAGGGCGGCCGTCCGCACTGCTGCGGCGTTATCCCTACGCCGGCCGTGGCGCTGCTCACCGTCCAAAACGAGCTTGACGGCGGCATCGTCATCTCCGCTTCGCACAATCCTCCGGAGTTCAACGGCATCAAGTTCTTTAGCCGCAAGGGCATGAAGCTTCCCGATGCTGTCGAGGAAGAGATCAGCGCCTGGGTCATGTCCGAGGAGGCCATGGCTGCCGACACGTTGCCGACCGGTGCCGGCGTGGGCCACATCATCAAGATGAAGGACGCCCGCAAGGCCTATGTCGATCATGCCATCAGCACGCTCGACGGCCTTAAGCTCGACGGACTGGTTGTTGCCGTCGACTGCGGCCACGGTGCTTCGTGCCAGACCACGCCTGCCGCGCTCCAGCGCCTGGGCGCCACGGTCCATGCCATCAACACCGATTACTGCGGCACCGACATTAACGTTGAGTGTGGCTCCACGCACCTTGAGCCCCTGCGCGAGCTCGTGCTGCGCACCCACGCCGATATCGGCCTTGCCCACGACGGCGACGCCGATCGTGTGCTGTTCGTGGACAGCGAGGGCAACGAGATCGATGGCGACTACATTCTTGCCATCTGTGGCTCCGACCTTGCTGCTCGCGGCAAGCTCGCCAACTCTGAGATCGTCTCGACCGTTATGTGCAACCTCGGTTTCTCCATCGCCATGAAGGAGCAGGGATTTGAGATGGTCCAGACCGCCGTGGGCGACCGTTATGTTCTTGAGCGTATGCTCGAGGACGGTGCCGTCATCGGCGGCGAGCAGTCCGGCCACATCATCTTCCTGGAGCACAACACCACCGGCGACGGCTTGGTGACGGCCCTGCAGTTGCTGGCCGTGCTCAAGCGCACCGGCCGCACCCTCACCGACCTTGCCGGCATCATGAAGAAGTACCCGCAGGTGCTCGTCAACGTGCATTCGGACAACAAGGCCGGCCTGGACGATTGCCAGCCCATTTGGGACGCCGTCGCTGCCGCCGAGAAGGAGCTCAACGGTCGCGGCCGCATCTTGGTGCGCCCGAGCGGTACCGAGCCGCTGGTTCGCGTTATGGCCGAGGCGGAGACGCACGAGCTGACCCAGCGTGTTGTTGACGATATCGTCGAGGTTGTCAAGCGCGAACTTCCCTAATGGCCAAAAACGGGTGCCAAGTGGTAAACTGACAAGGTTATTTTGATTGATTGGTATGTCCGAGGGGGAGCATGTTCACTAAAGTCCTGAGGTCTTTTGGTATGCGTGGTCGAGTCCTTACGCTGGATGCTCCCATCTCGGGCGACGTCATTCCGCTCTCCGAGGTAAACGATCAGACGTTTGCCACCGGCCTTTTGGGTCAGGGCGTGGCGATTCAGCCTACCGGCACGCGCGTGATTGCGCCGGCAGACGCCAAGGTCGAGGCCATTTTTCCCACGGGACACGCCGTTGCGCTTAACACAGTCGATGGTCTGGACGTGCTCATCCACGTTGGTTTGGACACTGTTCAGCTCGAGGGCAAGCACTTTACCGTACATGCGCAAGTGGGTGACATCGTCCATAAGGGCGATGTACTCATCGAGTTCGATCGCGAGGCAATTGCTGCCGAGGGCTACGATGTGACGGTTCCCATCTTGGTGTGCAACTCCGTTGAGTTCTCGAGCATCAAGGGTTCCGTTGGCGAGCATGTCGAGGAGATGGACCAACTCATCGTCGCTCGCGAGCGCTAGTGAGCGCGCTTGGCCTTTAGCCTACAATTCGAACACGTTTACGGAGGGCGCCCTTGAAAGAGGACGCCCTCCGTGGCAAGATGGGATTTGTCCGAAGCTAAACAGCTTTGGGTCACCGTGGACGGGCAGGGGCCTCGACGCGGCTAGACACGAGACACATACATTACGCGACCTCGCCCTGGTGGCCGCACACGTTGGTTGCGGCCGACGCGGGCCGCGGGCAAGTGCTTGTAAGGAGAGCCTTGCCTCTCTTGTATGAGAAAGGACGCGTAATGAAGATCATTAAAGCTAAAGACTACGAGGATATGAGCCGCAAGGCCGCCAATATCATCTCGGCCCAGGTTATCCTCAAGCCCGATTGCGTGCTGGGTCTTGCCACCGGCTCCACCCCGATTGGCGCCTACAAGCAGCTCGCCGCTTGGTACGAGAAGGGTGACGTCGACTTTGCCGAGGTCAGCACCTACAACCTCGACGAGTATCGTGGCCTTTCGCACGACGATCCCCAGAGCTACCACTACTTTATGCGTGAGAACTTCTTCGATCACATTAACATCGACCTGAACAACACGCATGTGCCCGATGGTTCCAATCCCGACGCTGCCGCTGCCTGCTCTGAGTACGACAAGATCGTCGCTGCTGCCGGTTACCCTGATCTGCAGCTACTCGGCATCGGTAACAACGGTCACATTGGCTTCAACGAGCCCGATGACCACTTCTCCAAGGGTACGCACTGCGTCGACCTTACCGAGAGCACCATTCAGGCCAACAGCCGCCTGTTCGACAGCATCGACGACGTGCCCCGTCAGGCCTACACCATGGGCACTCAGACCATCATGTATGCCCGCATGATCCTGGTCGTCGCCAACGGCGAGGCCAAGGCGCAGGCCGTTCATGACATGTGCTATGGTCCGGTTACCCCCCAGTGCCCTGCCTCGATCCTGCAACTGCACACCAACTGCGTTGTCGTTGCCGACGAGGCCGCCCTTTCGCTCTGCGAGTAGCGAAAGCCTATCACCTCGACATAGCTTTGCCGAAGGCCTCCGCTTTGCGGGGGCCTTTTTGCTGAGCGCGCGCCGTGTGCTTGACGAAAATCTGGCTGCGAACTGGACGGGTGCGTCTGGTGCAGCATGATTCATTCCATAACAGATACTATGCATAAATGCTATGAAAAGGTCGCAGACGGTAGCTGGCGTTAGGTGAGTTGCGCAACACAATTGAACAGCGCTCATTTGAGGTACACTGCCAAAGGATGGGACAAGCTGGCAAGCGCATTGACCTGCGCAAAGACTGATTGGTTGGGGGATAAGTTTCAATCGGACCACGCTGAACAAAAACTTGCCATTTGCGTACCAACAAACATCCTAAACCGTAGCATCGCTCTATTCATCTAGCGATACATATGGTCTAGCGTTACGGTGTCCATGTGGTCGAGTTGAGGAGCGGGCATGGTTAACGATTTGGGCAATACGGACGACCTCGAGCTTATGCCGCTGGGCAGTAGTTATACGGTACGGCGCGAACGCTTGATGAATGAGCTTATCGCCAAGGGCCGAAAGGCCGGCATCGTGGTTCTTTATGCACCCGACGGGTTTGGGAAGACCTCGGTGCTGCTGCAGTACACCCATGAGGTTAAATGCGACCCGACGCGAGGCCCCGTGCGGATTATCGAGGCCGATCGCGCCACTGGGCGCGAGGTGTTTATGCAGCTCGAGGTGGTTACCGAAGAACTCAAAGACAAACCGCACTCCCTTATCGCGATTGATAATGTGCCAAACCTCGATCAGCACGATACCGAAGACCTCATCGACAGGATTCGCGGCCTGCGCGCTATGGGGGTAGGGGTCTTTATCTCCTGCCGTCCTTCAAATCGTCAGCTGATTCATGGGCTGGGCGATTCGGTTAAGATCAATGCGCAGATGCTTAAGGTGCATGCCTATGAGTATTCGGCGTGGGCATCGGCGTTTTCGATCAGCACATCGCTCGACTTTTATCAGCTCACGCAGGGCGTGCCCGAGCTCGTTTCGGCATTGCAGACGGGTCTGTATGGCCAAGGTGACGTAGCCGGTCTGCTCGAAAACGAGATTGTCAACGTATATGGCGCGGCACTTGCCGATCTGGCTTCGCTCGACAATAATGCGCTGTTTTGCGTGGCATGTCTCATGGTTTTGATGGGCGAGGGCAATATCGCAGAACTCGAGGCTTGCGGGGTGAGGCTGTCGATGGTCGACCAGTCCTATTTTGTACGCGACTACCCGATCTTTGGCTTGGATCCCGCCGAGCGGAGTTTTACGTGTCTGGGCACGGAGGATAACGGACGCTTGCGCTTGCGTAAGTTGGTGGCCGAGGTTCGCCCCGAACTTGTTCCGAGGGCGGCCCGGATTTTGCTTAAGGCGGGCCGATGCGATGCGGCGATGGGCCTGGCGGACGCCTTTTTGGACCGTGAAGCGGTCCTTGAACTTGCTGGGCAGTATGGGGTCGATCTGGCTCTGACGGGGCACGGGGCCGATATCTGCCGAGCGGCGCTGGGCACGATCGATGCCGACGATCCGGCTCCAGAGCCAACGCCTGCCGAAGCGCTTGGCGTATATCTGGCAGCGGTCAGCGTGTCCAATACAAAGCTCGCTCGCTATATGGCATCGGTCATCGAGCGCGGGAGCGAACGGGCGGCCTGCGAAATAGACCCTGTTTCATGGAGGGTGGCCCAGACGCTGACGGCTGTTTGCTATGGGGACAACGGGCTTGGGCTTCCTACGAACCTGGCCGTGCCAGAAATCGAGACATCCCATACCGCACTCGATATGTTGTCTGCGCATATCGAGGTCAAACGCTGTCTGACCGAGCGGGGAAATGACGGCGGCGTTCTACAACAGCTCAAAACGAGCAAGGCCTACGACTGCGAGCTCGACATCGCGGGGATTGTTATACGGGCCGATAGCATGCTGGTGGAGCTCTTTGACGGGTCGTTTGCGGGAACCGACGAGCGCGACGACGAGATGACGGTGGTGCGGGAGGCGCTCGACATACGTGGGCTTAAGGCGATGGCTATCTGGGTGCGCATGGTGTTGGCGGCACGGCGGCTCCTTTCCGGCTTGCCGGTAACCGACGACGCGGCGTTCAACGAGCTCGATCGTTTTGCCGTGCGCATGCGCGACAACCAGATTCAGCTGTTTGGCCTGTTGCTAGAAGGCTGGCAGTCGCTGGCAGAGGGACGGCCGGTTAATGCAAAGTTCCGTGCGGTCCAAGTGCTCAAACTTGCCGAGGAGTCGATTGCGTACATGCGCGATAACGCATTGCTGCTGGAGCGCGCGGCATATCTGCGAAATACATCGATGGTTTCGGTGCGCGAGGAAGCGGAGTTGCTCGATATAAGCCAGACGCAGGTTGGTGGCGCAGAAGCCTGGATGGTGGCGCTGCATTTGGCCTGTGCGGGCCGAGACAGCGACCTTGCGGCCTGGATGTCCATGAATCGTGCGGGGATTCTAGAGCCATCGTATCGGCTCTTTGCGCGCCTTGCCATGCATTGTCTGGGCGAGCCGGCGGCCAGGATACGCAAGAAGCTTCCCGTGCGCGAACTGTCGCGGTACTCGCTGCGCGACGATTTGGAAGGGGAGGGCGAGCGCCTGTTCCAGGCTGGCGAGGTTGAAGCCGTTGATACCATCGACCATATCGAGATTCGCATGTTTGGTGCGTTTCGTGCCGAGCGCGACGGGTTTCCCATCACGGACAAAATGTGGCGTCGCAAGAAGGCGGCGACACTTGCCGAGCGGCTTGCGCTGGGCATGGATGCGCTCGTCGATCGTGAGACGCTGGCCATGGAGCTGTGGCCCCATGCCGAGTTCAATAGCGCCCGCAATAACCTGTACTCGACGATATCGCGCTTGCGGTCGGCTTTGGGGCCGACGCCGGATGGCAAGTCGTGTGTGCTCATCCAAAATGAATGCATCGGACTCAACGGCGACTACGTCAAGACCGATGTACGGCTGTTTGACCAGATAAGCCGCGAGGTTTTGGGAAATCGCACGGGTGCGCGCGGGCCCCATTTAGTTGAGCTGTGCCTTAAAATTGAGCAGCTTTATGCCGGACCGCTGTATGTTCCCAATGGCTGTAATCCCACCTACTTTTTGCGTATGCGACGCATTATGCAGTCAAAGTACATCGATTGCATGATTAAGGGAGCAAATGCCGCTCTAGAAGAAAACGATCTGCAGTCGGCGATTTGGCTGGCGGAGTCGGGGCTTCGGCAGGAAACGGCGCGTGAGGATATGGTGCGCTGCGCCATGCGTGTCTACAGTGCGGCGGGGCGGCGGCGCGATATCGTCGAGCTATACAGTGGGCATATGCACCATCTGAGGGAGCAGGTCAATGGCGTGCCCGAGCCCGAGACGCGGCGTCTATACGAGCGCTTGGTGGAGGGGCGGCTCAATCGCGTGCTGGTCGAGCGATAAAAAACGGGCGCCCGAAGTACTTGGGCACCCGTAAGCTTGCTATGTGTTGGTTCGCCGGATCATTGGCTCTTAGACGAGCTTGATCTTCTCGATGTCCTTGCGCGAGGACTCGCGATACAGTGAGAACTTGCGGCCGATAACCTGGACGACCTCGGCGTGGCAGCGCTCGGCGAGCTCTTCGGCGGCCTCGCGGGCGGAAAGACTGGAGCCATCGAGCACGGAGCACTTAACGAGCTCGTGCTTCTCCAGGTAGGCGACCGTCTGCTCGACGGTGCCCTCGTTGACATCGGACTTGCCGATGATGATGGCGGGGTTGAGGTGATGGGCCATGCTGCGAAGCTGCTTGACCTGTGCTCCTGTCAGTGCCATGGGTTCTCGCTTTCTATGTATGGGGCGCCCCGCGACGGGGCCTTAATCTACGTGAGCTGTCCCACGATAGCGCAGGAACGGCGCGGTGTGGAGCGCGTTTGCCCAGTTCAAAAAGAATGCGGATGCCGAGTGAGTGGGCGGCGCGGGCTGCGAACGGGCTATGAGCTGGGCGCAGAGACCGGCTCCCATGCAATAAACGCCCAACGGACTTTGCGGACGTGGTCGAGCATATAGCGCCCCTGCGGCACGCCCTTGGAGCCCGGCTCACCGGCATGGGGGTTCTCAATCATGTGTTGAGCGATGTAGTCGCGCAGGCGGTCGATCTTATCCTCGTTGCCATGCTCGAGCATACGGGAAAAATCCGCTACGCCCGCCTCAAGGCTATCGAAGGTGTCGCGACGGGGCGATTCAAAATACGTGACCTGCGGCAGCGCACCCATCTGAATAAGGATGTTAAAGGCATACACAAAGCCATTACTGCAGGTAACCGAGGCACCGATGGCGTTCATCAAGTGCAGATCATAGCGCGGGCTGGAGTTGGCGACCATCGTGACAGCACAACGACGACGAGCCGTACGATCAAGCTTGGCAAGCGCGCCTTTTAGATTGGTCGTCGTAACCGACCGACTGGCAAAGGCGACATCCACCGCCTTCGCGACCGGTCCAACCAAATCCCAATCATCATCCCAAGCAAGCTCAAGCGGCGTTATGCGCCTTTCGAGTCCGTAGTACTCAATGCCGGCATCAAGCGTGCCCAGCATAGCGGGGGAGAAGTCGGCAGCAATCACAGGATGCCCAGCCTGAGCAAGCGGAATAGCAATCGACCCAGCCCCACATCCCATATCCAGCGCCGACTCACCAGGCTCAAGAGCCAGCAATTTCATAAAATCCCGGGCATACGGAGCAGTCTCCAGTGGACGAAAATGCCGAGCCCGCTTATCCCATTCAAAAGAATCATCAGCCCGATGCCGAGCGGCCTGCAGACGCATCCATTCGCCATTCCAATCCGCAGAAAGCAGCTCAGAACGAGTATCCCCATCAACCACGGGCCAACCTCCTAGCAACAAAAAAGCGACTCCCCCCAAAAGAAGAGCCGCAACCAGCATATACCAGAAAAGAACCGTTCCAATGCCAAACCGCCGCACCAGCCAAGTGGTGCAGGAGCGAAGCAACTGCAACCGGGATAGACCCCAACTGAGGTCCCGTTGTGCGGGAGCCCCGGGGAGGGCAAATATATAAGGTCGATCGCGAGTTCCGCACGAGCCGGAGAGCACTTAATGTGC
>JAXJMO010000005.1:0-3130 GCA_036313175.1 Collinsella sp. | reverse complement strand
GCTCGCGGTTGCGACGCACGCTACGAAACAATACCGGTCATGGACGCCGGCAACGACATTCTAGCCGTGGCTGGCGAGCATGACCTGACAGGCAAAGACGCGGCCTTCGTCTGATGTGGGTCCATTGGCTGTCACAGAAAAGGGCCGGTTGCAGCCGGCCCTAGACGATAATACCTGCGTTGCCCGCGTCTCCGAAGTTTAAGCGCTGAGGAGCGGGTTCCGCGGCACAACCTGATTTTACCCAGTGAGGAGGCTCTTTTGCAGCCGCTCCACTGTTTATTTACATCTGGCACCCTCAAACAATCAGACGACAGTCCGCACTCCTGCGAGCTGCCCCGTTCCTCTAGCTATCGCATCGCAGCGCCGACCGACACTACTCCCCTACTTCCCAAAGATTGCAGCGAACAATCCCTTGCGTTTGGGCTTCTCCTCTCGGTAGGAACCCTCGACGGCGGCTGCAACCTGGCGCGGTTGCTCGCAGCCTCCACGGCGTACGATCTGGTATAGGAACGGCGATTTAACGTATTTGACCTCGATGGGCGTGGCGTGCACGGTGCTTTCGCTCGACAGCATCACGTTGGGATTGAGCGGTGCCACCACATGCGTCTCGCGCTTGTCACTAAACACTACCGCAGCCGCGCGGCCCGTCTGGCCGTTCACGGCGATGCGCACCTGTTCGCCATCGCGACTATCCGAGGCAGGACGATCGACAAAGTAGACCGGCACCATCACCAGGCCGTCCTTATGTTTGCGGGCCTTGCGCGCCCACATGCGAATGCTCTTTTTATTGAGCCCCAGTACAGCCTCGGCGTCGTTGCCCGCAACGTCGAGCGCCAACTTATCAATGACCACCTGGTCCTTGGTAGACGCATCGACTGAGACAACGCGAAAGTCACCTTCCTGCATGGCGGGATCGAACGGACCGACCTTGGCAAAGTCCCACGGCTCCAAAATGCCCATGAGGCGAACGTCCAGGTAGTTTGCCCTGGGGTATGCCCAGTCGAGCACCTCGTAGTACACCAAGGCCTCCTTGCTCAGGCCCTTGCCCGGGAAGCTCGCCATCATGCGCAAGTCCGCCAGCGCCATGGGGAAATAGAAGAGCATCATGTCGTTTTGGATCGCGTCTTCCACGTCGTGCCCGGCAAAGGCATCCGGATACTGGCGCACCAGCTGCAGCGCGTTGGCACGTGCCTGCTGCGGCGAGATTTCGCAGGGAATACCCTGCTCGGGCACATACTCCGCACCAACGCCCATGGTCAGGCGCTTGCTAAACGTCCCCGGCTTGAGCAGGTCCGCAATGCCAATCTTATTGCCGCAGGACGGGCACTCAAACACACGCTGCGTTGACTCGCCCTCAAAGGACGCTCCGCAGAAGGGGCAAGGAATGCTCACATGCGTGGCCTCTTGGAACTCCTGCGCCGTGCCGCGATCCTCCCACAGCAGATGTTCCAGGACCGACTGATTGCGCCAGTGCGCATTGAAGAAATACCAGTCCGGGTCCTGCGGGCGCTCGAGTTGCGACACATGCGTGAGTTTGAGCAGTCCATCCACCACCGTCAACGGCGTATGGCGAATACCCAAAGCGCTCTTGGGCTCTCCGGCGTCCGCCTGCCACGGAACCACCGTGCCGCAATAGGCGCACTCAAAGCTGCGCTTAGCCTGGTGCGAGTACATAGGGCCGCCGCAGTTTTGACATTTAATGGCAAACATCTCGTCCATGGAAACGTCCTCCTTTGCACAGGGGCTGTCGACATTAAGTATGTCGAGCAAGCAGGCACATGCCCATACCCATGTGGCCCAAAATGGACCACCCAGGCAGACGAGAAGGCTCGTTCGTTAGCACCGGCAGACTATTGCTGCATTTTCTGAGCATCGGTGCACGGCGCCCCCGCGCGAGCTACACTATCCCCTTAAACATGATTGTGAGGACGACCGCTATGCTATTTGTAAATCGGCTGGTACATACGCTTGTTCCCGGCAGCGAGGACGAGCCGGTCGATGCATCTTGCCGCACCAACGCGGGTTTTGCCGCAAGCCTCGTCTGCATTGGCCTCAACATCACCCTGTGCCTGGCCAAGGGCATCGCGGGTCTGCTCGCCGGCTCCGTCTCCCTCATCGCCGACGCTTTCAACAACCTCTCCGATGCCTCGAGCAACATTGTGAGCCTGCTCGGTTTCCGCCTTGCCAGCCGCCCGGCAGACGAAGGCCACCCCTATGGTCACGGCCGCTACGAGTACCTAGCCGGCCTGTTCGTCGCCGTCCTGGTTTGCGCCGTCGGCATCAACCTGATTCTCGAGTCGGTCACTAAGATCATCAAGCCCTCGCCCACCGCTTACACGTTTATTTCCCTTGCGGCACTGGCTACGTCCATGCTCGTCAAATTCTGGATGGCCGCGTTCAACCGCGCACTGGGTAACCGCATCGATTCCGAGACGCTCATCGCCACAGCGCAGGATTCCAAAAATGACGTCATCACCTCGGGCTCGGTCTTGGCGGCGGCGCTTATTTCGCAAGCGACCGGCTTTGATCTCGACGGCTGGGCAGGCCTGGGCGTGGGCATCTTCATCTGCATCAGCGGCATGGGCCTGGTGCGCGACGCCATCAGCCCGCTGTTGGGGCAAGCGCCCGACCCCAAGCTCGTCCAAGCAATCCGCGACAAGATCATGTCCTATCCGCAGGTCTTGGGCACACACGACCTGATGGTGCACGACTACGGCCCCGGTCGTCAGTTTGCCAGCGCCCACGTGGAGATGCCCGGCGAGGGCGACGCATTTGAGCACCACGAGATTCTGGACACCATCGAGCACGACATCAAGCGCCAGATGGGCATCGATATCACGCTGCACTGCGACCCCATCGCCACCACTGGCGACGACCTGCGCGGCTGGGTCAAGCGCGGCGTCATGCAGATCGATCCCGTGCTCTCCATCCACGACCTGCACGAGCACGACGGGTTCGTTTCGTTTGACCTGGTGCGTCCCGACGGCTTTGACATATCCGACGAGGAGCTGCTGGAGCTCGTCACGCGCATCGTGCACGAGCGCCGGCCCGACTTCTCATGCGTCGTCACGTTCGATTCGGGCTTTAGCTCGCCCGAGCGTCCGGCCGAGCAGCTGTAGCCCCGCTCCGC
>JAXJMO010000004.1:0-21472 GCA_036313175.1 Collinsella sp. | reverse complement strand
AAGTTTATCGCGAGTTCCGCACGAACAGGAGGCCACTTAATGTGGCCTCCGTCGTGAGCAGGACTGTAGAGCAGGAAACTTCATCAGTGCCCGCCCCACGGGAAACCGGCGGGATGGACCAGTTCAGATGGGGCTTTGATGCATGGGTGGTCTGTTGGTGGGCAAATGGGTATCATACTGTGGTTACTGCGTCGACTCTGTGATGCATGTTTGTACGTTCCCGACGGTCGGTTTGCCAGAAGCGCCCCGTTGGTTGTTCCAGACCCGTTTCGAAGAAAGGAAACCACACTAACCTATGGCAGCTAAAAAATCATCTCCCTTGAAGATCATCCCGCTCGGCGGCCTTGACGGCATCGGTAAGAACATGACGGTCTTCGAGTGCGGCGACGACATGGTGCTCGTCGACGCCGGTCTCATGTTCCCCGACGACTCCCAGCCCGGTATCGACCTGGTGCTTCCCGACTACACCTATGTTCTGGAGAACGAGGAGAAGCTCCGCGGTATCGTCGTCACCCACGGCCACGAGGACCACACCGGTTCGCTTCCGTACCTGCTGCAGGACCTCAACAACAAGGTGCCCATCTTCTCGAGTAAGCTGACGCTTGGCTTTATCGAGGGCAAACTTTCTGAGTTCCGCATCCGCGCACCCAAGTTCCGCGAGGTCAAGGGCGGCAGCCATGTCAACCTCGGCGGAATCTCGCTCGACTTCTTCTCGATGACGCACTCCATCCCCGGCGCTCTGGGCGTGTTCATTCGCACCAACCAGGGCACCGTTATGCACACCGGCGACTTTAAGCTCGACCAGACGCCCATCGACGGTGTCACGCCCGACTATGCCGCTATCAGCCGCTTTGCCAAGCAGGGCATCGACCTGCTGTTGTCCGACTCCACCAACGCCACGGTTCCTGGCTTTACCAAGTCCGAGGCCGAGGTTGGTCCCAATCTGCTGCACGCCATCAAGAACGCCCCGGGTCGCGTGTTCGTCGCGTCGTTCTCGAGCCACATTCATCGCCTGCAGCAGATCTGCGATGCCGCCCGTAAGTGCGGCCGTAAGGTCGTTGTGACCGGTCGCTCCATGCTCACCAACACCCGCGTCGCGCGCGAGCTGGGCTACCTCAACATCGACGATGCCGATATCATCGATGCCTTCGATATCGATAACCTGCCCGACGACAAGATCGTCGTCATGTGCACCGGTTCGCAGGGCGAGCCGCTGTCGGCCCTGTCCCGCATGGCCAATGGCGAGCACAAGACGCTCTCCATCCACGAGGGCGATACCGTCATCCTCTCAGCAACTCCCGTTCCCGGCAACGAGAAGGCCGTCCAGCAGGTCGTCAACAGCCTGGCCAAGCTCGGCTGCGACGTGTGGGATAAGAACCGCGCTCTCGTCCACGTCTCCGGTCACGGTAGCCAGGAGGAGCTCAAGCTCCTGATGGCCATGGCCAAACCCACGTACTTTATGCCGGTTCACGGTGAGGCCGTGCATCTGCGCGCTCATGCCCAGCTGGCCCGCAAGATGGGCATCAAGGATGATCACATCTTTATCCTCGATAACGGCGACACGCTCGAGATGCGCGGTGGTATCGTCAAGCGTGGTACGCCCGTCGAGTCCGGCGTCGTCTACGTCGACGGCCTGCGTATCGGCGATACCGACCCCATCGTCCTGCGCGATCGCCAGAAGCTCGCCAATGACGGTATGGTCACGGCCGTCGCCATCGTCTCGCTCAAGCACAAGAAGATTGAGGCCATCGAGTTCTCGGGCCGCGGCGTCTCGTTTGCCATCGACGACCAGTTCTCCGAGGATGCCTCCGCGTCTATTATGAAGACGATTGAGAAGGGCAAGTTCAGCTTTACGAGCAGCGGTTCCGATGCCATTCGCAAGGCCGTGCGCGACTCGCTCTCTAACTTTATCTGGAGTCGTACGCGCACTCGTCCGATGATCATCCCGGTCGTCATGGAGGTTTAGTTTGGCGCGCGGATCTGCACAAAACGCCAAAGGCAATAAAGCCAACAACCAACCGGCATCTGCTAAGGGTGCCGGTTCCCATCTTCGTGCCAATAAGGGCCACGAGACCGACTTCGACGATTTTGAGCCCCTGGTCGAGCCCTCGGCCAACCGCGATATCGCCGGCGTGGTCATCGCCGTTTTGGCGATTGCGTCCTTCATTGCCGTGATTTCGCCGGCGACTGCACCCGTTACGGCTGCGGTTGCCGGTTTCTACCACCTGGGCTTTGGTCTGGGCGCCTACGTGCTGCCGATCGTTATTTTGCTGTTTGCCGCCACGCTCTTTTTAGGCGAGGACTCGCCGCTCAACGTGCGCTCTGTTGCGGGCGGAGCCGTGGTCTTTATCGCCGTCGTCTCCATTCTTTCGCTGATGGTGCCGGGTACGAGTGTCTCGTGTGACCTTATGTTCACGCCGCAAAATTTGTCCGCCTCGGGTGGCTACATCGGTGCGTTTATTGCGAGTGCGCTGCAGAATGCCCTGGGTAAGCCTATCGCGATGGTGGTCCTGTTGGGCCTTGTCGTCGTGGGCTTGGTCATCATCGGCTTTTCGGTGGGTGGCGTGCTGCGCTCTGCTCGCGACCGTGCGGCCGATTTTGCCGAGCGCCGTCGTGCCGATGTCAACGCCAGCCCGTGGGGTGACGACGAAGCCCTGTCGGTGCCCGGCGTTGCCCGTCCGCACCTGAGCATTCTTCGTCAAAAGGGCTCCGATGCTGCCGTGACCACGGTCATGGGCAACGATGTGGACCCGGTTTTGGACGATGACGACGAGGACGAGAATCCGTTTGTCGACGTGTCCGAGTCGGTTGAGGTTGAGCGCGCTAAGACGACGCTGCTGCCGCGCCGCCATGCCAAGAAGGGCAAGGCTGCGCCTAAGCTCAATACAAGCGAGCCCGACCCGTCTTGGTCCGATAGCGAGATTGAGCTCACCGAGGGCGATGACGAGGATGACGAGGCTCCGATTGAGACCGCAAAGACAACTTTGCTGCCGCGCCGCCATGCAAAGCGCGACCAGGTAACCGGTCAGCTTTCGATGGAAGACGACCCCGATAAGATCGACGAGTCCGAGCCGCCGTTTGCCGTGAATCCTGTTTCGGCAGCACCTCAGATCCCCGACTTCTTGAAGCATCCCAAGGTTGCCGATGCGTTTGCCTCGAGTGCTGTCGAATCGGCTGCGGCTAGCGATGGGGGAGCGGACGGCGGCGCCGCAGATAACGAGGGCGAAGAAGAGGACGGCCTCAAGCTTCCGCCGCTCGAGATCCTGCACGCCAACCCGCAGTCGGCGTCCTCCGCGTCATCTGACAAGGAGCTGGAACAGACTGCCGAGTCACTGCAATCCACCTTGCTTGAGTTTGGCCGCAGTGCCCGCGTGGTCGGCTGGATCGCCGGCCCCACGGTGACGACCTTTAAGCTGCAACCTGGCGAGGGCGAGCGCGTGAGCAAGATTTCGAGCCTCGAGGACGATATCGCGCTTTCGCTCGCTGCTCAGTCGGTGCGCATCTTTGCCCCGATCCCCGGTACCTCGCTTGTGGGTATCGAGATCCCCAATCGCAAGCGCCAGAACGTCAACCTGGGCGACGTGCTTCCCTATGTGAAGGGCGGTCCGCTCGAGCTGGCCATCGGTCGAGATGCCGAGGGCACGCCGGTCGTCGCCGACCTTGCCAAGATGCCCCACCTGCTGATCGCCGGCACGACCGGTTCTGGTAAGTCGGTGATGATCAACTCCATCATCACGACCCTGCTCATGCGCGCGCTTCCCGAGGACGTTCGCCTGATCATGGTCGACCCCAAGCGCGTCGAGCTTGCGGGCTATAACGGTTTGCCGCATCTCTATGTGCCCGTGGTGACCGAGCCCAAGCAGGCCGCGAGCGCTCTGCAATGGGCCGTGTCCGAGATGGAGCGTCGCCTGAAGGTCTTCGAGCGTCTCAACGTGCGTAAGATCTCGACCTACAACGAAAAGCAGGCCGCCGGCGAGTTTGAGCATTACGACAACCCGCCGCAAAAGATGCCCTACCTGGTCATCATCATTGACGAGCTCTCGGACCTGATGATGGTCGCCGGTAAGGATGTCGAGGCCTCGATTGTGCGTATTGCGCAGCTGGGCCGTGCCGCCGGCATTCATCTTATCGTGGCCACGCAGCGCCCCAGTTCCAACGTAGTGACGGGCCTTATCAAGGCCAACATCACCAACCGCATCGCCTTTAATGTCGCCACGGGCATCGACTCGCGTGTCATCATCGACCAGATGGGTGCCGAAAAGCTCACCGGTTTGGGCGACATGCTGTTCTCCAAGGTCGACTGGGGCAAGCCTCGCCGTATCCAGGGCTGCTTTGTCTCGGATGATGAAATCAACGAGGTCGTCGAGTTCGTCAAGTCGCAGAGCGAGCCCGACTACCACGAGGAGATCCTGTCTGCCGTGGCGCCCGCTTCCATGTCCATGGCGGGTGGCGGCGGCATTGTCCGTACCGGAGTCGCCGAGCCGCAAGACGATGATCCGCTCATTTGGGAAGCCGCCCATATTGTGGTGGAATCGCAGCTGGGCTCCACATCTGGCCTGCAACGTCGTCTGAAGGTTGGCTATGCGCGTGCCGGGCGTATTATGGATATGCTGGAAGAAAAGGGTGTCGTCGGCCCGCCCGACGGTTCCAAGCCGCGCGAGGTCCTGTTGGACGAGGAGGGGCTTGCCGCGCTGGAGTCTGTCGACGCCGAGATGGCACGTGAAGATCGTGAGTTTGGAGGATTCTGATGGCTGCACGCTTTGGTGACATGCTGCTTGAGCAGCGTCGCCGAATGGGCCTTTCCATTCAGCAAGTCGCCAACACCATCAAAATCAGGCCGCAGATCATCGAGTTTTTCGAGACCGGTAACTTTGCTTCGATGCCGCCGCGCGGCTATGCGCAGGGCATGATTTCGAGCTATGCTCGCTTTTTGGGCCTCAATCCGCGCGAGGTCGTCAATGCCTACTTTGACGATCTGATGGCATACGAACGCGAGACGTCGCAGCAGGGCGGTCGTTTTCAGGACGCCGCCGGCTACGTCAATTCGCGTTCCTCGGTCGATAACGGGCGCTTCCTGATGGTTCAGGGCGGTCGTTCGACCCGCTATGGACAGCGTCCTCAGCAGGCCGGTTATATTACCGAGACGGGTTCGGGCGAGGAGATTCGCTCACAGCGTGACCGGTTCCGCAGTACGCCGATGCCCGAGGACCGTGCACTTCCCGCTGCCCGAGGCGTGGCGCGTGACCCTCGTGCCGGCTACGGCGACGGCGGCTATTCCGATCGCGGTTACCGTGGTGCCTCTACGGGACGCTCTCGCGGTGGCTATGCGGATGCCGATACCACGCAGGTGACGCCGCGTCTTCTCTCTCAATCACAGCCGTATGGCCAGCGTTCTTCGGCTCCGCGTTCGGGCCAGCGTGGCTATCAAGGCCGCGGTGAACTTGCGCCCCGCTCGGGTCAGCGCAGCCTTCAGGGCCAGGGTGGCTATCGCGGCCGTTCCGATAGCAATCGTGGTCGTATGCCTCAGGGAGGCGGCCGCAGCAGTTCCAATCGTGGACGCGGCGGATCACGTACTCCTCAAAACAACGGGCTCGATCCGCGTTTCGTCTACGCCGGCATCGGTGCCGTTGCGCTGCTGTTGATTGTGCTCATCGTGGTGCTTCTGCGCGGCTGCGCATCTTTGGCGCCCGAGACCACGCCCGAGACGCCCACTGCTACCAAGACGACGACCAAGAAGTCTTCTAAGAAGACCGAAACGGTCGACGAGGACGAAGACACCGATGAGGCGACGAATGAGTCGACTGATTCGGACGCTACCAAGACGACGGCCAAGAAGGAAGAGAACGAGGTCACGAAGGTCAAAGTCTCCGTTGCCAAGGGAAAGACCGCGTGGATTGAGGTCAAGGTCGACGGCAAGTCGGTCTATGGCGCCCAAGCGACTGGCCCCTTTGAGCAGGAGTACACGCCCGAGTCCTCGATCGAGATCACCACGTCCAAGCCTTCCGATGTCACCGTTACCAAGAACGGTGAAAAGGTCCGTTACGATACCAAGACCTCGGGCGTGGCGCGTGTGACGATCACCGTTCCCAAGAAGGAGACGACTGATTCCGAGAATGGTGAAAGTTCTGATGGTACCGACACCACCGATGGTGCCGATACCACCGACGGTACCGATGCCCAGTCCACGGATGGCGCCGATACCGCAACTGACGGTCAGACACCCACCGATTCTACCGACTATTCGTACGATAGCTACTAAGCCGCTCGTACGCGAAAGGAAACATCATGGCTAAAGATTCCAGCTTCGACGTCGTGTCCGAGGTCAACATGCAAGAGGTCGACAACGCCTTCCAGCAGACCACGCGCGAGATTTCCCAGCGCTATGACCTTAAGGATTCCGGCGCCACGATCGAGCTTTCGAAGGGCGACAAGCTCTTTACGATCAGCGCCCCGGCTGACTTTGTCTCTAAGCAGATTATCGACGTGCTGAGTTCCAAGCTCATCAAGCGCGGCATTGACCTCAAGGCTGTCTCGTGGGATGCTCCTCAGGCGGCATCGGGCGGCACCGTGCGCGTACTCGGCCATATTGTCGAGGGTATCGACCAGGCGACCGCCAAGAAGATCAACAAGGACATCAAGGACCAAAAGCTCAAGGTCAAGGTGACCATCGAGGCCGACAAGCTGCGTGTTTCCTCTGCTTCGAAGGATGCGTTGCAGACCGTGATCCAGTTCCTGCGCGACCAGGACTACGGCCAGCCGCTGCAGTTCACCAACTACCGCTAATATCAATCGAAAGGACCGCTCTCCAACATGGATACACCGTTGGGCTCTGTGCTCTACATCACCCTCGGGTGCGCTAAGAACGAGGTCGACACCGACCGCATGCGTTCTCTTTTGACCGCCGCGGGCTACGAGGAGGCATTCGACCCGCAGGATGCCGATATTGCCATCGTCAATACTTGCTCGTTCCTCGCCTCCGCAACGTCCGAGAGCATCGAGACCACGCTCGAACTCGCCAACGAGGTTCAGGACGGCGTTCGTTCTTGCCCCATCGTCATGTGCGGCTGCGTGCCGTCGCGCTATGGCGATGACCTACCTGACGAGCTGCCCGAGGTCGCTGCCTTTGTGAAGGCCGACGAGGAGGACGGCATCGTGGCGGTCATCGATGACGTGCTGGGTGTCGAGCGCGAGATTGCAGCCTATATCCCGCAGGTCAAACGTACCGTCGAGGGTGCTGTCGCCTACGTCAAGATTTCCGATGGCTGCAACCGCTTCTGCAGCTTCTGCATGATTCCCTACATCCGCGGCCGCTATCATTCGCGCAATGCCGAGAGCATCATCTCCGAGGTGCGCGACCTGGTTGCCGGCGGTGTGCGCGAGATCGTGCTGATCGGCCAGGACACGGGCATCTGGGGTACCGACTTTGCCGACGAGGACGTCGCCGATGGCTCGCCGCGCAATCTGGCGCAGCTGCTGCGTGCCGTCGCCGAGGCCGTGCGCCCGCACAACGTCTGGGTCCGCGTGCTCTATCTGCAGCCCGAGGGCATGACTGACGAACTCATCGAGACGATTCGCGATACGCCCGAGGTGCTGCCCTATATCGATATCCCCGTGCAGCACTGCGACGCGCGCATTCTCAAGGCCATGCGCCGTTCTGGTTCGCGCCAGGAGCTCGAGGACCTGTTCCGCGATCTGCGTGAGCGTATCCCCGGCATCGTGATCCGTTCCACGGCCATGGTCGGCTTCCCGACCGAGACCGACGACGAGTTCCGCGACCTTATCGACTTTATGGACACCGTCGGCTTTGACTACACGAGCGTCTTTGCCTACTCGCAGGAGGAGGGCAGCCTGGCCGCTAAGATGGAGGGTCAGGTCGACGAAGAGGTCAAGCTCGAGCGCGCCCAGGAGGCCATGGACCTGGCCGAGTCGCTCGGTTTTGCCGCCACTGCCGCACATGTGGGCGAGCGCGCCCAGGTGATCGTCGACGGTATCGAAGAGACCGAGGATGGCGCCGAGCTGATCGGCCATGCCTGGTTCCAGGCGCCCGATTCCGATGGCGCGGTGCATCTGGACGCCAGCGAGGCGTCCGTGGGCGATATTCTGACCGTCGAGTTTACCGATAGCTTCTGCTATGAGCTTATCGGTCATGTTGTGGAGTAGGAGAGCGTCGTGGCTAACGAGAGCAATAAGGAACTGACGAGTGTCTGGACGCCCGCCAACATCGTGACGTGCGTTCGCATCGTCTTTATCCCGGTGTTCATGATCGTGTCGGCGCTTTCTCACACGAGTGTTGCCGGTACGGATTGGAGCACCTTCGACGGCCCGCTCGCCGCCGCTGCCTTCATTCTGTATGTGATCCTGTCGTGCACCGATAAGGTCGACGGTTATCTGGCGCGTTCGCGCAACGAGATCACCGACTTCGGTAAATTCTTGGACCCCATCGCCGATAAGCTGCTCGTGTTCTCGGCCCTGCTGCTGTTCTTGGATTTTGGCGCGGTGACCGTGTGGTCCGTGTTCATTATCCTGTTCCGCGAGCTGCTGGTGAGCGCCCTTCGCATGGTCGCGAGTGCGGCCGGTGTGGTCGTTGCGGCCGATAAGCTCGGCAAGTACAAGACGGCAACCACGATGGTCTCCATTTGCGGTTACCTGTGCGTTTTTGCTATGGCCGGCTTGCACCTTGGCCCGGTGGCGCTGACGCTCGGCATCTACTCGGTGTCGCGCTTCCTGTACGCCGTTGCCGTTGTCCTGACCGTTATCTCGGGCGCCCAGTACTTCTGGAACTGCCGCAAGATCGTCTTTTCGGTCTAGGTCCTGGTGGGTATGACGGACTCTTTTGAGCAGATTTCCGCACATAACGAGGAGCTGGCGCGTGATATTGTCGAGCGCGCGAGCGCTCGGGGCGTGACGGTTTCGACGGCTGAGTCGCTGACGGCGGGTATGATCGCCTCGACGATTGCCGATATCCCGGGCGCCTCGGCGGTGCTGCGTGGCGGTGCGGTGACCTATTGCGATGAGATTAAGCATCGTGTTCTTGGTGTTGAGCAGGAGACGCTCGACCGCTATACCGCGGTGTCGCATCAGACCGCGCGCGAGATGGCGGTGGGTTCGCTGGAGCTGTACCAGAGCGATATTGCAGTGAGCGCAACGGGTTATGCCGGCCCCGGCGGTGGCACTGAGGACGATCCGGCGGGCACTTTCTATATTGGCTGGGCGCATCGTTCCGCCGATGGGGGCGTGCCGGTCGTGGACTCTGTGCGCTGCCACTATGAGGGCGACCGTTCGTGTGTTCGTGCCCATGCGGTCGCGGCGGCATTGGGGCGCATTGCCCTTGTGCTCAACTCTATGGAATAGACATGTTTTAAGGGGCCTTAGGGCCCCTTAATTGTGGAGATAGGGACCTCTGACAAATTTAGCGTTTGTGCTGGTTGTAGATGTATTTTTGCCTGCCTTGTTCATATTTGGTCCTTTGTGGTCAAGTATTTGGTCAGTGTTTGGTCGGCGTTTGGTTGGGTTTTGGAAAGACCGCCTGCATATGATTGGCCTGAACGGTTGACCACGAACAGCCGTTCGTTTATTATCGATGCAGGTTGTTAAGAGGAGGGCTATTCATGGCCAAGAATTCAGGTCCCGTACGTACCGTTCATGCTCGCACGACGGGTAAAGAGCGCGATGAGATGATCGCCACCACCAAGGCCGAGATCGAGAAGAAATTCGGCCAGGGTTCCATCATGAGGTACGGCGACGGTGGCCCCGAGCTCGAGGTCGAGGCCATTCCCACGGGCGCCCTGGCCCTCGATGCCGCGCTGGGTATCGGCGGCGTGCCGCGCGGCCGTATCGTCGAGATTTACGGTCCTGAGTCCTCCGGTAAGACGACGCTTTCGCTCGAGATCCTGGCCGAGGCCCAGGCAATGGGTGGCGTTGTGGCATTTATCGATGCCGAGCACGCGCTTGATCCCACGTATGCCGCGCGCATTGGCGTGGATATCGACGAGGTACTGATTTCCCAGCCCGATACGGGTGAGCAGGCGCTCGAGATTGTTGACATGCTCGTGCGTTCCGGCGCCATCGATGCTATCGTCGTCGACTCCGTCGCCGCGCTGACCCCGCGTGCCGAGATCGAGGGAGAAATCGGCGACACTACGGTCGGTCTTCAGGCTCGCCTGATGAGCCAGGCGCTCCGCAAGCTCGCCGGCTCGCTGTCCAAGTCCAACACGACGTGCATCTTCATTAACCAGCTGCGTGAGAAGATCGGCGTCATGTTCGGCAACCCCGAGACCACGACGGGCGGCCGCGCCCTTAAGTTCTTCTCTTCGGTGCGTATCGACATTCGCCGCATCGACAGCATTAAGCTTAAGGACGAGGTTATCGGTAACCGCGTGCGCGCCAAGGTCGTTAAGAACAAGGTGGCAGCTCCGTTCCGTTCTGCTGAGTTCGACATCATGTACGGTACGGGCATCTCTAAGGAGGGCTCGATTCTGGACATGGCTGTCGAGTGCGGCATTTGCAAGAAGATGGGCTCCTGGTTTGCCTATGGCGAGGATAAGCTCGGCAACGGTCGCGAGGCCGCCAAGGCGTTCCTGCGCGAACACCCCGATTGTGCCGACGAGATTGAGCATAAGGTCCGCCTTGCCTGTGGACTTGAGTTTGATGACGATGCTCCGTCCGAGGTCGAGCTGACCGATCAGCCTGCGCCTGAGGAGTTTGACGAGCTTTACGCCATCGATGGTTCCGCCATGCTCGATGATGACGACGAGTAGCGGTTACGCTCATGTCGTATACGGTGACCGAGGCCACGGTCGTCTTTCCCGATAAGAAGGCGGCCTCCTCGTTCTCGAGCGGGTATGCGTCCAAAAAGCCTTGCGCACATATCGATTGTGAGCTTGAGGGCGGTTTTGAGCGGTCCATTTGGATTCCCGTGCGGGTCGCGCGGCTGTATGTCAAAAACCGCCCCGATCTTCCCTGTGATTGGGACAACTTCCGTGAGGCGGTGCAGCTCATTGAGCGTAAATGTGCACTTACCATGGTGACCGAGATGTTATCGCGCCGCGACCATGCGACGGGTGAAGTCCGTGACAAGCTGGCTCGCTACGGCTTTCACCAGCCTGCGATCGATTTCGCCGTCGAGCGCGCCACCGAGTATCGTTTTTTAGACGAGAGCCGCTTTTGCTCGTACTTTATCGAGGAGCGCAAGCGGCGCGGTTGGGGACAGCGCAAAATCGAGACCGAGCTCAAGCGCCGTCATGTCGTGCTCGATGACATTCCCGGTTATCCCGAGGATTATTTTGCCGTCGAAGACGATTTGGCGCGTGCGTCAGCCCTGCTCGCCAAGCGGCGTGTTCCAGAGACGCGCGAATTCGAAAAACTGGTTCGGTTTTTGATGGGCAAGGGCTTCTCGTATCACGTCGCCGCCGATGCCGTTAAGGCACGTCTCGATGCCGAACGCGAGGAATGTGCGGTTTAGGCGTATGTGTTTTGTGGCCCTGCCGTTCACCGTGTTTTAGCCGCCGTGCCGGGGCCATTTATTTGACAGTTGTTGTGGTTCAACGTACGATAAACACTGTCATTTGCTTTGTGATATGTGCTCATCTGTGATGAGTTTGTTTATATGTTTATCTGTATCCGACCCGCATAAGCTGCGCCCATATTACTCAAATGTCGCGAGCCGTTCGTAAGGACGGTTCGCTTTGTTGTGTAACGAATCCATAAAAAGGAGTGAGCATGCCTATCATCGCAGCGCTCGTTGGCATCGTTTTGGGTGCCATCGCCGCCATTGCCTACATGCGCACCGCCAAGCAGGGTAGTCTTCACGAGGCCGACGAAAAGATCCAGTCGGCACACGCACAGGCTGAGTCCCTGATCGGTGATGCTAAGCGTCAGGCCGAGACCCTCAAAAAAGAGGCTCTGCTCGAGGCTAAAGAGGAGATCATCAAGAACAAGCAGGCCGCCGAGGCCGAGGACAAGCAGCGTAAGAGCGAGATTCGTACGCTCGAGAACCGTGTGATGCAGCGCGAGGAGTCCCTTGATCGCCGAAACGACGCTCTCGACAAGCGTGAGCACCAGCTGTCCAGCCAGGCCGGTCAGGTCGAGAAGCGCTCCCGCGAGCTTGAGGAGCTCTGCGCCAAGCAGACCTCCGAGCTCGAGCGTATCGCCGACCTGACCCGTGAGGACGCCCACAAGGAGCTCCTCGATAAGGTTCGCGGCGAGGTCACCCACGAGGCTGCCACGATCATTCGCGAGTCCGAGCAGCAGGTTCGCGCCGAGTGCCACAAGACCGCCCAGGAGATTCTGTCCCTGGCGATTCAGCGCTGCGCTGCCGACCACACAGCCGAGGTCACCGTTACCTCCGTGCACATTCCCTCTGATGACCTCAAGGGCCGTATCATCGGTCGCGAGGGTCGCAACATCCGGACCTTCGAGCAGGTTTCCGGCGTCAACCTCGTGATCGACGACACGCCTGAGACCGTCGTTCTTTCGAGCTTCGACCCGGTCCGTCGTGAGACCGCCCGTGTTGCCCTCGAGAACCTCATCGCCGACGGCCGCATTCACCCCGCCCGCATTGAGGAGATGTATCACAAGGCTGCCGACCTGGTTCAGCAGCGCGTGCGCGAGGCTGGCGAGCAGGCTGCCTTTGATACCGGTATCCACGACCTGCACCCCGAGATCGTCAAGACCCTTGGTGCCCTGCGCTACCGTACCTCGTTTGGTCAGAATGTGCTTCAGCACTCCCTCGAGGTTTCCGATCTGTGCGGCGTGATGGCTTCCGAGCTTGGCCTGGACGTTGTGACCGCTAAGCGCGCCGGCCTGCTGCACGACCTGGGCAAGGCAATCGACCACGACGTCGAGGGCCCGCATGCAGTCATCGGCGCCGAGCTTGCCCGCCGTTATGGCGAGAAGCCCGTTATCGTTCACGCTATCGAGGCTCACCATGCCGATGTCGACCCCAACACGGTGCTCGATGTCCTGGTACAGGCCGCCGATGCCGTCTCCGCCTCTCGCCCCGGTGCCCGTCGCGAGTCTGCCGAGAACTACATCAAGCGTCTTGAGAAGCTCGAGGAGATTGCCAACTCCCATGAAGGCGTCGAGCGTACCTATGCCATGCAGGCTGGTCGCGAGGTCCACGTCATGGTTCAGCCGGACAAGATCTCCGATGCCCAGTCCACGGTCCTGGCTCACGATATCGCCCATCAGATCGAGGAAGAGATGGAGTATCCCGGTCAGGTGCGCGTCGTCGTGATTCGCGAGAGCCGCGCTGTCGATATCGCTAAATAACATGAGCGACGCGAACGAGCTCATCTCATTTATCGCGTCGATGTCGGGGGAGGGCAACCTTCGCGTCGAGGAGAACCTTGGCGAGGGGTATGTCCGCCTCCGCGTTTCGGAGGCCGAGCGGCGCCAGGCAAAACACGACATTCAGCATGTCGAGGATATCGTCATCGAAATGCTCCGTAATGCTCGCGATGCCGGCGCCGACAAGGTCTATCTCGCCACGACCAAGGAAGATGGCGTCCGCACGCTTGTCTTTCTGGATAACGGTTCGGGCGTTCCGCAGGATATGCAAGAGCGAATCTTCGATGCCCGCGTTACCTCCAAGCTCGAGAGCATGAAGATGGACCGTTGGGGCGTTCACGGTCGTGGCATGGCATTGTTTTCGATCAAGCAGAACACCGACGAGGCCCGTGTGGTCACGTCCGGCGTCGATCTTGGTTCAGCCTTTAAGGTGAGCGTTGCAGCCGACCGCCTCAGTGAGCGTGCCGATCAGTCCAGCTGGCCCCAGGCCGTCAAGGATGAGGACGGACGTTATGTCTGTGCTCGCGGCCCGCATAATATTATTCGCGCTGCCTGTGAGTTTGCGCTCGAGGAGCTGCGTGGTTGCGATGTCTATCTTGGTTCTCCGTCTGAGATTGCCGCGACCCTTTATGCTCAGGCGTCAAGTCGGTTCGATACGTCTCGTCTCCTGTTTATTGATGACGAGAGCGAGCTTCCGGTTGTCGATCGTTTAGGCCTTGCCTCTGATGCCGAGGACTTTATTCGTATCTGCTCGGGTTTGGGTCTTGAGATGTCCGAGCGCACGGCACATCGCATTTTGGCAGGGCAGATTAAGCCCGTTCGCGGTGTGACCGCGCGTCTGCTGCGCGAGCGTGATTCGTCCTCGCATGCGCCGGCTCCTGTCGATCTCGCGAAGGATCGTCGCGGGCTTCGTATTGCCAAGGATGACATGGCACAGTTTTCGCGTGCTGTGGAGCGCGACTTTAATGACCTTGCCGCCCGGTACTATCTCAACCTTTGCGGCGACCCAAAGATTCGCGTTTCGCGTGATCGAATCACTGTGACCTTCGATCTTGCCAAAGAGGAATAGTGCCTTTACCGAGTCCACTCGGTACGATACAGTTATTGCAGTTAAAACGTACTTTTAAACGCAGGAGTTTCTTCATGGATTGCCTGAAGGTATCAAGCAAATCATCGCCCGCGTCCGTTGCCGGCGCCATCGCCGGCATGGTCAAGGATGGTGTGCCCGTCAACATTCAGTGTGTCGGCGCCGGTGCGGTCAACCAGGCCATAAAGGCTGTGGCTATCGCGCGCGGTTTTTTGATTCCAACCGGTTTTGATATTTCCTGCGCGCCCGTGTTCTCCGACATCCTTATTAACGGGGAGTCGCGCACGGCCATCCGTCTTTCTATTTACGTTCACCAGATCAATCGAGCTGCTATGGATAACGTCGTCATGGATGATGTTAAGCCTGTGGCATAGCTTCTGCTTGCCTCGATTCGCCCCCCCCTCTCCATCGTTAGGACTTATGCACATGGACCAGCGTTCCGTACGCGATATTCTTGCCGGTAAAACCTACTTTATCCGCACCTTTGGCTGCCAGATGAATCAGCACGACTCTGAGCGCGTGAGCGGTCTGCTCGATTCGTATGGTTGCCTCATGGCGCTCGATCCCGAGCATGCCGATATTGTTGTCTTCATGACATGCTGCGTGCGCGAGGCCGCCGATACTCGCCTGTACGGTCAGTGCAACTCTTGTAAGAGCCTCCCGCCCTCACCCTCGGGCAAGCGTGTGGTTGCCGTTGGTGGTTGCATCGCGCAGCGCGATGGCGAGGGCCTGCTCACCAACGTCGATAACGTCAATGTCATCTTTGGTACGCATTCCATCGCACATGTGGCCGAGCTCATTGCCGAGGCGTTCCTTGATGGCAAGCGTCATATCCGCACCAATGAGCATGAGGATACGGATGCCATGAGCATGCCGTGGCATCGCGAGACCCAGTATCACGCCTGGGTGCCCATTATGACGGGCTGCAATAATTTCTGTACCTATTGCATCGTGCCGTACGTGCGCGGTCGCGAAAAGAGCCGCCCCTTCGAGGAAATTGTCGACGAGGTGACCGGTTTGGTGCGCCAGGGCGTGCGCGAGATTACGCTGCTGGGCCAAAACGTTAACTCATATGGTCGCGATCTGTTTGGCAAGCCGCGTTTTGCCGATCTGCTGCGTGCCGTGGGTGATACGGGTGTGGAGCGCATCTTCTTTACCTCTTCTCATCCTAAGGATCTGCTGCCCGAGACCATCGACGCCATGGCCGAGACGCCCGCCGTCATGCCGCAGCTTCACTTGGCCGTTCAGTCGGGCTCCACGCGTATCCTCAAAGAGATGAATCGCCGTTATACACGCGAGGACTATCTGGGCCTGGTCGATCGCATTCGCAACCGCATGCCCGATATCGCGCTCTCGACCGATATTATCGTTGGCTTCCCGGGCGAGACTGAAGAGGACTTTGAGCAGACGCTCTCACTTGCCGAGACGGTCCGCTATGCTCAGGCCTATACCTTCATCTATTCCAAGCGCGCCGGTACCCCGGCCGCAGAGATTGACGATCCTACGCCGCATGAGGTTATTCTCGAGCGTTTCAACCGCCTGGTTAAGGTTATCGAGACTACGGCACACGAGTATAACCAGGGTGAGCTTCATACTGTGGTGCCGGCGCTCATTGAGGGAACGAGTAAAAAGAACGACGCGGTCCTGCTGGGCAAGAGTCCCAAGAATCAGACCGTGCATGCGCCTATCCCCGAGGGTTACAGCATCGATCAGCTTGTTGGCAAGATCGTTGATGTTGACGTTGACGTTGCCAAGACCTGGTATTTGTCCGGCTCCGTTGTGGGCGAGCCGCGCTAATGGTTTCTCCCAGGGCAGGACTTTCCGCCGTTGCGATCGTCGGTCCGACGGCGGTTGGTAAGAGTGATGTTGCCGACCGTTTGGCAGCTCGTCTTTCGTCCGAAGTGCTGTCGTGCGATGCGATGCAAATCTATCGCGGCATGGACATCGGTACCGCAAAGATGGCGCCCGATGAGTGTACGGTGCCGCTGCGTCTCGTCGACATTGTAGAGCCGGGTGTGGCATATTCTGCTGCGCTTTATCAGGCTGACGCTCGCGCGCATGTTGAACGTCTCCTTGGTTCGGGTTGCCTGCCGGTTTTTTGCGGAGGTACGGGGCTGTATCTCAAGGCCGCCCTCGATGAAATGGACTTTCCTTCGGGTGAACTTGAGGACGATCGTCGTATGGGCTATCAGGAGCTTGCCGAGCGTATTGGCGAGGAAGAGCTGCATGCCCTGCTTGCCGAGCGCGACCCAGAATCGGCTGCTGTTATTCATCCCCATAATGTGCGCCGTGTGATTCGTGCGCTCGAGATGCATGATGATGGTATCTCCTATGCACAGCAAAAAAGTCAGTTTAGTGTTCCGCGCGAGCATTATCATGCTCTATGGTTTGGTCTGACGCGTAATCGCGAGGTGCTCTACGAGCGCATTAACCTGCGCGTCGATCTAATGTTTGAGCAGGGTCTTGTCGATGAGGTTCGCGGTCTTATGGACCAGGGGCTGGGAGATGCCCTGACTTCGATGCAGGCAATTGGCTATAAAGAGATCATTGATGCTTTCAATGGCGTGATTTCTATGGATGAGGCTCGCGAACTCATCAAGATGCGTTCGCGTCGCTATGCCAAACGTCAGCTTTCGTGGTTTAAGCGCGATGACCGTATCGTGTGGTTTGATATGGACGAGTTTACGATCGATGAGGTCGTTGAGGACATCCTGCATCGTATTGAGGCTGCCTAATGGCCCGTTTCCCCCTTGTTCCCACGGCACCTGAGCCCGAGCGTGCCATATTAGTTGGTGTTGAGTGGCGCGACAATGCATGGCCGCTCGATTGTTCGCTTGACGAGCTTGAGCGCCTGGCCCATACGGCTGGCGCCCAGTGCGTGGCGCGTTTGTCACAGCGTCTGGTTAAGCCGTATCCAAAATCGTTTATCGGTTCCGGTAAGGTTGAAGAGCTGTGCGGCCTGGTGCATCGCATGGATGCCGATGTCGTTATTTTTGACGACGACCTGACGCCCTCGCAGCAATCCTATTTGGAGAAAGCCGTGGGCGAGCCGGTAAAGATTATCGATCGTACAGCACTGATCTTGGATATCTTTGGCCTGCATGCTCAGACGCGTGAGGGACGCCTACAGGTACAGCTGGCGCAGCTTCAATATCTGTTGCCTCGTCTGCGTGGCATGTGGAGCCATCTTGCCAAGGAGCAGACGCGCGGCGGCATCGGTTCGCGCTTTGGCCAGGGTGAAAGCCAGCTCGAGGTTGACCGTCGCTTGATTCGCAATAAGATTGCCGCGCTTCGTCGTGAGCTCAAGCAGGTTGAACAGCGTCGCGATGTCCAGTCCAAGAGCCGCATTGAGTCACCGGCGTTTCGCGTCGCGTTAGCCGGTTATACCAATGCCGGTAAATCGACGTTGCTCAATCGCCTGACCGGCTCTACGGTACTTTCGCAGGACAAGCTGTTTGCTACGCTCGACCCGACGACGCGTTCGTATCGCCTGCCCGGCGGTCGCGGCATGACGATTACTGATACCGTCGGCTTTATTCAAAAGCTGCCGCATGGTCTGGTCGATGCCTTTAAATCGACGCTGTCCGAGGTGTTGGGTGCCGATCTAATTCTCAAAGTCGTAGATGCGTCTGACGAGGACTATGAGCGGCAGCTTGAGGCTGTCGACCGCGTTCTTGATGAGATCGGCGCTGGAGAGCGTTTAACGCTGACCGTATTCAATAAAATCGATCTTCTCGATAGCGTTGATCGCCTGAGCTTCCGTCGTCGCTATCCCGAGGCCGTGCTGTTCTCGGCCCAGACGGGCGAGGGACTCGACGATTTCGTCGACCGTATTGCTCGTGAGGCGGCTGCTACCGATGTGTTGCTCTCTGCTGATATCCCGTATCGCGAGGGCGCCCTCATCACGCTGGTGCATGAGCAGGGAACCCTTTTGCACGAGGAATATCTTGAGGACGGCGTTCGTATTGTGGCGAAGCTGCCGGCCCGTATCGCGCCGCGGCTCAAGCGTTATCGCACCGAGTAGACGAGCTCCAAAAAGCCCAGAATAATGGGTTGATGCAGCAGATAAAAGGGGAGTGCATGACGTCCAAGGCTGGCGAGCGCCGGCAGGGGGTTGGCGTAGGCCCAGCTTAGGGCGGTCTTATCGATTCCCTGCGCTATATGTGCGGCGAAGTATCCTGCAAGATACATAAAGATAAACGGGATGATGGGGTAGTAATCACCTGAAACAAACCCAAGGCTCGGAAATCCCAGCCACGCCAGGTAGGGGACAGGGTAGATCGTTTTGGGGATACTCCAGGTGAGGGCGAACAACACAAGGCATAGCGACATGCCCCATCTCGCCGATATCTTCTTAAGGACGGGATCGGTCAACGCCACGATGCCGGTACATGCGGCCATGCAGTAGATGATGCCAAAATTAACCGAATCGTCGACTGAGACAAGTGTTGTTGCCAGCCAGACGACGAGTGCTGCTAAGGCGTATTTGGCGGCACGTTTGATATTGTTGCGCGAAAGGGTGCACATACAACCCGCGATAAACAAAAATACCCAGCTGATGCTGGCGCGCCAGATGTCTTGAAAGACGGTCTGGGTAAACCAGGGCATATCCCAGTCGTACAGGTAGGCGAGATCGTAGCAAGCGTGAAAACCTGCCATTGAAATCATCGTAAACCCGCGGACGGTATCAAAGATGGTGATGCGTTTTTGCATTACGAGAACCGGCGCATTAAGCCGACGACTTTGCCCAAGATGATGGGATTCGTTGCATAGATAGGCTCCATGGTGTCATTCTCGGGCTGCAGGCGTACGCGTCCCTGCTCCTTGTAGAACGTCTTGACGGTCGCTGAACCATCAATCATGGCCACGACAATTTCGCCGTTCATGGCACTCTTTTGTTCACGGACGATGATGTAATCGCCATTGAAGATGCCGACATTGATCATTGAGCTCCCATGCACCTCAAGGATAAAGGAACCCTGATCAGTGGCGATTTCGGTCGGGATAGTAAAAGTGTCTTCGATATTCTGCTCGGCCAGAATGGGAATCCCAGCCGCGACGCGACCAACGAGCGGTAGCGAGACCGTTCCGCGAGGTGCGGTGGGCTCGTCAGATTTAGAAATTGAGACAGAGGAACCGTCCTCGTTAAAGAGTTCCAGGGCACGCGGTTTGGTGGCATCGCGCTTGAGTAGCCCGCGCGCCTCCAGGGCAGAGAGATGGGCGTGCACGGTGCTGGGAGAGGATAGGCCCACGGCAGAAGCCATCTCGCGCACGCTGGGCGGATAACCCTTCTCCTGCTGATATTCCTTGATGAAGTCGTAAATTTGCTGCTGACGCTTGGTAATTTTGCGAGCCATCAGGGCATCCTCTCTACCCATGTCAAACAAATGTTCGAATTTTGCTTGACAGGAACAACTGTTCGAAGATAATAATAACCGAACATTCGTTCTCGCGCTAGACATTTTTGTCCGCGCGGCTTGATAAAACTGTTCTCAGCAAAACACGCGAGAGGAGAACATGATGAACGCAACGAATATGGTCCAGGGAAACCTCGCCCTTAAGCTCGAGACGCCTGCCGCGCCCGCTTTTACTGTTGTCAAGGGTGGACGTTCCGGTTATCAGCCTTTGCCCGTAAAGTCTGCTCGCACTCAGTATGCTGTTGCCGCGCCGACTCCCGCTGCCCTGAAGGTCTCGACGATTGTTGCCGTCGCCGTTGCGCTCACGCTCTTTTTTGTCCTCGCTACGTCGGTCTTTAGCGCTCGTCACGCCGCGTATGCCGAGTCCGTTTCCAACGTTACCTACGAGACCATTCGCGTTCAGCCTGGTGATTCTCTTTGGTCGCTTGCCGAGGAATATCCAATCGAAGGCCTTTCCACGCAAGAGACTTCCGACATGATCCGTAACGTCAATCATCTGGAGCATGGTTCGCTCGCCGCCAGTGCGCATCTTAAGGTTCCTGCTCGTTCGTAATCATTATCGCGCTGCGCATGGTACTCTTGTTATCGTTTAAGAGGAGGTACCATGCGCTGTCCTAAATGCGGCAAGGCACATACCCGCGTCGTTGATTCCCGTATGCAGGAGTCAAATAACACCATTAAGCGCCGTCGCGAATGTTGCTCGTGTAACTACCGCTTTACAACGTTCGAGCGATGCGAAGACCCAATTGAGGTCATTAAGTCGGACGGAACTAAGCAGCGGTTCGATCGCAATAAGCTGCTCGTCGGCTTGATGCGTGCCACCATCAAGCGCGATATCGACACTAAGAAGCTCAATGAGATTATCGACGATATCGAGGTCGAGCTGCGCTCTCGCACGCTGACGGCCGTCACGTCGCATGAGTTGGGTGACATGGTGCTCAAGCGCTTGGCCAAGATCGATAAGGTGGCGTACATCCGCTTTGCCTCGGTCTACCGCGATTTCAAAGACGTCGATGAGTTTCTGCAAGAGCTCGACAAGCTAAGGTGATTCCATGTCCTGCATTACCGTCAACATAAAGCGTCTCGACCCCACCGTCGAGCTTCCCAAATACGCCCATCCCACCGATGCCGGCTTGGATCTGCGCTCCAACGAGGACTGCGTCCTGAAGCCCTTCGAACGTCGTCTGGTCTCTACCGGGCTGGCCATCGCCCTGCCCGATGGCTACGCCGGCTTCGTCCAGCCCCGCAGCGGCTTGGCCATCAAGCAGGGCCTGTCTATAGTCAATACGCCGGGCCTCATCGACGCCCACTACCGAGGAGAACTCAAGGTTATCCTCATCAACCTGGATCCCTCCAACAACATCCAAATCAACAAAGGCGACCGCATAGCCCAACTCGTCATCCAAGAAGTCCCCACGGTCAACCTCATAGAAGTAGAAGAACTAGACGAAACCGACCGAGGCAACGGAGGCTTCGGCTCCAGCGGCGTCGCCTAGGGGCGCTCGTATCCCTCCCGCCCGGGGCTTACCTATATCATTCCATGCTCAAACATTCTCGCGTCGCTTCGCTCGCTGCGAAACTGCGCGTGGAACGATATAGGTAAGCCCCGGGCGGGCGGCTACTCGCTTGAAACAATATTTACTTTTCTAGTAAGCCGATGCGACAAAGGGGCTGTCCCTTT
>JAXJMO010000003.1:0-40102 GCA_036313175.1 Collinsella sp. | reverse complement strand
CCGGATTCGCGCCTCAGGACTCAGCGCAACGCGTTGCGCTGAGTCCTGAGGCTGTTGCAATGAAAATGAGAATCAAGGGTTTAAACAAATAATCCAACCTTTTGCGGATTTAGCTATAATTCCACAAACCAAACAGCTATACTCCTTTCATGTCGTGTAGGAAATACGTAGACAAAAAGGAGGTTATGTGATGGTAAGTATTGTTCTTGCTAGCCACGGGGACTTGGCAGCTGGAATCAAGCAGACGGGCTCGATGGTCTTTGGCGATCAGCCGTCTGTTGCCGTGGTCTCGCTCGAGCCGAGCATGGGCCCCGACGACTTCCGTGCCAAGGTCGAGGAAGCAATCGCTTCCTTCGAAGACCAGGAGCAGGTGCTCTTCCTCGTTGATCTGTGGGGCGGCACGCCGTTCAACCAGATCAGCGGGCTCATCGAGGGCCACGATTCCTGGGCTATCGTCACCGGTGTCAACCTGCCTATGCTCATCGAGGCATATTCGCAGCGCTTTGACGCAAAGAACACTGCACATGCGATCGCAAAACATCTCGTGACTGAGGCTAAGGCTGGCGTGCGTGTCAAGCCCGAGTCTCTGGAGCCCGAGGAGAAGAAGCCGGCTGCGGCCGCCGCTGCTCCTGCAGGCGCCATCCCTCCGGGAACGGTCATCGGCGATGGGCACATCAAGATCGCCCACGTCCGTATCGACACCCGTCTGCTTCATGGTCAGGTGGCCACCACGTGGACCAAGCAGATCAACCCCAACCGCATCATCGTGGTTTCCGACGGCGTTGCTCACGACGAGCTCCGTAAGACCATGATCGAGCAGGCTGCCCCTCCGGGAGTCCATGCCAACGTCGTGCCCATCAAGAAGATGGCCGAGGTCGTCAAGGACACGCGCTTTGGTGACACCAAGGCCATGCTGCTCTTTGAGAACCCGCAGGATCTGCTCAAGGCCATCGAGGCCGGCGTCGACATCAAGGAAGTCAACATCGGTTCCATGGCTCACTCCAAGGGCAAGGTCGTCGTCACCAACGCCGTCGCTATGGGCGATGACGATGTCAAGACTCTCGAGGCTCTCAAGGCCAAGGGCGTCAAGTTCGAGGTCCGCAAGGTTCCTTCGGATTCCTCCGAGGATCTCGACGCCATGTTGAAGAAAGCTAAGGCCGAACTGGCCGCTCAAGCATAGTAAAGGAGGGTCCGATACATGTCTGCAATCACTATTCTGCTTGTTGCGATTGTCGCGTTGCTTGCCGGTATGGAAGGCATTCTGGATGAGTTCCAGTTCCATCAGCCGCTCGTGGCATGCACGCTTATCGGTCTCGTAACCGGTCACCTTCAGGAGGGCATCCTCCTGGGCGGTTCGCTCCAGATGATGGCCCTTGGCTGGGCTAACGTCGGCGCCGCTGTCGCGCCTGACGCCGCTCTGGCCTCGGTCGCTTCTTCGATCATCATGGTGCTCGCCCTCAACGGTGGCGCCACCGATTCGGCCAAGGCCGTTACCACCGCTATCGCCGTCGCCGTCCCGCTGTCGGTCGCTGGTCTGTTCCTGACCATGATCTGCCGTACCATTGCTACCGCTATCGCTCACGCCATGGACGGTTGCGCCGAGAAGGGCGACTTCTCCGGCATCGAGCGCTGGCAGTATGCTGCCATCCTCATGCAGGGCCTTCGTATCGCCATCCCGGCAGTGCTTCTGTGCGTCATCCCGGCCGAGGCCGTTACCAACGCGCTTAACGCTATGCCCGACTGGCTGTCCGGCGGCATGGCTGTCGGCGGCGGCATGGTCGCTTCCGTCGGTTACGCCATGGTCATCAACATGATGGCCACCAAGGAGACCTGGCCGTTCTTCGTCCTCGGCTTCGTCCTTGCTGCCATCCCTCAGCTCACGCTGATCGCCCTTGGTCTCATTGGCATCTCCCTTGCCCTCATCTACCTTGGCCTTAAGGATCTGGCCAAGCAGGGTGGCGGCATGGGCGGTGGCTCCGGCGACCCGCTCGGCGACATTCTGAACGATTACGAGTAGGAGGGGAGTGATACATATGGCAGAGAACAAGATTCAGCTCACCAAGGCTGACCGCAAGAAGGTTTGCTTCCGTCATCAGTTCCTTCAGGGCTCGTGGAACTACGAGCGTATGCAGAACGGCGGCTGGTGCTTCGCAATGATCCCTGCGATCAAGAAGCTCTACACCAGCAAGGATGACCAGATTGCCGCTCTTAAGCGCCACCTGGAGTTCTATAACACCCACCCCTATGTTTCCGCCCCCGTCATTGGCGTTACCCTCGCCCTCGAGGAGGAGCGCGCCAACGGTGCTCCGATCGATGATGTCGCCATCCAGGGCGTCAAGGTCGGTATGATGGGCCCGCTCGCCGGCGTCGGTGACCCCGTCTTCTGGTTCACCCTTCGCCCGATTCTGGGCGCTCTGGGCGCTTCCCTGGCCATGTCCGGCAGCATCGTCGGTCCGCTGCTGTTCTTCTTCGCGTGGAACATCATCCGTTACGCTTTCCTGTGGTACACGCAGGAGTTTGGCTACAAGGTCGGCTCCTCCATCGCCAAGGACCTCTCCGGTGGTCTGATGGGCAAGGTCACCGAGGGCGCTTCCATCCTGGGTATGTTCATCATCGGCGCCCTGGTCGAGCGCTGGGTGTCCATTTCCTTCACCCCGATCGTCTCCACGGTCAAGCAGTCTGCTGGCGCCTTTATCGACTGGGCTAGCCTGCCCTCCGGTTCCGAGGGTATCAAGGAAGCGCTGACGATGTACAACTCCGTCGGTGCTACCGCCCTTGATCAGATGAAGGTCACCACGCTTCAGGCCAACCTCGATCAGCTCATCCCCGGCCTTGCCGCCGTGTGCCTGACCCTGCTGGTCTGCAAGCTCCTCAAGAAGAAGGTCAGCCCGATCGTCATCATCTTGGCTCTCTTCGCCGTCGGCATCATCGGTCGCTTCTGCGGCTTCATGTAAGCACGCTTCGGCTTAAGACCGAGAGCTGCTAGGTAAGGGCTTTTGAGCCATTGAAACGGACCGCACCCGGTGGGTACACTGGATGCGGTCCGATTGTTTTTATTGGAGGGCGAGGCGCGTATGGCGCAATCTCAGAACAGCACGGTCGATCTGGCAACGCCGGCAACCTGCCTGATGGGGCTTACCAGCCACGGTAACGTGATGGTGGGCAATAAGGCGTTCGAGTATTACAACGAGCGCAATCCCGAGGATTATATTCAAATCCCGTGGGACGAGGTCGACTATATTGCCGCCGAGGTTTTACGCGGCACCAAGAAGATCACGCGTTTTGCCATCTTCACCAAGGACAACGGTCACTTTACGTTTTCGACGCGCGACGACAAAGAGACGCTTCGTGCTGTCCGCAAGTACGTCGACGAGGATAAGCTTGTGCGTTCGCCCGACTTTATCGATGTGACGGCCAAGGGCGCCAAGAGCATCCCCTCCGTTATCAAAAACCTCTTCCACAAAGGTAACTAGTCATTAAAGAGCGCCCCCCAAAGTGGGACGCAGTTTCCCATGGGGCTCGATTGGGAAAGTGCATCCCAGTTCGAGCGCCGATTCCGGGATGTAGTTTCCGGAACGGGGTCGTTTGGGAAACCGTGTCCCGTTTCGAGCCGAAATTCTGGGACACAGTTTCCAGCGAGGTCCCATTGGGAAAGTTTGACCCAGAATTTGCCTGGATAGTGGGACACACTTTCCGGAGGGCTGTTCCACCGCAACTTCGAAGAGTGGCTATACGCTGTATTACAACGGCGTAAATCTGCTACACTAGTACAACATGCCTCCGTAGCTCAGGGGATAGAGCACCGCTCTCCTAAAGCGGGTGTCGACGGTTCGAATCCGCCCGGGGGCACCAGAAGTAAATGCAGGTCAGACGGTATAAATCGTCTGACCTGCTTTCTTATATAAGGGCATCGTTAACGTCAGTTGGGTAGAATTTGGGTAGAAAGTTTTTTTGTGAAGGGCTATGCCCAAAGTCCGGTTTCCAACCCTTCCCACAGCCTACGGGCTTATAAGAAGCCCTTCGGCCATGGAAAGCGTTGAAAACCTAGGGTGACGTTGCTGTGAGATGGGCGAGTTTCCAACAGCCCCGGCGTCTTCGGGTTTAGCCTGGGACCCTGCGACACCGTGGACCGTTGAAAACTCGCCCTTCCGCTTGGAAGAGGGCTTTTACCCCTTAAAATTGTCCGAAAGTGACAACGACGCAGGAGGTCCGGTATGCCTGCCAGCAAGAAAGAGGCAAAGGAGTTCGTCAAGCGGTGGCAGAAGCGCCTTGCCGCCATCCCCGCGGGCTCCAACAACGAGCAGCAGGACACGCAAAAGTTCTGGGTAGATCTGCTCATCAACGTCCTGGGCATCCCGTCCAACACCATAGACAGCTTCGTCGACTTCGAGCGGAAGGTGAGAGGCCGCCGCATCGACGTGTTCGTCTCCGACCACAACTTCCTGTGCGAGCAGAAGTCGTGGGGTATCGACCTCGACAAACCCGAGCCCAGAAACGGCGGCATGGAGACGCCGCTCCAGCAGGCCATGTGGTACGCGCGGCACCTGCCGTACTCCGAGCGCCCCCGCTGGGTGATGACGTGCAACTTCGGGACCTTCCGCCTCTACGACCTCGACAACGAGCGGCCCGAGGACACCGTGCAGGAGTTCTCCCTCGAAGAGCTCCAGGACAGCCTGTACCTTCTCTCCTTCCTGACCTCCAACGAGACGAGCCGCCTGCACAAGGAGCAGCAGCTCTCCATCGAGGCCGGGGCCTACGTCTCCAGGCTCTACGATGCCCTCGCCAAGCAGTACCACCACATCGAGGAGAAGGACGAGCGCGCGCAGGAGGAGCAGCGCTCGCTCAACGTGCTCATCACCCGAATCATCTTCCTGCTCTACGCCGAGGACGCCGACCTCCTGCAATCGCACCAGGCGTTCGGTAGGTACTGCGAGGGTGACCCTGCCAAGCTCCGCCGCAAGCTGGTGGACCTGTTCGAGGCGATCGACACGCCCCTGGACAAGCGGGACGAGTACATGGACGAGGACCTCGCGGCCTTCCCGTACGTGAACGGCGGTCTGTTCGCCGACTCCTCCATCATCGTCCCGCAGATGACCCCGGAGATTCTCGAGGTCATCACCGACGCGTCCCAGGACTTCGACTGGCGCGAGATCTCGGGCGTCATCTTCGGCGGCGTGTTCGAGGGGACGCTGAACCCCGAGACCCGCCATGCCGGGGGCATGCACTACACGAGCGTGGAGAACATCGAGCGCTGCCTCAAGCCGCTCTTCCTCGACGAGCTGTGGGACGAGCTGCACGAGGCCGAGGGCGAGAGGACGGCGACGAAACGCAAGCAGGCCCTTGCGAGGCTGCACGACAAGGTTGCCTCCATCACCATCGGTGACCCCGCGTGCGGCTCGGGCAACTTCCTTACCGAGGCGTACCGGCAGCTGCGCACCATCGAGAACCGAATCATCGAGGACGAGCTCAGCGAGGAGACCGGCAACGCGGGGCAGACGTCCCTCGTCATTGCGCAGGACAGCCCCGTCCGCGTATCTCTCGATCAACTGTACGGCATCGAGATAAACGACTTCGCCGTCTCGGTCGCCAAGACCGCCCTTTGGATCACCGAGGAGCAGATGCTCCGAAAGACGCAGGAGATATACGTCGGTTATGACTTCGACTTCCTGCCGCTCAGGAGCCTCGGCAACCTCCATGAGGGCAACGCCCTCAAGACCGATTGGTCCGAGGTGTTCCCCGATGACCTCACGTACCTCGTGGGCAACCCGCCCTTCCTCGGGGCCCGCAACCAGTCCAAGGAGCAAAAGGCCGAACTCCTTGAGGTCTTCGATGGTGCGAAGAACGCGGGCAACATCGACTACTGCGGGGCCTGGTACATGAAGGCCGCGAGGTTCACACAGGGAAAGCGCACGCGCTGCGCCCTGGTCTCTACCAACTCGATATGTCAGGGCGAGCAGGTCGCCAACCTCTGGAAACCCCTGTACGACCTGGGTATCCACATCGACTTCGCGCACAACACGTTCAGGTGGGACAACGAGGCTGCGGACAAGGCGCACGTGTTCTGTGTCATCGTCGGGTTCTCCCGCGAGTCGGGGACCAAGACGCTCTTCTACCACGCGACCCCGGACAGCGACGAAGAACAGATTCCCACGGCTCGAATCAATGCGTATCTGAAAGACGCCCCTGATGTATTCATCTACAGCCGCAGCAAGCCTATTTGTGATGTTCCGGAAATGGGCATCGGAAATAAACCTATTGATGGGGGATTCTACCTGTTTACCGATGAGGAGAAAGACGATTTCCTGAAGAAAGAGCCAAAGGCCGAAGGCTTCTTCCATCCATGGCTTGGATCAAAAGAGTTCATTCATGGCTATCACCGCTGGTGCCTGTGGCTTGGGGAGGCAACCTTCTCAGATCTAAAGCAGCTTCCTGAGTGCAGAAAGAGAGTAGAACAGGTTCGTGAATACAGGCTTGCAAGTAAAAGCGCTGGAACCCGGAAAATAGCAGATAAGCCAACGAGATTTCACGTTGAGAACATGCCCGAGGGAAGTTCCATCATCATCCCAGAGGTGTCTTCAAGCAGAAGGAAACGTGTTCCAATGGGCTTTGTTGGTCCAGAGATATTTTGCAGCAACAAGGTTAGATTGATACCTAATGCCTCTCTCTATCACTATGGCATTCTGCAATCTCAATTCCATAATGCATGGGTTAGGATCGTAACCGGAAGATTGAAGGACGATTACCAGTATTCGGCCAATATTGACTACAACAACTTCGTCTGGCCCGAGCCCACGGAATCCCAACGCGAGGAAGTCGAGCGTTGCGCCCAAGCCGTGCTCGACGCCCGGGATGCCCAAGAAGGTGCGACGCTCGCGGACATGTACGATCCCAAGAACGAGACGTTCTTCCCCGAGCTGATGGCGGCGCACAAGGCGCTCGACACTGCCGTTGAGGCCGCCTATGGCGTCGACTTCGGTGGGGACGAGGAGAAGATAGTCGCCCATCTTTTCAACCTGTACGCCAAGAAGGTCGGTGAACTATAGTGCCCAACTCTATCTACAATCCCATATCGCTGGAGGTCGGTAACATCCTGAAGGATGTTCAGACGGGCAAGATTGGCCTGCCTGATCTGCAACGGCCTTTCGTGTGGGGCAATGAAAAGGTTCGCGATCTGCTTGATTCCATGCTTCGCGGATACCCTATCGGCTATGTGATGCTGTGGGACTCTCCGAGCGATGATGCGGGCAAGAAGTCTGCCATAGGCTCGAACCAAAAGGTGTATGCCGTCCCCAAGTCCCTTGTCATCGACGGACAGCAGAGGCTCACTGCCCTCTTGAGCTCTCTGTACGGCGTACCCGTGCGAGACAAGAACTTCAGGGAGCGAACGGTGAAGATCGCCTACGACCCCGTCGCACGCTCATTCAAGAATGCCGATGCCTCGACCGAGAAGGATTCGCGCTATGTGCCCGACGTATCCGAGGCCTTCGCGGCGAACCACGACAACAAGCTGAGCGCCTATCGCAGGGCGTTCATCAAGCGCCTTAACGAGGCGAATGCCAAAAAGGGAGAACCCGAACTCGACGATGGCGGCGAGGACGCCGTCGAGAGCGGGCTCAACGCATTACTCGGGCTTGAGCGCTATCTTCTGCCGACGCTGGAGATTTCCGAATCGGCTGACGAGGAGACCGTATCGGACATCTTCGTGCGTGTGAACTCGCAAGGGCAGGCGCTTAAGCAGGATGACTTCATCATGACCCTGCTTTCGGTCTACGAACCTGCCATGAGGGAGCGCATAGAGGAGTTCTGCGCCATGAGCCATGCGCCCGCAAAGGGCACCTCGTACAACCCGCTCATGACCGTCTCGCCGACGCATATCATTCGCGCCACGGTGGGCGTGGGGTTCAAGAGGGGTCGCCTGCGTTATGCCTACCAGATTCTTCGCGGGCGAGATCTCAAGACAAAGGAAACGACGCCCGAGACGCGGGCCGAGAACTTTGCCACGTTCGGTCGCGCCCTCGATCTCGTGCTCGACTTGAACAACTGGCATGCCTTCATCAACACGCTGGCGGAGGCGGGCTATGTCTGTTCCGACCAGGTGGGGTCGGGCAATGCGCTCATGTTCTGTTATGCGTTTTACCTTATCGGGCGCTACGAGTTCGGTATGGAGCCGTTGGCTGTGCGCAGGCTCGTGCGGCGCTGGTATTTCGCCGCAGCCATAACGGGGCTCTATGTGGGGTCCTTCGAATCCGAGTTCGAGCAGCAGCTTAACGACGTCTCGCGCCTTGAGACCGCCGATGAGTTCCGGGCGTACTTCGACCGTAGGCTCGCCGCCATCATGACGGACGATTATTTCTCCATCACGCTGCCCAGCTCCCTCGACGCAAACGAGGCGGCGGGCCCGACCTGGTGGGGCTTCGTCGCGGCTCAGGTCGTGCTCGGTGCCAAGGTGCTGTTCAGCACGGCTCCTCTTTCTCAGCTGCTGCATACCGGTTCGTCGGGCTCCAAGAAGGCCCTGGACAAGCACCATCTGTTCCCAGATAACTACCTGAAGGCCAAGGGCTACCTTTCGCAGCGCAGCAACCGAGGCAACTTCACCCTCGTTGACTACCAGAACAACATCTACATCTCGGACGACGCGCCGAGCGAGTACGTCAGGAAGTACCGTGAAGCCCTGGGCGAGGACGAATACCGCCGCAACTGCGAGGAGCACGCCCTGCCCCTCGGATTCGAAGAGCTTGATTACGAGGACTTCCTCGGTCAGCGCAGGAGGCTAATGGGTGAGCTCGTGAAGAGGGCATATGAGCGACTGTAGATTACGGACCAGTCTTTGGGGTCATGTTGACTAAGGTTTTCATATCCTACGCATGGGAAAGCGAAAAACACCGCGAATGGATAAAGGCGCTGGCCAACCGCCTTCTGTCGGACGGGATCGATGCAGTCCTGGACCAATATGATCTCGAACTGGGTGACAGGTTGCCTCAGTTCATGGAGCAGTCGGTCAGGTCGTCGGACTATGTTCTTGTCGTCTGCGCCCCAGCATATAAGCAGAAGGCAGCGCCGAGCGCGTGAAGAGGTCTCCCGGGCAGCCCATAGGAAGAACGTTGAGAACGTCGCCAGGACGATTGATTTCTAGCTCGGCCGCTTGCGCGAGGGCGTAGCAATCGGCCTCGCGGCCGATGGGTCCCGTTTATGGGCGGCCCTTGCGACGCGCGGCACCGCTCTCGCTGCGGCTCTCCGTAACCCTCCCATGGGTCGCATTTCGTCTAGCTCCGCTCGCGCCACCCCTCCCGTCGCCCGCATCATCAGGGCTGCATCGGTTAGAATCGTGTGTGCGATGCATCCCGTGCGCGGGCGGCCGAAGACTTGATCGGAGGTCCCCAATTGCTGAAATTCCTTAACGCGCTCGCCGCCCTTGCGACGGTCGGCACGTTCATCATTACGTTTCTTGATTCGTATGAGGTTCGGTTTAAGGTCCGTAGGCGCACGCGCGGTGCGGACGGTTCTCGGCGTTTGCGCCGCAAGCGCAAATAAAAACGGCCGGGGTTGCAGCCCGGCCGTTTAACACGTTAGAAAACTAGGCCGCCCGCGCTCCTTAACACTTACGCGGGATGCGTCGTTTTCTAGACACATTCTACCCGTCCGGCTGCGGGTCCGTCCACATTTTCCAAATCAAATCACCAGATGTCTACTGAGACACGCAAAGCGCCCGCTTGCTGGGGGAGCAAGCGGGCGCCTGTGAGCGAATATGTTTGCGGCGAAAGCCGCGATGAGCGGTGGGGTGGCGACTAGTTGGTCGTACCGGAATCGTCGCCCGTGCTCGTGCCCGAGCCCGAGCCCGAACCAGAAAGTGCGACCGTCAGCGTAATCGTGCTGTCGGTGGACTGCTTTCCAGTGGGGGAGACGCCCGTAACGGTGGCATCCTCGTTACCGCTTACGGGATTGCCGTTCTGGTCACAGAAGCCAATGTTATAGAAACCGGCGTTGTTGAGCGCGGTAACGGCGGCGGAAATGCTCTTGCCGTACAGGTTGCCCGGGACGGTGGCCTTGCCGGACTTCTTGGCGATGACGACGGTAATCGTGGCGCCGGGCTTCTGCTTGCCGCTGGGGTTCCAGCTGATCACGGTGCCCTCGGTAACCGAGTCGTTCTCCTGGTAGCTCACGTCGACACCAAAGCCTGCCATATCGAGGGCGTTGCGCGCCTGGGCCTCGGTCATGTCGGTCAGGTCGGGGACGGACGTGGTATCCGGGCCGCTCGAGACCTTGTACGAGATGGTCGTGCCCTTCGCGACTTCCTTACCGGCTTCGGTGCCCTGCTCAAAGACCTGGCCCTCATCAGCCTCGTTGGCCTCCTCGGAGGCGTTGCCCTTCAGGCCAACGCTTGCCAGTGCGGCTTCTGCTTGGTCCTTGGTCAGGCCGACAAGTTTGGGAACCTCAACCTTTTCGGAGGGCTTGGGGCCCTTGGAGATTACCAGGTTCACCTTGGTGCCCTTGGTCTTCTTGGTGTTGCCGTTGGGCGTCTGCTCGGCGACCTTGCCCTCGTCGACATCGTCGTTGTAGCTTTGGTCGATGGTGCCGACCTCGAGGCCGGCTTCCTTGATCAGCTCGACGGCAGTCTGCTGGTCCTTGCCCAGCACATCGGGCACGGTGACCTGCTCGCCGCCAAAGAGTCCTGTGGCAAAGGCCACCACGATGCCGATGACGGCAACGGCTGCCACCACGGCGGCGATGATCTTGTTCTTGTTGGATTTGGGCTTTTCGACCTCGTAGGAGCCGGTGGAGCCCGAAACCGAGCTGCGGGCGGTATTTTGGCCGCTCACGCCCGAGACGGGACGCACCATGGCGCGCGTCTGATCGGAAAGCTCGCGAGTCTTGGTGGCGCCCAGCTCACCGGGGGCACCGATGATGCGCGTGGGCTCCGAGACGTTGACGGCACGGCCCGACAGGTAGCTGTTGAGCACCTGACGCAGCTCGTCGGCGGTCTGGAAGCGGTTTGCCGGGTCCTTCTCCATGCACTTGAGGATGATGCGCTCAAGGTCGGCGTCGACACCGGAGTTGATCTGGCTCGGCGGAATAGGCAGCTCGTTGACCTGCTTGAGTGCGACCGAGATAGCGTCGTCACCGTCAAAGGGGACGCGGCCGGTGGCGCACTCGTACATCACGACGCCCAGCGAGTAGATATCCGAGGTGGGGCCGAGGTCCTGACCACGGGTCTGCTCGGGGCTGACGTAGTGGGCGGTTCCCAGCACGTTGTTGTCTTGCGTGAGGTGGCTGTTCTTGGCGCGCGCGATGCCAAAGTCCATCACCTTGATGTTGCCGTCGGGCAGCACCATGATGTTCTGCGGCTTAATGTCGCGGTGGATGATCTCGTGCTTGTGGGCGACCGAAAGCGCGGAGCTGATCTGCGAGCCGATCTGGGCGACCTTCTTGGGGTCGAGGGCGCCGTGGCTCTTGATGCCGCTCTTAAGGTCGGTGCCGCGCAGGTACTCCATGACGATGTAATAGGTGTCGCCGTCCTTGCCCCAATCGTAGACGCCCACGATATAGGGTGAGGAGAGACCGGCTGCTGCCTGGGCCTCCTGCTTAAAGCGTGCGGCGAAGGTCGCGTCGCTAGCATACTGCGGCAGCATGATCTTGACGGCTACCGTGCGGTCGAGAACCTGGTCCTGTGCACGGTAGACGGTCGCCATGCCGCCTGTTCCCACCTTATCCTTGAGGAGGTATCTTCCCCCGAGGACCCTCTGTTCCATTCCTGCTCCTAACATAACTATTCGCTCAACGATGTGTGTAGTACCTACGATGTGGCCGCTGGGGCCGTGTGACGCGTTGCCGCTAACCCTTAGGCCGCGGCGCGCCTCGGGTGTCCGATTCGATCATGGGCATCACGCTCCCTGTGCGGCAAGCGCCGCGGTCAGGACGATACCGGCGATCTTGGCGGCCTTGACGTCATGCTTGTCGAAATCCTCCAAGGCCACCGAGATGGCGACCGTGGGTGAATCGTAAGGTGCAAAGCCAACGAACATCGAGTTGACGTTGGTGCCGCCAGTCTCGGCCGAGCCGGTCTTGCCGGCGACCTTGACGCCGGGGATTTGGGCATCGGTGCCGGTGCCGGACTGGACGACGGCAAGCATGGCCTGCTTGACCTGGTCGGCCGTGGCGGAGCTGACGGCCTGACCAAGCGAGCGGGACTGCGTGGTCTTGACCACGGTTCCGTCCGGGGCGAGTACCTGGGCTACAAAGTACGGGTCCATGACCACGCCGCTGTTAGCGATGGCGGCGGCAATCACGGCGTTTTGCATGACGGTGGTCTGCGGGCCGGGCGTGTGGTCCATGCCGACAGGCTGGCCGGCGCCGGCCCAGGCGGTCTCCCACTCGGTCATGAGCGACGGGTCGGCCATGATGGAGGCCGCGGAGGTCAGGTCCTGGCCGAGCTTTTGGCCGTAGCCAAAGGCGTTGGCAAACTGCACGAGCGTGTTTGCGCCAACTTCGTTTGCCACCTGGCCAAAGACGACGTTGGAGGACACGGCAAAGGCCTGCTGCAGGCTGATGGTGCCGTAGCTCTCGTTGGCATAGTTGGTGACCGGTGCGTTGCCGATGTCCATGGAGCCGGGCGCCTGGTAGGTGCTGGTAAGGCTGGCGGTACCGGTCTCGAGTGCCGCGGAAAGCGTAACGACCTTAAACGTTGAGCCCGGCGTGTACAGCGCGTCCATGGCGCGATTGTACATGGAGCCGTCCTCGCCGCCGCCCGTCTGCAGCAGGGCATCGATGTTGGTGTTGTCGTAGGTGGGCGAGCTGGCACATGCGAGCACCGCGCCGGTACGCGGGTCGATGACCACTACAGCGCCCTTAAAGCCCTTGAGTGCCTGCTCGGCCGCCGTCTGGATGCGCGAGTCGATGGTGAGCTTGGCGGTGTTGCCCGGCTGGGTCTGGCCCGCGAGCGACGCGATGGCGTTGTTCCAGCTGGAGTAATCCTTAGAGCCGGTGAGTGTGTCGTTCATGACGCTCTCGATGGCGGTGGTGCCATACTGCTGGCTCACATAGCCAACCACGTGCGCTGCCAGGTTACCGTTGGGGTAGGAGCGTACGTAGGTGCCGTCCTCCTGCTGCAGCGACTCGGCCAGCGTCACGCCGTCGGACGTGATGATGGAACCGCGCTGGATGTACTTGGAGCGGGCGATGGTGTGGTTGTTGGTCGGCATGTCCTGATAGTCCTTGGCCTTGATGACCTGGACATAGGTGAGGTTGCCGATAAGGATGGCGAACAGCGCCGTAAAGGCGAGCACCGCACGGGTTAGACGGTTGGCGAGCGCAACGCGGCCGAGCACACCGGATTCAGGCGTGTCGAGCAGGCGACGGCGCATACGCGAGCCGATGGAATGGCTGCCGCTGCCGTAGGAAGACGAGGTGGCAAAGCGCGTGCCCGTCGGGGCGGCGGCAGATGCGACCTGATCATCGGTGATGGCGGCCATGGTGCCGGTGCCGGTAAGCTCGGCCTCGCGTCCGGTCGCCTCGTCACCGGCGCGCAGCAGGAGCGCGACGATGATAAAGCTCGCCAGCAGAGAGGAGCCGCCCTGGCTCATAAAGGGCAGGGTGACGCCGGTCAGCGGAATCAGGCGGGTTACGCCGCCAACGATCAAGAAGGCCTGGAAGCTGATGGCGGCCGTAAGGCCCGTGGCGCTAAAGGCAGCGAGGTCGGATTTAGCGCGGGCAGCCGTGGTGAGGCCACGCACGGCAAAGAGCATAAACAGGATGAGCACGGCGCCGCCGCCCAAAAGGCCCATCTCCTCGCCGATAGCCGAGAAGATAAAGTCGGACTCGACGACAGGGATGTTGTTGGCCATGCCGTTGCCGATGCCAACACCGACCAGACCGCCATCGGCAAGCGAGAAGAGCGACTGGACGATCTGGTAGCCCTGGCCCTGGGCGTCCTTAAACGGATCGACCCAAACCTGGAAACGCACCTGAACGTGCGACAGGAACTTGTAGGCGCCCACGGCTCCAACGGCCAAGAGCGCAAGACCGATAACGACATACGAGAATCGTCCCGTGGCAACGTAGAGCATCAGCAAGAAGATGGTGTAGAACAGCACGGCCGAACCCAGGTCGCGTTCGAAGACGACGACGAGCAGGCACACACCCCACACGGCAAACAGCGGCAGCAGCAGTCGCAGGCGAGGGATCTTAAAGCCCAGGATCTTGCGGTTGGAGATGGAGAGCAGCTCGCGGTTCTCGGCCAAGTAGCCGGCCAGGAACAGGACGATAAAGACCTTGGCGAACTCGCCAGGCTGGATGGTAAAGCCCGCGATGCGAATCCACAGCTTGGAGCCCGAGATCGTGGTGCCGATAAAGATAGGCAGCATCAGCAGAATGATGCCGATAATGCCAAAGGTGTACTTGTAGCGCATGACCACGTCGAGGTTTTTGACCAGTGCAAGCGTTCCCACCATGAGCGCCACCGAGACAAACAGGATGATGAGCTGTGAGATGGCGAGAGCGGGGGCGAGACGCGTCACGAACGTGATGCCGATGCCCGAAAGTATAAATACGATGGGCAGGATGGCGGGGTCGGCACCGGGCGCCAAGATGCGCACGGCAATGTGGGCCGCGGCAAAGGCGGCAAAGAGGCCGATCGGCACGGCGAGCGTCTCAAAGGAGATGGCGGCGCCCGCGGTGAGCACGTACATCGCATACAGCAGGATGACGGGGAACGCCGAGGCGATGAGCAAGAGCAGCTCGGTGTTGCGGCGACTCATAAGCGGCACTCCCTTTCTAATTCTTATCGGAGGCTTCGGCCTCGGCGGACTGTTCGGCGGTTTTCTCGGAATCTGATTCGGAGGTCGATCCCTGATTGGTGTTGTCGCGAATCGTTTGCGCGTCGATCACCTGGCGGGTCTGCTCCTCGTCGATCTGGTGGCGGTACTTGGATATCGTGTCCTGCGCATCGTCGACACTTGTTTGCGGAATGCCCGCCTTGAGGCGGTTTTGCGTGTCTTCGGGCAGGTCGGACAGCTTGATGCTGGTTTCGCTTTCGAGCCAGTGGAGCTTGAGTCCGAGTGGCTTGCCGGGCAGGCCGCGCCAGACGGCGACATTGCCCTGGTAGGTACCCAGGTAGTACGAGCCGGTGACACCCGTGTAGGCCCAGATGCCAGCTGCCAGCACAAAGACGAGGGCCAGGATGGCGGCGATAGTAACGTTGCGGCGACGCACGCGTTGCGCCTCGCGCATGACGCCATCGTCAACCAGGTCAACGACTACTACGGTCACGTTGTCGTGGCCGCCGGCGGCAAGCGCCGCGTCCACTAGGTTGTCGACGCAGATTTGCGCGGTTGAGGACTGCGTGGCGATGTTCTCGATATCGCTATCGGGAATCATGCTCGAGAGGCCGTCGGAGCACAGGATCAGGCGGTCGCCTTCCTCGATATGCAGAGTGAAGTGGTCGGCATACATGGCGGGGTCCGAGCCCAGCGCGCGGGTGATGACCGAACGGTTGGGGTGGACGCGAGCCTCGTCTGCCGTGATCTCGCCGGCGTCCACGAGCTCCTCCACGTAGGAGTGGTCGCGGGTCACGCGGATGAGCGTGCCCTCGTGGAGCAGATAGGCGCGAGAGTCGCCCACGTGGGCGATGGCGAGCGTGTCGTTTTCGATGTAGGCGCAGGTGGCTGTGCAGCCCATGCCGGGCTTGCCCAGGCCGTTCAGGGCCGCCTCGATTACGGCGGCGTTGGCTGCCTCGACGGATGCGGCCAGGCGTGCTGCGTCGGCGGACTGTGGGGCCGTCTTGGCTATAGTCTCGACGGCGATAGAAGAGGCTACCTCGCCGGCGGCGTGACCACCCATGCCGTCGCATACGCAAAAGAGCGGCGACTGCACCAGGTAGGAATCCTCATTGTGCGGGCGCACACAGCCAACGTCGGAGCGGGCGCCCCACATGAGTTGCGTGGTGGTGCCGGCATCATAGGTCGAGTCGGTCTCGATGCGCTCCTCGGTTAGGGGTTCAAAGCTCATGGTCGAGCCGGGGTCTTTGAGTTTGGCCTCAACGGCGGCAACGTCGATTTCGGCTGTGTCACCGGGAGAGACGGTGTCGGTCTCGGCGTTTGATTCGGAATCGCCGGTGTCCGGGGAGTCGGGCTCCTCGGAAACGCGGGCGGTCGACTCGTCATCTTGCGGGCTGACGTCTATAGGCTCGGGCGTCGCAAAGTGCGACGGCGCGGGCGTGTTTTGCGACTGGGCGGCGGGCTCGGCCACGGCATCGGACTCGCTTGCGGGCGCAGGCTGCGGGGTCTTGGGTGCAGGGCCGTCCTCGGGGGATGTCCCCGCCTCGGGCGCCGGCGTAGACGCGGGCGCAACCTCGGATGCCGGGGCTATGGGAAACGCCGGCGCGGCGGGCTCGGGTGCCGCAAACACCGCAGCGCTCTCGTTGATTGCCGCGGCGACGGGCTCTGCAAAGTGAGCCGGCGCCGGGGTTGCTTCGGGCGCTGTGGGCTGTTCCGCAGCATGTGCGCCGATGGGCGCCGCTACGGCATCCTCTTCGTCCTCGTTATCGGCGAGATCTGAAATATCATGCGTTACATGCGAAAGAGGCAGGGAGAACACGGTGTCCTCGGGCTCCACGGGTGTGGAGTCTGCCGGAGCGGCGTGGGCCGGTGCAGCTACGGCGGCAGCCGGTGCCTCGGTCATGGTTGCGGACTTGTTCTCCTCGTCGATCATCGACGGTTCACCTTCATGACCACGTCGCCAATCTGGACTTCGTCGCCCTCACGCAGCGTCGCGGGCTCCACGAGCTGGCGGCCGTTGACGAGCGTGCCGTTAAGCGAGTTGAGGTCCTCGATGATGAGCGCCGGGCCCTGCAGCGAAAAGCGCGCATGCGAGGCCGAGACAAACGGCTCGTTGATGCAGATGTCCGAAGATGGCGAGCGGCCGACGATGACGGGGCCGAGCATGTCTACGTGGATGCCGCGGATGCCGCGCGGACCCTTGTCCACATCAATCGTCCAGATAGCCGAGTCACGGCGCTGCCCGCGCACGAGTCCCACGCCGGTCTTCATGACGGCGAACAGGAAGATATAGAGCAGGGCGACCAGGACGATGCGGCCTGCAAAAAGGACGATATCGATGTTCATAAGCGACTATCCCCTAAATTCAAAGGTGCTCAGGCCAAACGTCAGCAAATCGCCGTTGCGCAGCGGGCAGCGCGTAATGCGGCGGTTGTTGACGAGCGTGCCGTTGGTGGAATTGAGGTCCTCGATCGACCAATCCGAGCCCGTAAAGGTGAGCTGGGCGTGGCGGCGCGACACGTTGGGGTCGCGCAGGGCAATGTCGGAAACCGAGCGCTCGCGACCGATGGTCACCTGTGCGGAGGTGATGCTATGGCTCTCGCCGCTCACGACGTCGACGAGCTGGGCGAGCGGGCGCTGCGGGGCGCGAGTGCTCGCCATGTTGGAAGCGATGCCGGCTGCGGCGCCTAGGCCCACGGCGGCACCGGTCGCGGCGGCTCCGCCCATGCCGGCAAGCGCGTCGCGCGAGACGGTCTGCGGCACCGGGATGGGTGCGGCGGCGGGGTCGGGGACGCTAGGCGCGAAGGGGTCTGCCACGGCAAGCGGGTCGGGAGCGGCGGCGCGAGGCGTCGGCTGCTGCTGGGGCATGGCGGCGGGGCGCTGCTGCTGCGGGGCGGCAAACTGCTGCTGGCCGGCGCGCGGGGCGCTGGCGGCGCGGCTTGCGGCCGAGTTGTTCTGTCCCAGGCCGTTTTGGTAGGCGCGCTCTTCCTCGTACAGGCGGCCGAGCGTGGGCGCATCGACGTTCTCAGCAAAGACCGAGAACTTGCCGGCGCGCAGCTGCGGATCGATCATAAAACGCACGAGGGGCTCGCCGACAAAGACATAGCGGCGCTTTTCGGCCTGCGCCTTCACAAACTCGCGGACCTCGCGCGAAAGCTCGGGGTAGAACGGGGCGAGCATGGGATCGTCGTCGGCGGCGATAAGGATGGTATAGAGTGCCGGCGCCGTGTTGACGCCGTTGATCACCAGAGTCTGATCCTCCATGTCGCGAGCGGCCTGCTTGGCAAGCTTCTTAAAGGAGAACGGGGCACGGGTGGCACCGAAGATGCCGGCCACGTGGTCCTCGAAGATGTTCAGGAAGTTCACGAAAGATCACTCTCCGTATAGGTTCTTTGGTATCCGAGCAAATATAGGCATATCCCAACGATTATAGAGGATAGGGTTCCCGCAACCGCCGCCTTGGCGATGACCGCGGCTGCAAGGCTGGCAATTTCCATATGGTGTGCAAGACAGGACGCCGCTGCGCAGCCGATGCCGGTGACAGCGATGGCGGCGATTGCGACAAGGTTTGAGCCCTGATCGGCACGCTTGGCATGGGTATTGAGCAGCGCAGATGACGCTGCGGCAGTTGCCGCGACCAGCACAAAGGCAGCCCAAAGGAGCGGGTCTCCCAGCGCTGCGGCAACGTTACCGAGCCCCAGCACGCCTCCGGCTGAAAGCGCGACCGTGGCCAGACGGGCAAAAAGCGCGCCCATGCCCGTTGCCGCGGCGGCGCTTGCCGGGCCGAGCCAAAATGACGCGACGCCGGCGGCGACCCCAGCTGCCAGGAAGGTATTGCCGGTCAGACAGCCAAGCGCGAGTGCACAGGTGAGCGCGGCGCTCGCGGCAGCCTCGGTGCGACCCCAGGCAATCCACCAACCGGACATGGCGGCGGCAAAGATCACCGCGACGGGCAACATCGACAAGATGCCCTGCGCCTGCATGGTGGCGTTGGCCATGAGCACCAAAAAGCCCACAGCCGAGATGGCCGAGCCAATCTGGGGGGCCAGGCCAGCCGCCGCTCCGATCGCGATGGCCGCAATGACCAGGCCGGGAAGCGCCGCGACCCCGGCCGTTTGCATCAGCAAAAAGCTATAGGTGCCGCACGTTAGCGCCGAGATAGTGCGCATGGTGTAGTCGCGCGCATGGCTCCAGCGCGTGCCCGCCCAGCCGAGTGCGGGGTCGACCTCGATGGCGTCGTCCTCGTAGTGCGACGGCTCGATATCGTCGAGCTCCTGCTCGTCATCCGAAAGTTCGCCAACCATTTGCTCCAGGCTGCGACGGCCCTCGCGCACGCTGCCCAGACCGGCAAGGAGCTGGTCGCAAAATGCCTCGATGCTGTTGGGGCGGTCCTGCGGCATGGGGGAGAGCGCGCTCATGAGCGCGCTCTCGGCTCCCGGGGGAAAGTGTGGTATCAGATCGCTGGGATAGGTGGCGCCGCCGATGATGCGGCCGAGCGAGTCGGCGGGCGTGGCCGCCATAAAGGGAGCGCTGCCGCACAGGCCCTCGTAGATCACACAGGCGAGGGCAAAGACATCGGCGCGCTCGTCGACCGTGCCGGTCTCGATATCGAGCTGCTCGGGCGGCATGTAGCCGATGGTGCCGCCGCGCGAGCCGCCAAAGCCACCGGCGGACGACAGTCGCGCCATGCCAAAGTCGGTGAGCTTTACATTGCCCGAGTGGTCGATGAGCACGTTGGCGGGCTTAATGTCCAGGTGGAGTACGCCGTTACTGTGGGCGAAGGTGAGCGCCTGGCCCAGGGCATCGGCAATGGCCGCGGCCTCGTCAAAGGTAAGTGAGTGGCCGTCCGCGCGGTGCAAAAACTCGGCCAGCGACATGCCATCGACATATTCCATAACCAGGTAGGCATAGGCTGTGTCGTGCGTAAAGTCGATGACCTGCACGATGTTGGGATGTTGAAGCATGGCGGCAGTGTGCGCCTCGCGCAGGACATCCATGATGTCGCTGGCGGGCATGCCGGCACCGTTGATGAGGGGGATGCGCTTAATGGCGACGCGGCGGCGCAGGTGCGTGTCGCGGCAGATCTCGATGGAGCCAAAACCGCCGGTCGCAAGTGTCTCGAGCGGCTGGTACCGCTTGAGCAGCTCGCGAGAGCTGGTGCCCTCCAAAGGAACGTCCGGCGAGAACCGGGCGGTATGTTGCGAGAAAAGCGGCATGGCCAACCCTCGTGCGTTTAAAGTTCGTTTGTGAGCGGCGGGCGCGGAGCCGAGCCGTTCGCGGTGGCATAGATGCTACTAGTGTAGCACGCGCGGGTGGGCGACATTCAATTTAAGCTCCGTCTGGGGTCTGGACCCTGCGTCCGGCCTAGCGCTTCTTCTTGTTCTTCTTCTGCTTGCGCTGCTTGCCCTTGGTCTCCTGGGGCTTGTCGCCCTGCTTGGCCTCGGCGGCGGCCTTCTCGGCCTTCATTTTCTTCTTCTTGGTCTCGATGCGGAGTTTTTTGTTGATGCGGGCCTTGAGGAAGGGACCGAACTGCTCGGCATCGCCACGGACGAAGGTGTCCTTGGGGATCGTCACGCCCTGGTCGGCGAACATGGCCACAAAGATGCGCTCGCCGTCGAGTACGTGGTCGAGCTTGTCAAACGGGAAGAACTGCGACTTGCCGCTCTTGCCCCAAACCATCAGGCCGTCCTCGTTGGCGGCGACGCGGCGATAGCGGCCACCCATGGACTCGTCGGCCTCGACGGCGTCGATAAAGTCGCGGGCGAGCGTGTGGTGCAGGTTTTTGCTCCACCAGGCCAAAAAGGCGCCGAACACGATCAACACGACGCCGAACTTGATCCAGCTGCCGCCGGCCACCAGCATGCCGATGCCGATGAGCGCGGCAACTGCCGCGGCGACATACAGCGAGCCGCGACGCCTGGGCGAGGCGACCAGGCGGGCGAAGTCGGTGACCAGGTCGTTTTCGTACTGGTACTCGTTGAGGTACAGGATACCGTCGTCGGCCGCGGCCTGCTTCTCGAGCGCGACCTCGACCTGGTCGGCTGCTTCGGAGGGAACGAGGTTGCTCTCTGCGTCTGCCATGCTCTTTGGACTCCTATCGCGGCGGGCTCGCCGTACGGGTTATTATGAATGCAGTATGCCGTGCGACCGCATGGCCGCCGCGGCAACAAGACTCAGTATACCCGGGGGAGCACCCATGGAATCGTTGTACCGAAAGTATCGCCCGCTCACCTTCGACTCCGTGGTGGGCCAGCAGCATATCGTCTCGACGCTCGAGCACGCCATCACCGAGGGGCGCCTGTCCCACGCGTACCTATTCTGCGGACCGCGCGGCACGGGCAAGACCACCATGGCGCGCATTCTGGCCAAGGCGCTGCTGTGTCGCAATGCCGAGGCGGCGCGCGCCGAGGGTGCAAGCGGCTGCTTGCCCGACGGTGCTTGCGAGGAGTGCGAGCTCATCGCCGAGGGCAACCACCCGGATGTCTACGAGCTCGATGCCGCAAGCCGTACCGGCGTGGACAACGTGCGCGAGGAGATCATCAACTCCGTCAACTTTGCCCCGGTGCGCGGCAAGTACAAGATCTATATCATCGACGAGGTCCACATGCTCACGACGGCGGCGTTCAACGCGCTGCTCAAGACGCTTGAGGAGCCGCCGGCGCACGTGATCTTTGTGCTGTGCACCACCGACCCGCAAAAGATTCTGGAGACCATCCTCTCGCGCTGCCAGCGCTTCGATTTCCACCGCATCGGCAACGAGGATATCGAGCATCGCCTGTCCTACGTGTGCGAGCAGGAGGGTTTCGATTACGACGACGAGGCGCTCGCCATCGTGGCGCGCCATGCCAAGGGCGGCATGCGCGACGCGCTCTCCACGCTGGAGCAGCTGAGCGTTTTTGGCAACGGCGCCGTGCATGCGGACGATGCCCGCTCGCTTTTGGGCGAGGTTTCGGACCAGATCCTGGGCGAGTTTTCCCGCGCCATTGCCGATCGCGATGTTACCGAGCTCTATGGACTGATCCGTGCGCAGGTCGAGGAGGGCAATGACCTGCTGGAGCTGACGCGCGACCTGGTGGCGCATGTGCGCGACGTGTACGTTGCCTGCGTTGCCGGTGCCCGTGCCGAGCTGTTTGAGGGCGGCTCCGAGCAGGCCGAGGCGCTTGCTGCCGAGGCCGCTGCCTTTGGCGAGCATCCTGCCGACCGCCTGGCCCGCGTGCTGACGGTGCTCGACGATGCCGCACTGGAGATGAGGGGCGCGAGCGACGTGCGCCTGGTGCTCGAGATTGCCTGCACGCGTCTGGCGCGTCCCGAGGCCGATTTAACGATTGAGGCATTGGCCGAGCGCGTGGCACGCCTGGAGGCCATGATTGCCAACGGCGCCGTGCCGGCGAGCGTGGCTGCTGCTCAGGCCGCCGCGCCTGCAGCATCCGTACCCGCTGCTGCCCAACAGCCGACGCTCATTTCGGGCGCTCGTGCTGCCGCTCCGGCGGCATCCGCTGCCCCCGCTGCTACGTCCGCGCGCCAGGGCGGTATGCCTTGGGACCGCGGCGCTGCTGTTCCGGCTGCCCAGCCTGCGACCAAGTCCGCGGCTCCTGCGCCGGCGCCCAGACCTGTAACGCCTGCACCTCAGCCCGTTGCGGCTCTGGCTTCCGCGCCTGCTGCATCGACCGTGTCGGTGTCCAAGCCCAACAACGCCGCCCAGGTTGCCGCCGCCGGTGCTGCCGAGACCCCCGCGGTTGAGGACGCCGGCGAGCTCCAGCGCAAATGGGCCGAGGTCGTCGAGCGCGTCAAGGCTCGTCAGGCCTCCTACGCAGGGCTTTTGCTCAACGCCCGCGCCACGGCCGACGACGGCTCCAAGCTCACGGTCTCGTTCCCCGCGGGTTCGACTTTTGCCATCAAGATGCTCGGTCGCGCCGATACGCAGTCGGTGGTCCTGCCGACGGTCTGCGCGGTCTTCGGTCGTCGTACCGTCGACTATGTCCTGGATGGGGGTGGCACGCCGGCTCCTCAACATGAGGAGCATTCTCCATCTGCACGGGCTGCGGTATCTGCGGACCCGCAACCCGTGTCCTCGGTGCCCCCTGCATCCTCGAGCGCCAGCGCGACGCAGCCAAAAGCGGCGCCGGTAGCGGCACCGACCCCGTCGGCGCCTGAACCCGCTGCGCCCAAACCGGCTGCTCCGATCCCCGCGCCCAAGTCCGCTGCCGCGCCTGCGCCCAAGTCATCCGACCTGGCCAAGGCCCCTTGGCTGCGCTCCGACAACCCTGCCGGTGCTCCTGCCACGGGCAAGCTCCCGACCGAGCCCGCGCCCCGAGCGCCCGAGCGCGCGTCCGTCCCCATGGCTCAGCCGCCTGCGCAGGCTGCGCCATGGGAATCCGAGCAGGTGCCCTACGACGATGCTATGGTCGGTGGTTTTGCTGCCGATGCCGGCGGGGACGATCTGCCCCCGTTCGACGTGCCGGGTGCGGCGTCCGCGACCAAGGCCGCTGCTGTGGCACCCGCAGCCTCTGCAAACGACGACGTCCCCGCCGCTCCCTGGGAATCCAATCCCGGTGCTGGCAGCCCCTTCGGCCATCAGGGCGCAGCCCCGAGCATCCCGCAGACCGAGGACGAGGCCAAGGCCCTCATCCGCAGCGTCTTTGGCCAGGCCACCATCTTCAAGCCGGTGGAGTAGCTGCGCAGGCGGGTATACTGCTCAAGAAGAGGACCCCTTGTCCGGGCGCATCTGTATTTCGGACATGTGTAGTGTGGTGCCGCGTATGTCGCATTTGAGCAGACAGGTGCGTGACGGTCGGCCTAGGATGCTGAGGTCGATACGATACGTCGCATGGCTGTCCGTGTACTCGACTTGCTCGGCGTTAATGGTTGCTCCGATTGCCAAATAAACGCCTAGCTCGGCATCGACAATCTTGAAGTCCTTTATCTTGACCTTGAACTCTTGGTAGAGGGACGGGCTGTTGTAGTAAATGGTTCGGGTTCCATCGGTGCACTCATCGGTCGCTTCCCATTTGACGGTGGGCTGGTCCGAGTTGGCTATCAGCAGTTCTGCTCCAAAGGCTATAGTATGGGTGATGACAACCAGCAATGCCCAGCCGACAAAGAGATAGAGAACCACATATGCGACGGGGTGTTTTGAGCGGATGTTTTGGAGCGCGTCGGGGGCATTCATGGGGCACCTCCAAATTGCTGTCTATGGCAATCAAATTATACCCTGCCGCCATGTGCGCCGCCTCGAGTAGTGGCTCGGCATTTAGCCATTTAGTGGTACGCATTAAATGTCGGATTCCGGCTCTACAAGATTTAGCTTTCAATATTATGCAGATGCGAATTATTCAACTTTGCATAATTTTTGGGTGCGGCTTGCACTCCAGGACATGTATATCGACTGAGGTAGCGTGACCGCCCCGCTCGCTAGCCGCGCGCCGTGGTACGATTTTTAAGTTTGAAAGTCCCGCCGTGCTCCGGCTGCCCTTGCAGCTCGGCGTGCGGCCGCACGTAAAGGAGCCATCATGGCCGGTATGAACATGCAGCAGATGATGAAGCAGGCTCGCAAGATGCAGGAGCAGCTTGCCGCCGCGCAGGAGAACCTCAAGTCCCAGACCGTCGACGCCTCTGCCGGCGGCGGCATGGTCAAGGTGACCGTTAACGGCGAGATGGAGCTCGTCAACCTCACCATCGATCCCGATGCCCTCGATCCCGAGGACGTCGATATGCTGCAGGATATGATCATGGCTGCCGTTAACGAGGCCGTCCGCGGCGTCAACGAGCTCGCCAACAAGCAGATGGGCGCCATCACCGGCGGCCTCAACATCCCGGGCATGCCGTTCTAAGACACGCATATATATGAGTGCAAATCACAGTCTGCAAAAACTGCTCGATGAGCTGGGCCGTCTGCCGGGCATTGGTCCCAAGTCGGCCCAGCGCATCGCCTATTACCTGTTGGAGGCCGACGCCGAGGAGGCGCGCCGCCTGGCCGAGGCCATCCTGGAGGTCAAGCAGGAGGTCCACTTTTGCAGCCGCTGCTTTAACTACGCCACGGCCGACGAGTGCTCCATCTGCCAGGACCCGATGCGCGATACCACTCGCATTTGCGTGGTGGGCGAGCCGCGCGATGTCCAGGCGATTGAGCGCACGGGCAGCTACCACGGCCTCTACCACGTATTGGGCGGCGTGATCAGTCCCATGGACAAGATTGGCCCCGAGCAGCTGCACATTCGAGAGCTGCTGGCACGCTTGGGCCACGAGGACATCCACGAGGTCATCATCGCCACCAACCCCAATATTGAGGGCGAGACCACGGCGAGCTATCTGGCCCGTACCATCAAGCCGTTGGGCGTCGAGGTGTCGCGTCTGGCAAGCGGCCTTCCCGTGGGCGGCGACTTGGAGTATGCCGACGAGCTTACGCTTGGCCGCGCTATCGAGGCCCGCCGCGCGATTTAGGTGGCGAGCCTGCTCCTGCCGTATGTTTTCCTCGCGACGCACGGGGTAGTCATAATTTCCCCGTGCGACTGTGAGTTTGTTGTGCAACAAAGATGCTTCGTATCCGCTTATCGCATGGATGCTTCCGCTCGCATCCTTAATTTGTCCATTCGTTGCGCAACCTTTTTGGTTCGCTGATACACTCAAATATGGATTCGAATGAATGCGCCGCTCCCGAGCGGCGTGTTTTTGTTGGAGGAGAACGCATGCGGCCCGGTGACACTCAGACAAAGCGCGGCGCCGCGGTGCGCATACGACGCCGACTGGGCTTGGCGCCGCGGGCGTACGCACTGCTATCGTGCTCGCTGGTGCTGGTCATAGCTGGCGTTTCTGCCTATGGCATGACCGTGCCGTCCATGATGCAGGCGCATGCCGCACGCGAACCGCGCGTGGGGCATGAGGTCAAAAGCGATCTGGGCACCACGACTGGATATGCTTGGGCAAGTGTGGTCGGGCATATTGTGTTTGGCACCGACGATGCGGACGGCGCCGAGGCCCCGGACAACGAAGTCATGCTTGCCAATGGCAAAACCATCGTGCTCACCAACACCAAGATCATCGATCGGTTGTCCAACAATAGCGTGGCGGCAACGGTGAATAAGGTCGAGCAGCAGAAGGAGCAGGACGCCCAGCAGTTCGGAAAGCCCGGTAGCTCGGATACTTCTGGCTCTGGCTCGGATTCATCGAGTTCGGGCGGTGGCTCTGGGTCGGGTTCCTCTACCGGAGGGCCTGGAAACGGCGGCTCGACGGGCGGCAACACTGACAACGATGCAAACTCCGGCGGCCTTTCCGCTGCTGAGGAAGAGAGCATTCACAGTTGGCTTGTGACCAAGTACAACATGCTCGACAGTTACGTTTCTCGTGCCAATGACGTGGTCTCGACCTATAACTCTACGGGAGATCCCAGGCCGTGCGACAGCCTGGTCGGGGAGATGTTTGTCATTCGAGCCGAGTTCGGTCGTCAGACATTCTCGCCCCGGTCAAAGTGGTATCAGCAGTATGCCAATCTGTGGGGCTGTTACACCAACCTATGTCAATGGGTCGGCCATTACGGCGATGATGACGTCGCGCTCGGTAACTTCAACAATAACGTGGCGGCGCTTGCCCTATGATGACCGATCTTGCATCTACCACACCACAATCGCTCGGTCGCGATCCCATGGTCGGCCTGCGCCTGGCGCGTGTCGACGGGTTTGAGCCGGCCATTGCGCTCGGTCAGGACGAACTGCCTACCTATCTGCGTCGTTTTACGATGCTGTTTGCCGACGATGCCACCATGCGCCGTGGCGGTATCGGCCGCGTGACGCGTGCCGTCAACGCCCAAGGCGAGGCCGTGGCACTCAAGCAGCTCATCTTGCCGACGCGCGATGAGTTTGATGACGATGCCGCTCACGAGGCGCTGGTCGCCAAGTTCAAGGCGGCGTTTCGCGAGGAATACGAATGCCATCGCGCCCTTTCGGGCCTTAAGGGCTTTCCCCGCCTCTATGGCTGGGGCGAGGTCGACGGTGTGCCTGCAATTGTCATGGAATGGGTCGAGGGCGAGACGCTTGCCCGCTTGCGTTCGCGACTTGCCGTGGACGATGCCGGACGCCTGTCGCCGCTTGTGGCGGCGCGTCTGGGTCGCGACCTGTTCGATCTGCTCTGCCGTATGAGTCTGGTGGGCGAGGGCTTTGTCCATCGCGATATCTCGCCCGCTAATATTATGGTGCGTACGGCGCGTCTACCGCTTGACCGGCAGCTTGCCGAGGGCACCTTTGACCTGTGCCTGATCGACTTTGGCTCGTCGCTGGCGCTTGAGCCTGCGTCGGCCGTGGCCGGTACCGGCGGCAAGGCGTCGTTTACGGAGCGTTATGCGACGCTGCGTCGCGCGACGGTGGCCTACGCTCCGCCCGAGATGCTCACCGACGATATTCCCGACCTGCGCGCTTTGCGTATGTCGCCGGCGATTGACGTCTATGCCGCGGCAAGCACGGTTTACGAGCTCATTGCCGGCGTCGCGCCATACGAAGCCGCGCCGAGCACTTCGGGCACCTCGGGTTCGCGCAAAAAGACGCGTGACATCGCCAGCCCCTACCGTCTCAAGATGGACACGCGGCCCGACTATCCCATTGGTGCCCATGCGCCCGGTTGCGATTTGACTCAGCTGCTTCGTCGTGAGCCCGATGTGGCGCTCGCCGCGGCCGAGCAGGCCCAACAGCTGGGGCTTGAGCCGGATTCCGAGGAGCTACGCGATGCGCTGGCGTTTGTCGATGCCCAGCTGTTCGACGTGGTGACGGCCTGTCTGTCCAGCCATCAAAAAGATCGTCCCGAGCCGGCGGCGGTCGAGGCGGCGCTCTCAGCGTTTTGTGACCACTATGCGCAAAATGTCGGCCGTTCGCTCCGCGGCGAGCCGCTCACGCCGTGCCCCATGGATGCGTCTGGCCGCGCGGTTCGTCGTGCGGCGATGATCGGTGCGGCGGTCGTTTGCAGCGTGGTTTGGGCTGTGGTCGTGGTCTCGGCCGCGCTGCTGGCGTCGGGCGCCCGCGTGACGGCGACTTTGGGATCGCTCGTGTGGTCTGGGTCGCTACCGGGTATTATTGCCGCACTGGCGTTGGCGCTGCCAGGCATAGCCGGCGTTACCGCGGGGGCACTTGCGCGCAATCGGCGCTCGGGCTTCCTGCAGGGTGTGCTTGCGCTTTCTGCCTGCGAGGTTCCGGTGCTGGTTGTGGCTGCATGTAGCGTATTTTCCCAACGCGCCGTGATGGGCGGCCTTGTTGCCGCTCTGGTTGCAACCTATACGCTTACGTGGTTTTTGCTTACGATGGGCTTTGCCTTTGAACTTCCCGTTTCGGCACCGCGACGCACAAAATCCCAGATGGCGACTCCGCTTGCCGGTGGAGCCGCAGCTGCCCGTACTTTTGGCGGACCTGTCGAAGTATCGTCCGATTCTATTTCTACGACCAAGGAGGCCTAGGTCATGGCATCTCAAGTTGAGCTCACCCCATGCGGGGCCATGTTTGACATCTTTAAGCGCGCGGCGCATCTGAGCCATATCGAGCTGTGCGGCTTGGTGCTTTCGTCCCGTCCGCTCGCCGACGGCCGCAGCCCGCAGAGCCGAGCCGCCGATCGCTCTTGGGTTTCCCGCTTTATCGTTCGCGCGCCGGTCGGCACGCTTCAGCAGCGCTACTTTGCCGAATACGGTACCTCGGCTGCGCGTATTATGTCGCAACTGGCCCTGCGCCAGCGCAATCCCATGGACTCCACGGCTGTGATCAATATGGTGTGCGGTCCTGCAGGTGAACCGATGGTACGCGCGCTCGAAGAGTGCCACCAGGACACGAATCTCTATCGCAACGCGCTCGATCGCCTGTCCCAGGCGGCGGAACTCATGCCCGCCGAGCGCGCCGAGGCCGTGCTGGTGCTGTTTGTCGCCGTCGGTTGTTCGGCGGATGTGCGGTCCTCGGTGAACTATGCCATCGACTACGCGAACGCGACCTGTGGCGGAGGCACCTCCACGCCGCGTTCGCTTGGCATGTCGATGACCGCAGGCGAGCGCGAACCCGCCCCGGCGCACCCCTTGGGCTTGCTGCGCGTGCAAAACAGTTTTGTCGTGAGCGCCCCGCGCTGGATTCAGCCGAGTGAGCGGGGTGTTGAGATTGGCGCGCTGGCCACTGGTGAGGGCGATATTACCGACGTCGGCGACGATGTCTCGGCCCGCCATGCCCATATCTGGTGCGATGCTCAAAATATCTGGCACGTCGAGGACTTGTCGTCCACCAACGGAACCGTGGTGGTAAACGGGGCCACGCGCGTCTGCATTCAGGTCGAGCCCGGCCGTTCCGCCCAACTCAATCCCGGCGACGAGCTCAAGCTCGGCGAATCCACTACCTACGCCATTCTCTTCGGTGCTCTCTAGCCGGCAGATGGGGACGTTCCTTTTCTGCCGGCACTTGGGGACACTCCTTGGCGCGCCAGAGCCGGTCGCCCGGGGATGGAGGGGCCATTTTGGCCCTTGGCGGTCAGTCGGGGCGAAACTAGAAGATCTTTCCGATTCGCGGCTGTTCATGCTTGTAGAGCATCTAAAACAATAGGATGTTATTCTGGAATATGCCGGGTGCGTGAACTTGCCTGTCTTAGCCTTAATAAGGTATAGGGGAGTTTGGCTCAGGGGTTCCGTCTTGTTCTTCAGCGCAGTATTGTGGGACAGATTTGCTGAGATTGGCGCCTTACACCGCAGAGCACACGGAAGGCTCTCGATTTGTGTTCTGGCCCCAGAATACAGGGCCTGATACTTACCAACTGTGGCATGGATGTAACATCTGTAGAAATCAACCCTTTTGTTGTCGACCTTTGTAAGAAAAACACTGCCATAAACTCTTTGGATGACGAAACTAGGGTGCTTGAGGGGAGCCTTTACTCCCCTCTGAGAGATGACTCATGTTTTTCGCTTCTCGTTGTGAATCCTCCGTTACTGCCGATTCCGGATGAGATTCCTTATCCCTTCGTTTGAGATGGAGGACAATCGGGTCTGGATAAAACACTTCGTATTCTTAAGGGTGGCGATACGCATTTAGAGAAAAACGGTAAATACTGCTAATAGGGGTGACGACGATGGTGCAGGGGCGACCCGCGATGCTCTCATCAATACGTCGGATACTTGGGAAATCAGGTCTAGATGCATGTATGATGATGCTGTGTGGCTATTCAATTAATCCGCGTTCCGAATGGGTGCAGGATATAGCTGCGACATCGTATGCTTTTGACCCGGCGCGATACTCAGATATTTCTGAGGCGGTTGACGAAGTTTATACGCACTATGCCGCGCAAGGCGTTTCGGAAGTTTGCACATCTACGTTACGGGCTTAGGTTTCTTCAAGCGAGCAGGCCGGTTGCGTTATTTCGAGCGATTTTTCTAGTCTAGACGACAAAAGGCAAAGGATTTGATGGGTATAAAACGCGGACGTTTGTGGGCGGATGCTCAAATCTATTGTGGCAATCGGGCGGTTGAAAAAGATATTTCAACCGCCCGATTGCCAGGTTCGTCGGAGGAGATGTCCGATTCCGACTCTCTTGTAGGAAGAGCTTGAGATCGTATTGGCCCAAGGCAATCTTAAAGCAGTCTCATTGGCAAATCTTCGCTCCTGTTGTGTTGAGGTGTAAGGTATCAGTGATTGATGTTTTGTGGCGGGTAGATTGGGGCCTTCCTTGATTCGATGCGTTCTCTCGAGGTTCATCAGAGCAAAAGGGGCTTTCGTCTTCATTGCTATCACGGTGATTGGAACCGCTCTCTCCTATGCCATGCCATACGTGAACGGGAAATTCTTAGATTTTCTTCTCGGTAACCGCAGCGAAAGAGACGCCGTACTCTTCGCGCTCCTGGTTGCGTCAATAGGAGTTTTCTCCACCCTCTTTACTTATTTTGCAGGAACACTTTCCATTCGCATAACCACGAGACTTTCCTTTGATCTTCTCAGGGAGGCCGTCTTGCGTTTTGAAAGAGACGATTACTTGGTGAGTCGGACCATCGATCCAGCCTATACAACGCAACGGATTATTTCCGACTCCAGCGTGGTCTCATCCTTCGTTTTGGCGAATTTTATCAGTGCGCCGCTGTCCATTGTAGCCATTCCCATCGTATTGCTTATCATATGGTCAATTGATTCAACTCTCGCGGTGTTTTCCATCATTCTCCTCATCGTGTATTTCTGTGTAATTACTGGGTTGAGGAAACTCTTGTATAGGGTCACGTATGAGAAGAAAGAGGCGGACAGCGCCTTTTACGCCGCAATTGCATCGCAGCTTAATCAGATTCTCAACATTCAACTGACATCTTCGTACGGCAAGAGCGAACAAGCGCTCGACGCTGGGTTTAAGAGCTATTTTCCCAAAGTTTTGCGCTCCGGAAAGCTATCATATTCTCTGACATCGCTCGATGGTCTTTTCGCAGCGTTGTTTCAAGCGGTGATACTTGTTGTTTCCGGAGTACGAATCATTAACGGAACTATGTCAATAGGCGAGTACACTATCATCGGTACATACTTCGCGGTTCTCTTTAAGACTTTGAAAAGTATGATGTCATTGTTCAAATCCTATCAAGATGCCAAAGCATCATGGGATAGGACGGCTATCGCGACGAGAGAAAAGGAGAGATCGGGGTGGAATCGGACCGATTTAGCTAAACTCGATGAAATAAATGACATTTCGGTATCTGATTTGGAATTCTCGGTTGCCCTTCCAGACGGATCTGTCCGAGAGGTCCTCGGCGGGTTTTCTTTCAAGTTTTCCGGTCCTGGTACATATTGCATAGTTGGGGAAAACGGAAGAGGCAAGACGTCACTTCTTTACTTGATGCTCGGGCTATACTCATCGAAAGGCAAAGTAAAATACAACGGCGTGCCAATCGAAGAATGCGACTTGGATTACATACGTGCGAGAGAGATATCGTGCTGCCCACAGTCGTGCTTCGCGCCGGACGAAACGGTGAAAGAGCTGTTAGAGTATTTCGACACGCCCTTTTCTTCCTATCACCGGGGTGTAGATGGCCTACTTTCGCTGGAAAACAGCGTGAAGGAGTTGCTCGGGAAACGTTGCTCCGCGCTTTCGGGCGGTGAGCTGCGCCGAGTGTACTTATGGTCGGCGATTTCACGCAAGTCGTCAGTTTTGGTACTCGACGAGCCCACGACTGGGTTAGACGCTGTAAGCCGCGCCGAGCTTGCGGCCTATGTTAAGCGCAACAAGCAAAGCCAGCTGATCATCGTTGTCTCTCACGATGACGAGATGGTCGGCGCGGTAGAAGGGGTAGTGGATTTAGGCAGCATGTACCAGGGTAAATGATGACAAGTGTAGTGCTACCCAACTGGCAGAGATAACAAAAAGGCGATGCAGATGCACGTAGCATTCAGGCGGTTCGGACTCGGTGCCTTCACGCCATCGCAACGCTTTCAGATATGGTTCTCGTTCTCTTACTAAAGGAGACTTTAGTCTACGTCATCTTGTCGAGACAGAGGTGAAGCGAAGTGTTGTCGCGACGTATCTTATTCCAGGTGGCTCAGTATCAGCGTGAGAATCGCACCAAAGTGTACTTACGATTCTCGTGTCCCACGGACAACATGGGCTGAGCATTGAGGTTCCACCCTTTGCTGCAACTACACGGGGTTGGACGGCAATGAATATGCCGGGCCGCATACCACGCGCAGCGGGGGTCCATGTCCCAGTATGTTGCCTACAGCAGCCTCGATGTCCACGCACACATCATCTCTGCCTTCGCGTTCAATCCATTTGCCGGAGAGTGCGAGGGTTGCCAGGCCGTAGAATTCGAGCCGAACAAATGAAATGCGGTATCAGCGCATAGGATTAAACTGACGATTGCTTTGCACTGAGAATACGCTTGGAAAGCCGCTATGGGTGGCGGCCCGGGTTAAATAGAGAAGCCCGTCCGATCACTTTCATGTGGCGAACGGTCGGGCTTCTTATTCCACTTGCCAATGCTCGGCTCATATTGGAAGAAAGCTACGCTAATGTTTGCGTGACACTCCTATTTTCTCCGAAGAAAGAGTCGGATAATGAAGAATAGAATTAAAAAAGGTGCCAGATATAACGCAAGTATAAAGGCTAATCCAACGAGACCTTGCAATAATGGCATAACTCCTCCCAGACACGAGATTTTGGTATTTGTTCCCATCTTATTCTGAATTGGACCAAATAGTTCCTAGCCACAAAACTACTCGTCAACTGGATCGCACCAATCTGCTGGCAAAACACAGCTTGATTCTTTATCGACATAGCACCAATCCGCAACAGGGCACTCGGCGATGTCGTAAAAATTGCATATATCAACTCCAAGACAACAAGGCTCAACGGGAGGATGTTCATTTGAACCAACAGGATGGATATGCTTCATAACAGCTCCTCACCTTAATCCAATTAGAGACTACGTTTGATCAATGCCACAGTGATCTACAACGCAGATGCTGCCGCCATCCATGTCATAGTCGCAGTAATCGTATGCACCACAGCCATCTGCTTTATCATAAACAGTACAGATGTCAGTAATGCCCAAGAGGCAGTCAAAAGACATCGGCTTCACGCCTGCCTCGCCGCCACTTCCTGGATTAATCGGATGAATATGCTTCACGACTACCTCCCTTTGAGTGCAGAAAAACCTCAATATTGTGTATAACAAACCAAGATGTCTAGTTCACCATATTTCTAGAATGGTTTCGGCGAATGTAGCAATAAGCTTCGCAGACGGTAATCAGAAGAACGAACACCTCCACAATGGTGACAGCAATGCGCTGAACCGCTTATTCCGATACAGTAGCTTCTCGTTGATTTTTCTCCTGCGAAGATGAGTGGCGGGAAATAAGGTCAAAAGCCATCTCGTAGCACATTTTTCTATATTCACATGATGCAGGGTGTAGACTCTTGGGCAAGTAGCCGTGCTCGTCTGCAGCCTCCCAGCTACAGCCCCCACCACAGAAAGACCGAGCCCAACAGTCCGTACAGTCAATTCTTTTTTCGACACCCTGACTCCAGTTTTCAATATACCTAGTTTCGTCAATTCCGGTGACGATGTTGCCCATTTTGAATCGCATCATCCCGACAAACCTGTGACAGGGGTATACGTCCCCTTCGGGAGTCACGGAAATAAAACGCCTGCCAGCCCCGCATCCGACAAAGGCGATCCTGTTGCTCATAATCAAATCAACTGCAGTTTTCAATGTTCTAAACAAGGGCTTTTCCCCTTGATCAATCTGTTTGAGATATTGATCCGCCAAATCTATTAGGCCCGCCCTGATTTTGTTTAATGAGTGTTCGTCGAGTTTGATATTCTCATCGAATGAGCTCACGGGCGAGAAGTAAATCCTTCTGAAGCCCATCTCTTTAAACTGAAGATAGTCTTCAACAAGGTTACAGTTATTATTTGTTAAGGTCGCTCTTGCGCCGAAGGGGAACGACTCGGAAAAACGACGAACGTTTTTGTCGATATCGGAGAAAGAGCCGCCTCCCGTCTTATACGGGCGCGATGCATCGTGCTTGCATCCTGTACCATCGAGACTAATCAGAACAGAAAACCCGTGCTCCTTGAAAGAATTCACAGCAGTGTCATTCAAAAGCGTTCCGTTGGTCGTAATAGAATAGGTAAAGTTTCTATTGGGGTATATTCTTTTTGAATAGTCGACCGTTTTCCATATCAGCGGCTCGTTAATCATGGGTTCCCCACCAAAAAAGACGATCGCAAGCGTTTCGTTTTCCGATGAACTTGCGACGAGGTAGTCGACCGCCTTGAAGGCTATCTCGTCTGTCATCAGCAGAGGAGACGTTCCATAATCTCCTTTACCGGCAAAACAGTAACTACAACCAAGGTTGCATGCATGTGAAACGTGGAGTTCGATGGATCTAAGTTTTCGAGGCGTGTCTTTTGTTAAGAAAGTCCGCTCAGACAATCGTTGATACTCATCAATGTCGTCTTCAAGTTCTGCTATGGTCGTTTGGTCGTAGCCTTTCGCAGCAAGTGACTTTGTTAGCAACTTCGAGTTGACCGTTCTTCCCGATGCTTCAAATATGCGAAGCGCATCTTCTGATGCTTGGTCAACCTGAAAGCAATTGCGAGTGACCTCATCGAAGCAGTAACGACGATCACTTACTGAGAAAAAAATGCATACGTTCCTCAATTTCATGCTGGACTGGCACTAACCTTGTTTATTGTTGCGCAGCTATAAAAAACCACCAGCGGGGATTCGGTGTGCGGCCCAATCGGACTCCCAAAAGGTTCTATTTGAGACTGGCAAGCTTTGTGTTGTTGGCACTTCGACAGCGCTCTTTATTCCAACATGGAGCCTCGCAGTTTGAGTCGACTTGCCTCTGGAAGGTCCGATCTTAACTTGATTTAGGATGAAAACAGATTACAGGCGCGCTCCTCTAGAAAGAAAGGAAACCAATCGCCGCCTTTCACCAGGAAAGTTTTTATAGCCCACCTCGAGCAAAATGAAAGATGCGAGAGCGATTGGGGAACAACGCGAATCTCCCCTTTTGGGTGGGAGCGAGCCTTCAGCCACCGGCGAACGACTCGCCCTGGTCAGAATCTGGAAGTGGTGCCGGGCCGCTTGGGCCTCCCCGGTGACTTCGTGGGGCTTACCTGCCTGACGTCGAGGAGTACATCCGCAAGATTCGTTCCCTATGCCGTTTGCTCTCACGCCCGCCTTAGTTCCAAGTCGGGCGAGCCGCCGCGCTCATGCGACCCGTGGCGGCGACACGTCGACGCCGCGCTCGCTGAGCACATCTTCGGTCGCGGGCGAGCACGAGGTCGCGCCGGCGCATCCGCTGGGACTGCTGTGCGTGCAAAACGGCTACGTGGTGAGCGTCCCGCGCTGGATTCAGCCGAGTGAGGAAGGCGTTGAGATCGGCGCGCTGGCAACGGGGGAGGGCGGCATCACCGACGACGTCTCGGCCCGCCATGCCCATATCTGGTGCGACGAGTCTGGCGCATGGTTTGTCGAGGACCTGTCGTCCACGAACGGCACCGTGGTGGTAAACGGGGCCACGAGTGTGTGTATTCAAGTAGAGCCCGGCCGCTCCGCCCAGCTCAACCCCGGCGACGAGCTCAAACTCGGCGAATCCACCACCTACGCCATCCTCCTCGGCGCCCTCTAGCTCATCCCCCCAATGAGTTGCGGTGAAATAGGGACTGATTAAGGCCGTTAACAGCAAAAACAGTCCCTATTTCACCGCAACTGCTGTGGGGTTCCAGGGGACTGTATCCGTCGGTGCCGGGCGCACAATAGTCACCCGAGGTAAACCTTTACCGGCCACCTATATTTGCCGAAATATGGCTTGACGGCGGGGTACAATAAACCCGCATGCGGATTTCCGTTGCGGGCGCTTCCCATCGCTGGGGCGTGCCCGGGAGCATCCGGCATGCGGCCTTTGCGGCGCTCGGTCATGTGCAAGACGGGTAGCTGGGCCTGTGGAGCGCGTGCAGCCCTCCTCGCCTTGTCATGCCTTCTCTCCACGCCATGTACCTGCTGCTGAGTCCGCCTGCCAGATGATTGGAAGCAACAGCGTAAATCCCATCACGCCAACATCCCGGCGATCGCCGGGGCCTGTATACCTATATGAGAGGAGAGGGGTATATGGCGCGTAAGTTTAAGTCTATGGACGGCAACGAGGCGGCCGCATATGTTTCGTATGCGTACACCGAGGTAGCGGGAATCTATCCCATTACGCCGTCCAGCCCGATGGCCGACCATGTCGACCAGTGGGCGGCCCAGGGTCGCAAGAACATCTTCGGCACCCCGGTCAAGGTCGTCGAGATGGAGTCCGAGGCAGGTGCAGCCGGTACCGTTCACGGTTCGCTGGGCGCCGGTGCTCTGACCACCACCTACACGGCTTCTCAGGGTCTGCTCCTGATGATCCCGAACATGTACAAGATCGCGGGCGAGCAGCTCCCGGGCGTCTTCCACGTCTCCGCGCGTTGCGTCGCTTCCCACGCCCTGAACATTTTTGGCGATCACTCCGACGTCATGGCCTGTCGTCAGACCGGCTTCGCCATGCTCGCCGAGGGCAACGTCCAGGAGGTCATGGACCTCTCGCCGGTGGCTCACCTTGCCGCCATCGAGGGTAAGACCCCGTTCCTTAACTTCTTCGACGGCTTCCGCACCAGCCACGAGATCCAGAAGGTCGCCATGTGGGACTACAAGGATCTGGCCGAGATGTGCGACATGGACGCCGTCCAGGCTTTCCGCGACCACGCGCTCAACCCTGAGCACCCGCACACCCGCGGCAGCCACGAGAACGGCGATATCTTCTTCCAGAACCGTGAGGCCTGCAACAAGGTCTACGACGAGCTTCCCGCCGTCGTCGAGGGCTACATGAAGAAGATCAACGAGAAGCTCGGCACCGATTACGGCCTGTTCAACTACTACGGCGCTCCCGATGCTGATCGCGTCGTCGTGTGCATGGGCTCCTTCTGCGACGTGCTCGAGGAAGTCATCGACTACCTCAACGCTCACGGCGAGAAGGTCGGCCTGGTCAAGGTTCGTCTGTTCCGTCCGTTCTCCATCAAGCACTTCGTCGACGTTCTCCCCGAGACCGTCAAGAAGATTGCCGTCATGGACCGCACCAAGGAGCCGGGTTCCATCGGCGAGCCGCTCTACCAGGACGTCGTCTCCGCTCTCTACGAGGCCGGCAAGACGGGCATCAAGGTCGTCGGCGGCCGTTATGGCCTGGGCAGCAAGGACACGCCTCCCGCGTCCGCGTTCGCTGTCTTCGAGGAGCTCAAGAAGGACGAGCCCAAGCGCGAGTTCACCATCGGCATTGTCGATGACGTGACCAACCTGAGCCTGCCCGAGGCCGAGGATGCGCCCAACACCGCAGCCCCCGGCACCATCGAGTGCAAGTTCTGGGGCCTGGGTGGCGACGGTACCGTCGGCGCCAACAAGAACTCGATCAAGATCATCGGCGACCACACCGACAAGTACGTTCAGGCCTACTTCCAGTACGACTCCAAGAAGACCGGCGGAGTCACCGTCTCGCACCTGCGCTTTGGTGATTCCCCGATCCGCTCGCCGTACTACGTGACCAAGGCCGACTTTGTCGCCTGCCACAACCCCAGCTACATCGTTAAGGGCTTCAAGATGGTCCGCGACGTCAAGCCGGGCGGCACCTTCCTGGTCAACTGCCAGTGGAGTGACGAGGAGTTCGCCGAGCACATGCCCGCCGTGGCCAAGCGCTACATCGCGAACAACAACGTCAACGTCTACCTGATCGACGCTATCGACCTGGCCGCCAAGGTCGGCATGGGCAAGCGCACCAACACGGTGCTCCAGTCCGCCTTCTTCGCGCTGGCCAAGGTCCTGCCCGCCGAGGACGCCCTGCAGTACATGAAGGACGCGGCTACCAAGTCCTACATGAAGAAGGGCCAGGCCATCGTCGACGCCAACCACAAGGCCATCGATGCCGGCGCTACCGCCTTCCGTAAGTTCGAGGTTCCGGCCGACTGGGCAACTGCCGAGGATGCCGCTCCCGTCGAGCTCTCCGAGGAGACCAAGTCCGCCATCGCCCAGCAGGTCAAGAACCTGCTCGAGCCCATCGATCGCATGGATGGCGACAGCCTGCCTGTTTCCGCCTTCGTCGATTGTGCCGACGGCCAGTTTGAGCTGGGCGCCTCTGCATACGAGAAGCGCGGCGTCGCCGTCGTCGTTCCCCACTGGGACGAGACCAAGTGCATCCAGTGCAACCAGTGCGCCTATGTGTGCCCGCATGCCACCATCCGTCCGTTCGCGATGACCGAGGACGAGGCTGCCGCCGCGCCCGAGGCTACCCGCACGCTCGACGCCATGGGCCCCAAGGCCAAGGGCATGAAGTTCACCATGGCCGTGTCCCCGCTCGACTGCATGGGCTGCACCAACTGCGTCAAGGTCTGCCCCAAGGGTGCTCTCGAGATGGTTCCCACCGAGCAGGAGATGGACCAGCAGCCCGTTTGGGACTATATGGTCGAGAACGTCTCCGAGAAGAAGGAGCTCATCGCGGCCAACGTCAAGGGCAGCCAGTTTAAGCAGCCCTACCTGGAGTTCTCCGGCTCCTGCGCCGGCTGCGCCGAGACCGCCTATGCACGTCTGGTGACCCAGGTCGCCGGCGACCGCATGTTCATCTCCAACGCCACCGGCTGCTCCTCCATTTGGGGCAACCCCGCTGCCACCGCTCCTTACTGCAAGGACAAGGACGGTCACGGCCCGGCGTGGAACAACTCCCTGTTCGAGGACAATGCCGAGCACGGTCTGGGCATGGCCGTCGGTTACGAGGCCGTTCAGCACAAGCTGATCGCCGCTACCCAGGACATCATCGCTGCCGATGGTCCGTCCGATGAGCTCAAGGCTGCCGGCCAGGCTTGGATCGACTCTGTCAACGACGCCGAGGCCTCCAAGACCGCTGCCGCTGCCTACGTTGCCGAGCTCGAGAAGTGCGGCTGCGACGCTTCCAAGGCGATCCTCGCCGACAAGGCTTACCTCACCAAGAAGTCCTTCTGGATCTTCGGCGGCGACGGCTGGGCCTACGACATCGGCTTCGGTGGCCTGGACCACGTCCTGGCTTCCGGCCACAACGTCAACGTCTTCGTCTTCGACACCGAGGTTTACTCCAACACCGGTGGTCAGGCCTCTAAGGCCTCGAACCTGGGCCAGGTCGCTCAGTTCGCCGCTGCCGGTAAGGTGACCAAGAAGAAGTCTCTGGCCGAGATTGCCATGAGCTATGGCTACGTCTACGTGGCGCAGGTCGCCATGGGCGCCAACCCGGCTCAGACCCTCAAGGCCATTCACGAGGCCGAGGCCTACGACGGCCCGTCCCTCATCATCGGCTACAGCCCCTGCGAGATGCACTCCATCAAGAAGGGCGGCATGCAGAACTGCCAGGCCGAGATGAAGAAGGCTGTCGAGTGCGGTTACTGGAACCTCTTCCGCTTCAACCCCGAGGCTGCTGCCGGCAAGAAGTTCTCGCTCGATTCCAAGGAGCCCGCGGGCGGTTATCAGGAGTTCCTGATGAACGAGGCCCGTTACGCTTCGCTGACGCGTTCCTTCCCCGAGCGCGCCGAGGAGCTCTTCAAGGAGAACGAGCAGGCCGCTATGGACCGCTATGCTCACCTGCTGAAGCTCAAGACGGTGTACAACGAGGCCTAGGTCTCTCACCGCAGGATCTGAGGGCTGACCTTCGCGGACGTCCTCGGACATGAAAGAACCCCCGCTGTGCACTGAACTGCCTCCCATTTCTTGGACATGAGAAATGGGAGGCTTTCTTTATGCGTGTCGACTTGAGGGTGAAGCACGACATCGAGGCCAGGAAGGCGGCGATCGGGCTCTTCGAGCGAGGCCACGGCTCCGAGT
>JAXJMO010000002.1:0-33471 GCA_036313175.1 Collinsella sp. | reverse complement strand
GTGGTGGACCTGACAAGATTCGAACTTGTGACCTCCCGGTTATCAGCCGGACGCTCTAACCAACTGAGCTACAGGTCCATCGCGCAAGGGATATATTAGACGAGTCGTTACGCGCGCGTCAACAACTTTTTTTGAAAATCTTTGAAGGGTGTTCGCCCCGGTCGCACGGCGGCATGTGAAGTCGCCTACTCGGACAGTCCCGACTCGCACAGAGAGCACATTAAGTGCTCTCAGGCTCGTGCGGAGCTCGCGATCGACTTCACATGCCGCCGTGCGACCGGGGCGAACACGAGTCCCAAGGTTTTCAAAAAAGCGGTCGGCGCGCAGTGCGCCGACCGCCGATATATGGGGTCTGATATTTTCTACCAGTTAGGGCCTCTTACTCGTCGAGGAGATCTTCCGGCATGTCGTTGCCGTCGCCTAGATCGACAGGGGTTTCTTCGGGGGCGGAGCCGTTTTCTGTGGCTTCGCCTTCGGGCTTCTCTTTGGCGGCTGTCATGCGGGCCACGGCGCATATGCGGTCGTTGTCGTCGACGGTCATCATCTTGACACCCTGGGTGGCGCGGCCGGTCTGGCTGATCTCGTCGGTCTTGACGCGAATGACCGTCGCGCCCTCCGTCACGATGAACAGCTCGTGCTGCGGGCCCACCGTCTTCATTGCCGCGAGGTTGCCCTTGCGCTCGGTCATTTGAATGGTGTAGACGCCCTGGCCGCCGCGATTCTGCTCCGGGTAGTCCGCGACCGGCGTGCGCTTGCCGTAGCCGCGCTCGGTGATGACGAACAGATCACCGTTGCCGTTAGTGACTTCCATGCCCAGAACGCTCACGCCGTCCTTCATACCGATACCGCGAACGCCGCTGGTATCGCGGCCGGTGGCGCGCACCTGCTCCTCGGAGAACATGATCGCCTTGCCTGCGGTGGTGGCCAGGATAATCTTGTCGCCCTCGCGCACGCGGCGCACATTCAGCAGCGCGTCGTCGTCACGCAGGTTGATAGCGATCAGGCCGTCGCGACGGCTGCGGTCATATGCGCTCATCACGGTCTTCTTGACCATGCCGCTCTTTGTGGCAAACATCAGGTACTCGTCGGCCGGGAACTCGCGGCAGCTGATGACGCTCGCGATCTTCTCGCCCTCCTCGAAGGGCAGCAGGTTGACGATCGCGGTACCGCGCGCCTGGCGCGTACCCACCGGCAGCTCGTGCACCTTCAGACGATAGACCTTGCCCTTGCTCGAGAAGAACAGCACGTACTCGTGCGTGGACGCGATGAACATCTCATCGATAACGTCATCCTCTTTGAGGTTGACGCCCGACACGCCCTTGCCACCGCGCTTCTGGGCACGGTAGGCAGCCACCGGGATACGCTTAACGTAGCCGGTGTGGGTGATGGTCACGACCATATCCTCGTCGGCGATGAGGTCCTCGACATCCAGGTCCTTCTCAACCTGGCTGATCTCGGTGCGGCGCTTATCGCCGAACTTCTTGGAGATCTCGCGCATCTCTTCCTTGATGACGCCCAGGATCTTCTCCTCATGCGCCAGCAGGTCCTCGTAGTAGGCGATGGCGCGGCGCAGGCCGTCCAACTCTTCCTGAATCTTGTCGCGCTCCAGGCCGGTCAGGCGGCGCAACTTCATCTCGAGGATGGCCGTGGTCTGCTCGGGCGTAAAGCCAAAGCGCTCGATCAAGCGACTGCTGGCCTCGGAGTCGGTCTGCGAGGAGCGGATGATGCTAATGACCTCGTCGATATGGTCGAGAGCCATCAAGTAGCCCTCAAGGATATGCGCGCGGGCCTGGGCCTTCTTAAGGTCGAAGCGGGTGCGGCGGGTGACTACGTCGACCTGGTGGTCGATGTAGTGCTGCAGCATCTCGCGCAGGCTCAGGCATTTGGGAACGCCGTTGACGAGTGCCAGGTTGTTGGCGCCAAAGGTCGTCTGCAGCGAGGTGTACTTATACAGATTGTTGAGCACGACCTGCGGAATGACGCCCTTCTTGAGCTCGATGACCAGACGGATGCCCTTCTGGTTGGACTCATCGCGCATATCCGAGATGCCCTCGATGCGCTTGTCGTTGACGAGCTGGGCGATCTTCTCCTGCAGGGTGCCCTTGTTGACCATGTAGGGAATCTCGGTAAAGACCAAGCGGCTGCGGCCGGTCTTGGTGGACTCCACGTGTGCCTTGGCGCGCACGGTAATGGAGCCGCGACCGGTCTCGTAGCTCTGCTTAATGCCGGCGCTGCCCATGATGATGGCGCCGGTGGGGAAGTCCGGACCGGGCATGATCTGCATGAGCTCGTCGACGGTGGCGTCGGGGTTGTCGATCAGGTAGCAGGTGGCCTCGATCGCCTCGGTGAGGTTATGCGGGGCGATGTTGGTGGCCATGCCGACGGCGATGCCTTGACTGCCGTTAACCAGCAGGTTGGGGAAGCGCGCAGGCAGCGCCACGGGCTCGGCGAGCGATTCGTCGTAGTTGGGCTGCCAGTCGACGGTATCCTTCTGCAGGTCGCGCAGCAGTTCCATGGCGGGCTTTGCCAGGCGGCTCTCGGTGTAACGCATGGCCGCCGCGCCGTCGCCGTCGATGTTACCGAAGTTGCCGTGACCATCGATGAGCGGCGTGCGCATGGAGAACCACTGCGCCAGGCGAACCATGGCCTCGTAGACCGCGGAGTCACCGTGCGGATGGTACTTACCGATAACTTCGCCGACCGTCCAGGCCGACTTCTTATGTGGGCGGTTGGGGTAGATGCCGCTCTCGTTCATCGCGTACAGGATGCGGCGGTGCACCGGCTTTAAGCCGTCGCGCACGTCCGGCAGGGCGCGCGCCGTGATGACCGACATCGAATACTCGATGAACGACTGCTTCATCTCGCGACCGAACTCCGAAATCTGGAGCTGGCCGCCGTTGATATCCTCACCGGCCGAGGCACCACGGTCGACTTCACCAAAGCTCTCCTCGAGCTCGGCGTCGTCTTCTTCCTCATCATCATCGGCATCGGGGTTATAGGCGTCCGGGTCGCCGTCCTCGCCCTGCTCAGCACGGGCAAGCAGACGCTTCAGATCATCGGGCATACCGGCATCGCCGGCCTCGTCCATATCCTCGTTATTGTTGATATCGTCTGCCACGTTACCTCCTCTTAAGCGTCAAGGAAACGCGCGTCATGCGCATGTTTTTCAATGTACTCGCGGCGATAGCCGACCTCGGAACCCATCAGCTCGCGCACGGCGCGGTCCGCCACCACGGCGTCCTCGATCGACACACGCTGCAGAATGCGGGTCTTGGGATCCATCGTCGTCGAGGCAAGCTGTTTGGGGTCCATCTCGCCCAGGCCCTTGTAGCGCTGGACGGTATAGCCCTTGCGCTTTTTGGTGATCTTGCCGTCCTTGGCCTTGCCGTCCTCGTCGTTATCGTCAGGGTTCAGGCCCAGGCTCTGGATGGTGTCACGCAGGATCTCGTCTTCGGGCTGGCGGCCGTTGGGATACACGTAGTGGATCTTGTTGCGCACCTTAATGCCAAAGATGGGCGGGCAGGCAACATAGACGTAGCCGGCATCGATCAGCGGACGCATGTACTTGTAGAAGAACGTCAGCAGCAGGATGCGGATATGCGCACCGTCGACGTCTGCATCGGTCATGATGATGATCTTGTGGTAGCGCGCCTTGGTGATATCGAAATCGCCGCCGTCGCCGGCACTCGTCGTGACGCCGCAGCCGATCGCGGTAATCAGCGACTGGATGGTGTCACTCGAGAACGCGCGATGGTCACCAACGCGCTCGACGTTCAAAATCTTGCCGCGCAGGGGCAGAATCGCCTGGATGTCTCGGCGACGGCCGTCTTTGGCCGAACCGCCTGCCGAGTCGCCCTCTACGATGAAGAGCTCGGTCAGCTCGGCATCGCGCACCGAGCAGTCGGCGAGCTTACCGGGCAGGGACGCCGTCTCGAGCAGGCTCTTGCGACGGGTCGCTTCGCGCGCCTTGCGGGCGGCGTTGCGCGCCTTGCAGGCCTGTTGCGCCTTCTTGACGATCTCGCGGGCGGGCTTGGGATGCTCCTCCAAGTAATCGGCGAGGCCGTCGGTCACGATCTTGAGCGTGAGCGCGCGCATATAGGAGCTGCCGAGCTTGGCCTTGGTCTGGCCCTCAAACTGCGGATCGGGCAGCTTGACCGAGATAACGGCCGAAAGGCCCTCGCGCACATCGTCGCCGGTCAGGTTGGCGTCTTTTTCCTTGAGCAGGTTCTGCTTGCGCGCGTAATCGTTGATCACGCGGGTGAGCGCGGTGCGGAAGCCCTCAAGGTGCATGCCGCCCTCGGGGGTGTAGATGTCGTTGGCAAACGACATGACGTTCTCGCCGTAGCCGCTATTCCACTGCAGGGAAACCTCAACCTCGCCCATCTTGGCCACAGGTGCGTCCGGGTCCGATTTGCCCTCGATGTAGATAGGCTCCTTAAAGGCCTCGGGGACGTCCTTGCCCTCATTGAGGAACTTGACGAAGTCGATGATGCCGCCCTCGTAGCAAAACTCCTCCACGTGGGGAGTCGCCTCGCGTTCGTCGGTCAGCACGATTTTGAGGTTCTTATTGAGGAACGCCGTCTCCTGCAGACGGTTGTGCAGCGTATCGAAATCGTAGATGCAAGTCTCGAAGATCTCGTCGTCGGGCCAGAAGGTGACGGTGGTGCCCGTCGAATCCGAGGTGCCCACGACCTCCATCTTCTTGACGGTCTTGCCGCGCGAGAACTCCATCTCGTAGGTGTTGCCGTCGCGACGAACCTGAACGACCACGCGCTTGGACAGTGCGTTGACGACGGAGATGCCAACGCCGTGCAGGCCGCCCGAGACCTTATAGGCCGAGTTATCGAACTTACCGCCGGCGTGCAAGATCGTCATGACGACCTCGAGCGTCGGGATTTTTTTAACAGGGTGCTCGTCGACGGGGATGCCGCGCCCGTTGTCGACGACCGTGATGGAGTTGTCGGCGTGGACCGTCACCTGGATCTCGGTGCAGAAACCGGCCATGGCCTCGTCGACGGAGTTGTCAACGATCTCCCACACCAGGTGATGCAGACCGCTGGCGCTCGTCGAGCCGATATACATGCCCGGGCGCTTACGAACGGCCTCGAGACCTTCGAGAATCTTAATCTCGCCGCCATCGTAATCGTTTTCGTTTGCCACACGTCCCCCTTCAGTCAAGAAAATGTGTACAGCCTTACTAGTTTATCGTAAAAAAATACCCTCGGGAACGAGGGTATTTGGCTCTACAAGGCCACCAGATGCGATTTAAGGCTCTTTTTTGCCTTGCACGCCCTTGGCCCACTCGGCGCTGGCTCTCATGGCATTCTCGAGGGCCTCGCGCAGTTTTTGGTCTTCGATGGGCGCCACTCGGCGCTCAATCTCGGTGCGCTCGGCCTCACTTAGGTCGGCGTGCGGGGCCGGCGGGCGCTCGGTCGTCGCCGGGCGCAGGCGCTCCTTGGCGGCGGGCGGCGTGTGACCGGGCGCGGTGGTTTTGAACACCAGACCGTCCACATGCGCACCGGCGCGCTCCATGCGCGCGCGAATGATCTCACGCAACAGTGTCATTTCCTGCGTCCACGAGGGCGAGTCGAGATACACCAGCAGCTCATTGGACTCGGGCAGGTAGCGCAGGCCCGTCACATGGCGCCCCTCGCGCGTGCCCGAGCACACCGCGTTCCACGCGCGATAGACCGCACGAGATTCCTCTGCAGCCTCCATCTGCGCACGGCGCTCAGGTGTCGCGGCCGCCAGGATGCGCTGGCGCTCTGCGTTCAAAAACCCACTGAAGGCGACCGTCTCGCTCTCGCGCTCGTAATTAGCACGTCTCACCCATGCTCACCACCTTGGCTCGATCAAGCAGGTCATCGGTAAAGTATCCCAGGTTGGTCGTGGTTATGACCGCCTGGATATCATCGCCGATCAGCCGCAGAAAAGCACCGCGGCGCTCGCCGTCGAGCTCGCTCATCACGTCGTCCAGAAGCAACAGCGGAGCAGTACCCAGAACATCGCGAGCCACGGCCACCTCGGCCACCTTCCAGGACAGTACCAACGTTCGCTGCTGTCCTTGGCTGGCAAATGAACGAGCGGAGCGACCCGCCACGGTAAATTCAATCTCGTCGCGATGCGGTCCCACCAACGTCACGCCGCGGCGAATTTCCTCGTCGGCGTGCTCATCAAGGGCGGCCAGCATGCGCTCGTACGCCCAGCCCTTCAGCTCTTCGCGATCCTCGACCTGGGGCAAATCCCCCAGCGTGGACGCATAGGACACGTTGGCGGCTTCACCGGACGCCACTTGCCCGTAGGCAGTACGCACATGGCCCGCCAGCCGGTCGAGCAGGGCCAACCGGTGCACGAGCAGGGCCGAGCCCGCGCGGGCAATCGAATCGTTCCACGCGCCGAGCATCTCGCGGCAGCACCAGGTCTCCTTGAGCAAGGCGTTACGCTGGGTCACGCAGCGCCCATAGGCGCTCGCAAGATCGGCATAGCGTGCGCTCAGCTGCATGCCAAAGTCATCGAGGGCGGCGCGGCGCACACTGGCGCCTCGCTTAACCATGTCCAGATGGTCGGGGCAAAACAGCACACTCGGCAGAACGCCGCGCACACCGGCGGCAGAGCATCTCTTGCCGTTGCGGCTAAACGAGCGCTTACCGTCCTCCGCGCTCAATCCCATATCAAGTACGCGGCCGTCGCCCTCGAGCCTCAGCTCGGCCTTGCACGAGCCCACGCCGTCATGGACGAGCTCGGCTGCGGTCGGATGCCTAAACGAGGCGCCGCTCGTCAGCAGCTGCAGCGCCTCTATGAGATTGGTCTTTCCCGCCGCGTTGGGTCCCGCAAGTATCGTCACGCCCTCGTCTAGGGCAAGGCGATAACTATCGAAGCTGCGGTAGTGCGCGACGGAAAGATCGCGGGCGAACATGGTCATGGCGCAGCGCTAGATGCGAACCGGCATGACCAGGTACAGGTAGTTGATCTTGTCGTAGGACTTGAAGATGCCCGCCTGCGAGTAGCTCTTGAGCTCCAGCGTGATCTCCTTCTCCTTGGACAGGGCGTTCAGACAGCCAAAGATGTAGTGGTAGTTGAAGGCGATGGTACCTGACTCGCCCTCAGCCTCGACATCGATCGTCTCCTGCGCAAGGTCCTGGTCATTGGAAATGGAGGACAGGCCCATCTGGCCGTTCTCGACGTCGATCTCGAACTTGACGGCGGGGTTGGCGCTCGCGATAACGGCCACGCGCTTGAGGGCGGCGTTAAAGGCGGCGACGTCGATCTTGACGCTCGTCACGCACGAATCGGGGATGAGCTGCTTGTAGTTGGGGTACACGCCCTCGATGCGGCGCGACACGTAGGTGGTGTTGCCGGCCTCGAAGACGACCTGGGTGTCGGTAGCCCCGATCATGATGGTCGCCTGGCTGGCCATGATGTTCAGCGCGTCGTTAAAGGCGTCGGCCGGAACGTTGAGCTCAAAGGAGCCTTCGAGGGTCGAGGTCTCGACCTGCGTATCGCACACGGCCAAACGGAAGGAATCGGTCGCCACCAGGCGCACGGTGTTGTTCTCGACCTTCATGTGCACGCCACCCAGGATGGGGCGGGCCTTGTCGGTCGAGGTGACGCGCCACACGCGGCCGACCATCTCGGACAAGATATCGGTCGGCAGTTCCACGGCGCTCTCGATGGCATAGGCCGGAAACTCGGGGAAGTCATTAGCATCGAGCGTGTTCAGGCGGAAAGAGCTCTTCTCGCAACCAATCAGCACCTGGCGCTCGGACAGCTCAAAGGTGACCGGGGCATCGGGGAGGGTCTTGGTGATATTGGAGAGCATCTTACAGGGGATAACCATCTCGCCCTCTTCTTCGACATGCGCCGCGATACGATGGCGGATCGAGATGGTGTAGTTAGAGGTCTGGAATTCCAAGATGCCGTCTTGGGCCTTGATGAGCACGCCCGACAGGATGGGAAGGGTGGATGCCGAAGCGACACCCTTCATAACGACGCCGATGGCTTGTGTAAGCGAGCTCTGGCTGACGGTGAACTTCATCTTTTAATACCTTTCTATAGATATAAATATCTTAATAATAGTAATAGCACTGACGAAACTGTTGATTACTCCCAAAGACGCAGGTCAGACCCAGAAAGAGAATCGACAACAACCTGTGTGCAACGGGGGTGGTTTTCCACGTTCAAAACCTGCGCAAAACTTTTCATCACCGCGGGTTGGGTTTTAGACACCTTATGCCCGTGGTTTCGACAAGTTTTCAACAGGTGTCTCTATTTCCCTACGAGCGCAGTGTAATTTTATCGCGCAGCGACTTGAGGTCTTCGGTGACGGTGCGGTCTTCCTGGATCATCTTCTGGACCTTTTTGTAGCTCGTGCTGACGGTCGAGTGGTTGCGGTTGCCAAATTCGGCGCCCACCGCCGTGGTCGTCATCTCGCACATCTCGATGGCCAGGTAGATAGCGATATGGCGTGCTTTGGCGATATTGGCGTTGCGACGCGGGCCGATGAGTTCCTCGTGCGTCACGCCGTACTGCTCTTCGATGACGGACTGAACCGTCTGGACGTTGATCTTTTTGGCCGATGTGTCGAAGTACTGGCTGGCGATGACGTCGATATCGTCAAAGGTGAGCTCCCCGCCCTCGCGCTCGCGGTCGCCCGCCTCGCCGGCGCAGCGCTCGCAAAAGCTCTCGAGTTCGCGGATGTTGGTGCCCGAGACCTCGGCCATGTGTTTAAAGTGTTCGTCGGTCAGGTGCCCGCCGTCGCCCCCATAGGCCGCCAGCAGCGAGTCGTCGCCTGCCTCGGGGGCGGCGACGATGGTGTTCTCGTAATAGCGCTGCAAGATCTTGTATTTCATCTCGTAGCTGGGCTCTGCAACCAGGCAGAGCATGCCGGCGTTGAAGCGGCTGGTCAGACGCTCGTCCATGCTTAGGTCCTTGGGGGCGCGGTCTGCCGCGATGACGACCTTCTTGTTGTTGCGGATGAACTCGTCCATGAGCTGGAAAAAGTAGTCCACGCTCGCGCGCTTGCCGATGATGTTTTGGATGTCATCGATGATGAGCACGTCCACGCCGTGGTACGCCTGCATGATGGGAGCGTTGCTCTTCTTTTGACGGTCGAACTCGGTCATCAGGTCGTCCAGATATGCCTGGGAGTTGGCATACTTGACCTTGATCTCGGGCGACTTCTCGGCGAGCTCGTTTTTGATGGCAAGCAGCAGGTGCGTCTTGCCCAGGCCCGATTTGCCGTAGATGAACAGTGATGTGCATGTGCCGCGCTCGTCCGCGAGGGCGGCAAACTTGAGTGCCGAGCGATAGGCATGGCTGTTTTCGGGGCCGTAGACAAAGTTCTCAAAGGTAAATTTTGAGTTCGCGGCGAGCGGGGCTCCATCCGTATTCTGCTCGGCCGGCACGGTCGGTGCTGGCATGGGTGAGGTGGGGGTCGCGGCTTGCGTGGATTTAGTCGGCGCCCCGCCCTTCATCTGGTTCATCATGCGACGAAAATCGTCGGCCGAGAGCGTGTTTTTGATTGCAATGCCCGAATCCGCGCTCGCCGCTGCGTCGTGAGCGATGGGCATGTGCGTGACGGGCGCGTTCGTTGGCGTCGCCGCCGCGGTCGGCAACGGTGCCATGGTTTCACGGGGAACATCGCTGTGCTGGTGCTCGACCGTCGACGCGTCGCCTGCGGAGGCCGGCACCGCCGGGGAAGCAGCGGGAGCCGTGGCGGGCGCCGTCGCGGCAGCGGATTCCGTCGCGGCGCCTTGCGGTGCCACGATGTCGAGCGCGATCGGTGCAAAGGCGATTTCTTCCAGATAGGCCTCAATAGTCGGCTGATGCTTTTTGAGCTGCGCGATGGCAAAGCGCGAGGGGGCCTCGATCGTGAGCGTATCTTCGGTCAGGCTTATGGCGCGCGATTGCCCCAGCATGTTGATGAGGCGTGCATCTTGGCCGTCGCGCTGGCAAAAGGCGATGGCATCCCCCAGGATGATGCTTGCTTCCTCGTCCACTGTCTCTCCCGTTCTTTAGCTCTGAGCTCGCACGCGAGCGGCGCCGAGTTCGGTCAGATGGTATTTCTGGCCATGCTTGATGACCAAGCCGGCCTGTGCCAAGTCATTGAGCGTGCGTGACCAAGTGGGGGCCGAGTTTCCAAACGCCCTCGCCAGATCGGTTGCACCGCACGCTTGATTTTGCGCCAGATAGCCCAGCGCGGCGTTGCCGCGATCGCTTACGAACACGTCCGGTTGTGGCTGCGCATGCTGATTTGCTGCATTAGGATACATCATTTGAGCTGCTGGTTGTTGAGAACTCTGCATCGGTGGCATTTGCTGTTGAAAACTTTGAGGCCACTGTTGGTAAGGCTGCGGAGGCATCTGCTGGGCCCAGGGGTTGTACTGCTGCTGCGGCATCTGCTGGTACGGCTGCTGATATCCTTGCTGGTACTGCTGCGGGAACTGCTGGCCGTACCCCAGTGGCGGCATCTGCTGATATGGATATCCTTGTTGGTACGGCTGATAGCCCATTTGCTGGCCACCCGGTGCGCCCGTCGCCTGCTGCATTGCTGCTGCATCCTGATCCGCCAGCGGCACGGCCTCTGGCATGTTTGGCGGCATCGACATCGATGTCGCCTGGGGCTCTTGTGTGGGAAGCATTCCGGGCTGCTGCATCTGCCTCACGGGGGGCTGCATCTGCTGCGTTGCCATGGGCTGCTGCGCAAAAGCTCCCGGCAGGGGATATGTGGGCTGCTCCGTCTCGGGCCGCACGGCAGCACCGCGTCCGCCGGCACGCTCGATTTCCTGCACTCGTTTAGGGTTCAGGCTTACCGTAACCACGGTGCCGTTGCCCATGTTGTCCTCGATGGATACGGCACCGCCGGCGTTTTCCAAATACTCCTGCACCATGGGAAACCCTGCTCCGGTTCCACGGATATAGCGCTTCATCTTGCTGTTTGCGCTGGTAACGCCAAAGTCGAAAGCGCGTTCCTTGTCGTCGATGCCGGGTCCTTGATCAGCAAAGCGGATGGTGTCTCCGCCGTCCAGAATCGAGATGATGGGCTCGGCAAAGTGTGCGTGGATAAAGTTTTCGACAATCTCGCGGATGACCATGAGCGAGATATGGCCACCTTGTTCTTTCATGCACTGGTAGACGGTGTTGGTCGTCTCTTCCAAATACGTGCGGACATCTTGCGGGTCAACGACGATCACCCGCGGTGTCGACAGCATGTCGTCATAGACGGCGATGCGCGCGGCGTACATGGCTTTTGGCGCCTGCGTGGTCGTCTGCTCGCCTTCCGCATGCTCTTCGCGCACGCCGGTGATGTGCTCGTTGTCGGGTGCCGGGTCTCCGGAATCGACCATGGTGTAAAAGTCGTCAGACATGCCGCTCGCAATCTTTCAAAAGGTTTCGAACAAATAGTAGCTCACCGTGCAACGTTTCTCATCTTTCGACAACTTTTCAAAACTTGTTGAAAACTTTGGAAAACGGGCGAAAAGTTCTCAACATTGCCAACATGACCTGTTGAAAACTCGATGAAATATCGTGAAAGGTTGCCATGAGGCGCAAATTTCGGTTGTGCTTATGGGGGAACCGTGTGAACTGCGCAACCTTTTACTTTTGATTTCTTGACATTTGAACATTGATTTCCCTACAATCTTCAAGCTCACGTGTCTATATCTGCGTCCGCGTCCCCGCGGACACTCGAAATGCAGCAGGAGGAACTTAAGATGAAGCGTACGTATCAGCCTAATAAGCGTAAGCGTGCCAAGACCCATGGCTTCCGTGCCCGTATGGCCACTAAGGGTGGTCGTGCCGTGCTCGCCCGTCGTCGCGCCAAGGGCCGCAAGCGTCTCACTGTCTAGCAGCGATACACACATCTCGCATGAAGACTATTAAGTCTCGGCAAGATTTCGAGCATGTGTTCAGTCAGGGGCGTCGTTTCAATCACCCTCTGATTCGAATGACCATATGTGAATCGGTTGGCGAAGGCGACTCCGGAAGGGTCGCCTTCGTTGGTGCTAAGCGACTCGGTTGTGCCGTCGTGCGCAACCGATCTAAGCGTGTGATGCGCGAGGCCGCCCGCAGCTGCGGATTTCCCGTTGCGGGTTATGACATCATATTGTTTGCAACTCCCAAGACGAGGGTTTCCTCGCCGCGGGAGATGGACAAGGCGTTGCGTTCGCTTATGAAGCGCGCCGGCGTTGCCGGGGAGGAGCGATGAGCAATCACGTTTTGCGACGTGTTGCCATCGCTCCTATTCGCATATATCAACAGGTTATTTCGCCCTTATTGCCTGACGCCTGCATTTATTACCCAACGTGCTCGCAATACGCCGTCCAGGCGATTGAGAAGCACGGTGTTTTGAGAGGCTGCTGGCTTGCCGTGAGGCGCATCGCTCGCTGCAATCCCCTGCACGTCGGCGGTTATGACCCTGTGCCCTAGCGGGCACTCGCTATCGGAGGAAAACTTACATGTGGGATTGGATCGTTAACATCCTTTTCGAGCTGCTCAAGCTCATCCAGACCTTTGCGGTCGACTGGGGCCTGTCCATCATCATCCTGGTGGTCATCATCCGTCTGCTGCTGACGCCGCTCATGCTCAAGTCGACCAAGTCGACGGCTCGCATGCAGGTGCTGCAGCCCAAGATGCTCGAGATCCAGGAGCGCTATGCCGACGATCCCCAGCGTCAGGCCGAGGAGATGCAGAAGTTCTACAGCGAGAACAAGTTCAACCCCATGGCTGGCTGTCTGCCGCTGCTGATTCAGATGCCTATCCTGTTCGCCCTGTTTACATTGCTGCGCAACCTGCCGCAGTACTTTAACGACGGCACGTTCTCGTTCTTCAACATCCTGCCCGACCTGACCACCACGCCGAGCGCTTCCTTTGCCGATGGCTTTATGGTTGCACTGCCTGCGCTGGTTTGCCTGATCCTGTTCGCCGTCCTGACCCTGATTCCGCAGCTCTATATGTCGCGCAACCAGACCGGCCAGCAGGCTCAGAGCATGCGTATGATGGCCGTTGTCATGACGGTCATGATGCTTTGGATGGGCTGGAGCCTTCCCGTTGGTGTTCTGCTGTACTACGACGTCTCGTCTGCTTGGCAGGTTATCCAGCAGATTTTTGTGACGCAGAAGGTCATCGACAAGGCGAAGGCCGATGAGGAGGAGCGTCTTAAGAACGCTCCGCTGCAGGTTGAGGTCACTCGTCGAGAGAAGAAGCCGCGCCCGCACAAGAAGAAGTAATGGGATATCAATCTTATTTAGGTACCTAACCTTTGGAGTACGTTATGTCTGAAGAGATCATCGAGGATATGCTTGAGGAGGTTGCCCCGCAGGTTGCGGGCGATTATCCCGAGATTGCACAGCGCTACAAGGCTGGTGAAGAGCTGACCGATGAGGAGCTCGACACCATTGCCGATGTTGCGATTTCCATCCTGCGTTCCATCCTTTCGCACTTCGACGCCGCCAACTCTCCTATCGATGAGTATGAGGGCGACGAGGGTGAGCTGATTTTGGATGTAACGGCTCCCGACCTTGCTGTTCTCATTGGCCGTCATGGTCGCACCCTTGATGCCCTTCAGGTTATGTTCTCTTTGCTGGTGAGCCGCAAACTTGGCTTTAGGTATCCGGTTGTAGTGGACGTAGAGGGATACAAGAGTCGCCGTCAGGACAAGGTTGCTTCCATGGCTCAGTCTGCTGCCGAGCGTGCCATCCGCACTCATAAGAGTGTTTCGCTTCCGCCCATGAATGCCTACGAGCGTCGACTGGTTCACATTGCACTTCGTGGCAATGATGCCGTCGATACTCATTCTGAGGGTTCTGACCCTGATCGCCATGTGGTGATTGTTGCTCGATAATCTTCTCGAGCTTATGCTAAGGGGACGTGGTTTCCACGTCCCCTTTTTTTGTCAAAAGTTCTCGATACACTGATTTTTGTCAGAAAGGAGCTTTCGTTGTTAGTACTTACTGATCAGCAGGCTGACGAGATGTTGAGTCGTCTAACTTCCTATTGCAAAGAGTATTCCTTGAGCGTAACTGATGTTGAGCTGAGGAAATGTATTCAGCATTTGGATTTGGTTCTAGAAACAAATAAGACAACCAATCTCACCCGTATTCTTAACGTAGAAGATGCTGCAGTACTTCATATCCTCGACTCACTTGTTTTGCTCCCCTATATCAACAAGGCTCCTGAGGGAGCTTTGCTCGATATGGGAACAGGTGCGGGCTTCCCTGGTATTCCATTAACCATAACCACGCATCGTAAAGCTACTTATATTGACTCTGTTGGCAAGAAGGTTGATGCGGTTAATTCCTTTGTCCATGCTCTTGGATTGAAACATGCTCATGCAGTTCATGATCGTCTTGAAGAATATGCTCGAAGCCATAAGAAGCAGTTCTCTGTTGTAACCGCCCGCGCACTGGCCCCTCTACCGATTCTTGTTGAGTATGCGGCTCCGTATCTGAAGGATGGAGGGCTATTTGTTATAACCAAGGGCAATCCTTCGGAAGAGGAGCTTGCTTCCGGCATGTCAGCAGCTAAGATTTGCGGCTTCACTTTGCTTCTGAATGACGCAATTGATTTGCCTGAAGGCTTGGGTCACAGGGAGTTCATTGTTCTTAAGAAGAGTCATCCAGCATCCGTCTCATTGCCTCGTGCAAATGGCGTGGCAAAGAAGAATCCGCTTGCCTAGATGTTTCACGTGAAACATAATGGATACTAACAACTTGCAGTGTTTCACGTGAAACATGGCGGTTGATATCGATTCGGAATGTTTCACGTGAAACATCCTCCGTTTGACAGCTTTAATACACACCAGGAGGGACCGTGGGATTTCGCGACGTTAAGCGTTCTAAGAGCGCAAAAGACACGCGTATCATTGCAATCATCAATCAAAAAGGCGGCGTCGGTAAGTCAACGACGGCTGTAAACCTTGCAGCAGCACTGGGTGAGCAGGGTCGTAAGACACTGATTGTCGATTTTGATCCGCAGGGAAACAGCACCAGTGGATTCGGAATTGAAAAAGAAGACCTTGATCACTGCATCTATGATGCATTGTTGAATGATGTGCCGGCAGAATCGCTTGTTCTTGATACAAATTGTAAAAAGGTATTCGTTATTCCGGCTACAATTCAACTTGCAGGCGCGGAAATTGAGCTCGTAAGCGCAATTGCTCGTGAAACCCGCCTCAAAGATTTGCTTGAGCCGATTCAGGACGAGTTTGACTTTATTTTCATTGACTGTCCTCCTTCGCTCGGCCTGCTTACTATCAACGCTTTGACCGCAGCAGACAGCGTTTTGATTCCGATCCAGTGCGAATATTACGCACTCGAGGGCGTTACGAAGCTGCTTGAGTCAATGAAGATGGTCAAATCACGGCTGAACAAGGGCTTAGACACCTATGGTGTGCTTATGACCATGTATGACTCGCGTACTTCACTATCGAATCAGGTTGTTGAGGAGGTTCAATCGTACTTTGGTGATAAGGCGTTTAAGACGCTAATCCCCCGTACGGTTAAAATCTCCGAAGCTCCGTCTTTTGGAGAACCGGTAATTACCTATGCACCTCAAAATAAGGGTGCAAAAGCATATATGAACCTTGCAAAAGAGGTGATCAAGCGTGCCTAGTGTAAAGAAACGTGGCGGATTGGGACGTGGACTCAATGCTTTGGTCTCAGAGGCCGAGTATGAGACCGGCGGTTCGGCTGCATCGGCTTCAAATGCCGCATCTGAAACAAAACTACCTATTGAGGATATCGTTCCTAACCCTAATCAGCCGCGAATTCACTTTAACGAAACTGAACTTCGCGAGTTGAGCGAGTCAATCCAAGAACATGGCGTTTTGCAGCCGCTTTTGGTTCGCAAGCATGGAAACGGCTATGAGATCATCGCTGGTGAGCGTCGTTACCAGGCGTCAAAGCTTGCTGGCCTTGAAGAATTGCCAGTCATCATTAAAGAGGTAAATGATGAAGAGATGCTGGCTCTTGCACTTATCGAAAACCTTCAGCGTTCTGATCTGAATCCCGTCGAAGAGGCTAAGGGCTATCGCCAACTCATTGATGCCAGCGGGATGACCCAGGAGGCATTGTCGAAGGCAGTAAGCAAGTCACGCTCTGCAATTACAAACTCGCTGCGTCTTCTCGATCTCCCCGAAGTAGTTCAGCAGATGATTTTTGAGGGCAAACTTACTGCTGGTCATGCACGTGCGATTCTTGCAGTTCCCTATGAGGACGCGCGTATTCGACTTGCAGAGAAAGTTGTTACAGAGGGCCTTTCCGTAAGAGCGACAGAAAATCTTGCTCCGTTGTTTTCTGCCGGAGAGACACCTAAGACGCCAAGGCCTGCAACGCCTCAGTCCTTTAAAAAGGCTGCCCGTGTGCTTCGTCAGGTATTTAATACCAACGTGCGTGTGAAGAGCTCGCGTGGAAAGAATAAGATTGAGATTGAGTTTAAAGACGAGGAAGAGCTCTCTCGTATTCTTGGCGAAATGATTCAGTTTGATCAAGGAGGCCAAGATGAGGAATAAGATTTTAACAGCGATTGCATTGGTGACGACTGTCGCGGCTGGTGCCTTTGCTGGCTATAAGATCGCCACAGACGATGAACTTCGAGGTCGTTTGCTTCGTGGCGCGCAAGATATCGTCGATACTTCCAAAAAGAAAATGGATGTTATGACGGAAGATGTTGCCATGCGTACTGCTCAGGTAACGAAGAATCCCAAGATTAATCAAGGTTGGGTCAGCAACCAATGGGAAAATGTAGGCTATTAGGTACCTAACAATTACTTAGCATATTTTGAGGGGTCCTTGTCTGATTCACGAGACAAGGACCCCTTATTTTGGCCGTAAAAAATGGGACAGGTAGCAGCTGATTCAAAATTAAGGTTAATAAATAAAACGACCCCGGTTGCATATTCTGTAACCGGGGTCGTTCGATGTTTCACATGAAACGTTTTGGGATGCGACTCCCCTATGCGTTCTTCTGAACTTTGAAGCGCTGCTTCAGCTGTCCGCAAGCGGCGTCAATATCGTTACCACGGGAGTTACGAATCGTGGTCTCGATGCCACGGGACTCAAGACGACGCTGAAGATCCTCAACCTTATGAATCGGCGACGGCTTGAGCGGGCTACCCTCGATGTCGTTAAGCTGAATGAGGTTAACGTGGCACAGCGTTCCCTCGCAGAAGTCGCAGAGCGCCTGCATCTCGGGATTCGTATCGTTGACGCCTTCGATCATGGCATACTCATAGGTCGGGCGGCGGCCAGTCTTCTCGGTGTAGAGTTGAAGCGCCTCGTGAAGGCGAAGTAGCGTGTACTTCTTAACACCGGGCATAAGCTTATTGCGTGTCGACTGGATGGCGGAATGCAGGGAAACGGCAAGCGTGAACTGTTCAGGGATGTCGGCAAATTTGCGAATACCGGGAATAACGCCGCTGGTAGAGACGGTGAGGTGACGAGCACCGATACCGATGCCATCGGGGTCGTTGAGGATGCGCAGCGCCTTGAGAACCTCGTCGTAGTTGGCAAACGGCTCGCCCTGGCCCATGAAGACAACGCTCGTGACGCGCTCGCCAAAGTCGTTGGATACATGAAGTACCTGGTCGACGATCTCTTGAGCGGTCAGAGAGCGCTTGAGGCCGTTGAGACCGGTAGCGCAAAAGGCGCAGCCCATGCCACAGCCAGCCTGGGTGGAAACGCAGACGGAAAGCTTGTTACGACGGGGCATACCGACAGTCTCGACGGAAACGCCGTCGTGGTACTCGAGCAGATACTTGCGAGAGCCATCTTTGGAAACCTGCTTGGTTAGTTCAGTCGGCGTGTCAAAGGCAAAAGCCTCTTTAAGCTGCTCGCGGAAAGCCTTGGGAAGGTTGGTCATATCGTCAAACGAACAAACGTTCTTCTCGAAGACCCATTCGATGAGCTGCTTCGCGCGGAAGGCGGGTTGGCCAAGTTCGGCCACGAGCTCGCGAATATCGTTTTGGCTCAAGTCGCGAATGTCCTGAGATTTAGTCCTGGGATTCATGGAAGCCTTTCGATTTTGGGGAAACGTAGAGGGTATCGCTACAATATGGTATCAGCTGCAGAAATTATAGAGGAGGAGTCTGCCCATGCCGGGTAAAAGCCTAGAGAACATGCACGTAGCGGTCTTGGCGGGCGGTCATTCCGCTGAGCGCGAGATCTCGCTCAATTCGGGAAAGAACGTCGTGGTTGCCTTGAAGGAGGCCGGCTATACTTCGGTGGAGCTGCTCGACACGGCCGCTGATGATTTTATGGTAACCATGGCGACCGGCGGCTTTGACGTGGCGTTTATCGCCATGCACGGTGCCGGCGGCGAGGATGGCGCCATGCAGGGCGCCATGGAGACCCTGGGTATCCCCTACACGGCCTCGGGCGTGCTTGCCAGCGCCTGCGGTGCCGACAAGGAGGTCTCTAAGCTCCTGTACGCCAAGGCGGGCATTCCCATTGCCCCCGGCCTTGCGCTCGAGGTGGGCGATGAAGTCGATATCGATCATATCGTCGAGGTTTGTGGCGAGCGCTGCTTTGTGAAGCCGGCCGTCAACGGTTCCAGCTATGGCATTTCCCTGGTCCATGAGCCCTCCGAGCTGCCCGCGGCAATCGCCAAGGCGTTTGAGTACGGCGACAAAGTGCTGGTCGAGAAGTGCATCGAGGGTACCGAGATCACCGTCGGTGTATACGGTGAAGATGACGTGCGCGCCCTGCCGATTGTCGAGATTCGTAAGCCCGAGGACTGCGAGTTCTACGATCTGGACGTGAAATATGTCGACCCTACGGACATCCATCGCATTCCGGCGCAGATTTCACCCGAGAACTACGCTCGTGCCCAGGAGCTTGCCTGTGCCGCTCACAAGGCGCTCGGTTGCCTGGGCATCTCGCGCAGCGATTTTATCGTGAGCGAGGACGGCCCCGTTATCCTCGAGACCAATACCATTCCCGGCATGACCGATACGTCGCTGTATCCGGATGAGATCCGCCATACCGACGACATGACGTTCCCGCAGGTCTGTGACAGCCTGATCCGTATGGGTCTTCGTCGAGCGGGCATTGCATGCTAATCGAGGACGCGGTTTCGTCAGGAACGCCGCAGTTTGTCATCGACTCCTATGCCACGCTTGCCGAACGCGCCAAAACGCAGTCCTTCGGCCTCATCGAGGAAGATGTGATTGTCCTCGATACCGAGACCACAGGTCTTTCGGTGCAGGACAATGAACTGATCGAGATCTCGGCGGCCCGTCTTTCGGGCCGCGAGGTCGTCGACCGCTTCGATACCTTCGTGCATCCCAAGCAGCTGATTCCCGCCGAGATCACCGAGCTCACGAGCATTACAAATGCCGATGTGGCAGATGCCCCGTCGGCCGTTGAGGCCGTAGCCGCTCTCGCCGATTTTGTCGGTGGTTGCCCGGTAATCGCACATAACGCCACGTTCGACCGCTCGTTTATCGAGTCGGTCAAAGGCGGCGTCAACGTGAGCGATATCTGGATCGATTCGCTGGCGCTGTCGCGCATCGCGCTTCCGCGCCTGGCATCGCACAAGTTGTCTTTTATGGCCGATCTGTTTGGCTGTGACTCGGTATCACACCGTGCCAATGCCGACGTCGACGCCCTGTGTGGCGTATGGCGCGTGTTGCTCGTGGCGCTCACCGACTTGCCTCAGGGCCTCATGGCGCGCCTAGCCGACATGCATCCGGATGTGCCTTGGTCCTATCGTCCTATCTTCTCATTCTTGGCAGGGCAGAACCCTGGTTCTATCTTCTCTCTCAGCGCCGCTCGTGCTGACGTTCTCAAGGCCGATCGCGCCGACGATCGGGTGGACGCCGACGAACTGCCGGTCCTCAAGATGCCGAGTCGTGAGGAGATTGAGGCAGACTATGCGCCAGGTGGCCTGGTCAATCGCATGTATCCCACCTACGAGCCGCGTGATGAGCAGATCGCGATGGCGCTCGAGGTCCGCGATGCGCTGGTCACGGGCACTCATCGTGTAATTGAGGCGGGCACGGGCGTCGGCAAATCGATGGCCTATCTGGTGCCTTTTGCCGAGGCAGCGCGCCGTAACAACATCACGGTTGGTATTGCGACCAAATCGAACAATCTTGCCGACCAGCTCATGTACCATGAGCTGCCAAAACTTGCCGAGCAACTGGACGGTGGTCTGTCATTTTGCGCTCTCAAGGGGTATGACCACTATCCATGCCTGCGCAAGCTTGAGCGCATGAGCCGCGGCCAGGTCGAGATTACCACCAAGCGCGATCCGGCGGACACGCTCACGGCGGTCGCGGTCATTATGGCGTACGTCTGCCAATCAGCCGATGGCGACCTCGACTCGCTCGGCATTCGGTGGCGCAGCGTCAACCGTCCCGACTTTACGACGGCCTCGCGCGAGTGTGCTCGTCGCCTCTGCCCGTTTTTCCCTGATAAATGTTTGGTCCACGGCGCTCGCCGTCGTGCGGCGCATGCCGATGTGGTGGTCACCAACCATTCCCTGCTGTTCCGCAATGTCGCGGCCGAGGGCAGGATTTTACCTCCGATTCGTCATTGGGTAATCGACGAGGCCCATTCCATCGAGCGCGAGGCGCGCCGCCAGTGGGCGCGCGTGGTGTCGGCGGACGAATCACGCGTTCTGTTTGAGCGCCTGGGTGGCTCGAGCACCGGCGCGCTAAGCCAGGTTTCCCGTGATTTGGCAACCTCCGAGGGCTCTACGCTCTATCTGGGCCTTACTGCCAAGGCGACGTCGACGGTTGCGCGCGCGAGCATGGCAATCGCCGACGTGTTCGATGGCGTTCGCGAGCTCGGCCGCCGTGCGCGTGGGGGTTATGACAATGCCAATCTATGGATTGGCCCCGAGCTGCGCGAATCTGACGACTGGCATGATTTCTTACAGTCGGCCTACACTGGCATCGACGCATTGGAACAGGCTGACAAGAGCGTCGACGCGCTGGTGCAAGCCGTCGCCGCCGACAAGCCCGAGGTTGTTGTTGACCTGGGTGATATCTCGCGTCGCCTGCACGAGCTGGTCGAGAACCTCAAACTCATCATTGATGGCACCGATGAACACTACGTGTATTCGCTGCAGGTCAATCGCAGGCTGCGTGCCGGCGGAGAGTCGATGACCGCAGAGCGCATCGACATTGGCGAGGCCTTGGCAACCGAGTGGCTGCCCGAGGTTCACACGGCTATCTTTGCCTCGGCGACTATGACGGTGTCCAAAAGCTTTGAACACTTTAACCATGCGGTCGGCCTCGATCGCATCGGTGCTTCAACATCCTCATCGCTGCACTTGGACTCGAGCTACGACTTCGATTCGAACATGGCTGTAGTCGTTGCGGGCGATATCCCCGATCCGCGCGATCGCGAGAGCTATCTTACGGCGCTCGAGCGCGTGCTGGTCGACGCCCATCTTGCCATGGGCGGATCGGTGCTCACACTGTTCACCAATCGGCGCGACATGGAAGACCTGTACGCCCGCGTTGAGCCCAAGATGGCCCGTGCGGGTCTGGAGCTCGACTGCCAGCAGCGCAACTCATCTCCTCGTCGCCTGCGCGACCGGTTTATCAACGAGCCGACCTCGTCGCTTTTTGCGCTTAAGGCCTTCTGGGAGGGGTTTGACGCCAGCGGCGAGACGCTGCGTTGCGTCATCATTCCCAAGCTGCCGTTCTCGAGCCCCACGGACCCGCTCTCGTGCGAGCGCAACCTGCGCGAAGACCGCGCTTGGGCGCGCTATTCGCTGCCCGAGGCGGTGCTCGAGGTTAAGCAGGCGGCCGGCCGCCTTATCCGCTCGTCGACCGATTGCGGCGTGCTGATTCTGGCCGACCCGCGCCTGGTGACGAAGGGCTACGGAAAGAAGTTCTTAACGTCGCTGCCCACGAGCTCCTACCAGCGCATCGAATCGGCGCAGATCGGTCACTATCTGCAACTGTGGCGCGCACGTCACGAGCGGCGGCGCTAAAGCGGACAGACGAGGGTTTTTGCCATATCGCACAGACGCTTTGACAGGGCGGGGTCATCCAAGATGCGGATGGCTCCGCCCGCTGCGATTACCTGGCTCAGTAGCCAACGCTCGGAGCCGTAATGCACGGTTACCGTTGCCATGTCTGCCCCGCTGCGCTCGATTAGGGTGATGCCGGCCCAGTCCAGATGCTCCGCCATATCGAATGGCATCAAGAGCTTTGCGCTACGCTGCGTCCGGGCAAGGGAATCGTGGAGGGATGCGACGCCCGGTGTGTGAGGCACGACGGAGTCTTCCGTCAAGGTGAGTCCCTCGATTTTATCCATGCGATAGGTGCGCTGCTCATCGATCGCGATGTCCCAGGCAATCAGGTATGTTTGGTCGCCGTTTGCCGTAATGCGCAAGGGGTCGACCAGACGCTCGCGTGGCCGCGCATCGTCCATCGAGCGATACGAGATGCGGCAACGAACACCGTCCTGAATGGCGCAGCTCAGCTGCTGCCAGTGCGACCCGTGGTTGACGGTGTCAAAGACGCGCTGGTTATAGCCGAGCTCTTCGGGCAGAAGGGCATGTCGAATCCGAGCTGCCGTCTGCGGCTCGATCCCCAACGATTCAAGTTCATGGTTGAGCACGGCGCCCTCGGCGGCACTCAGGCGCAACGGTAGCACGCGCCCGGCGTCACCAGTGAGGGCCACGCGCTCGCCGCGGCATTCGCAGATGATGCGCGCGCCCGATTCTCGGTCCGCGAGCGTCGAGACGATCTCGAGAATCTCGTCGAGCGACGCCCCCGTGATGTCAAAGCGGCTGCAAATCTCGGTTCGTGTCATGCCGCCATCGCCGGCGGCGTAGAGGGCCTCCATGATGTCGATGGCGCGCGAGAGTCTCTGCTCGCTGGTGAGTTTACGCACGGGCATGCTCGTGCACCGTCCTTTCGATGAGGTGGTTCCACGCCTGCTTGAGCGATTTGGGGGCCATGGGCCTCATGCCGTCCATGGCGTGGGCCATGCAAAATGAGGCGGCGGCTTCAAGGTCACGCACGTCAACGGTCCAGGTCCATCCCGCATCGGTGTGTGCGAGCTCACCTCGCCCGCGCGTGAGGCCGTTGATCATATCGATCTGCGTCTGAGGACCGAACGAGAACGTGGCTGCAACGGGCGGTCGGTCGGCAAAATCGAATTCAAAGAACAGATAGTCGTTGAGATTGAAGTCCGCAGGGATGGCGTAGGCCTTCGAAGGACGCCAAGCGCGAACGATACGGTCGCAGCGGAATGTCCTGATGTCGTCGGTGACATTGTCGAGGCCGCAGAAGTACGCCACGCCCTCGCGTTCGAACATGCCGTAGACACAGACGGTACGTTCTTTCTGCTCGCCGCGTCCGTTCTGATATAAAAATCGCAGCGCGCATCGCTCGGCAAAGGCGCTCCATACCGCATCGACGGTGGGAGAGCGGCGAATCGGTGTTTCGTCCACCGTCGTCCCACCGGTGAGGTAGGCAATCTTGGAGCGAATATCGGCAAGCGGTGCGGCAAAAGTGGATGAGCCGGCCGCTAGCGTCTGGTCGATGGCGTTGAGCAGGATATCGGCATCGTCTGCGGTGATGAGGCCGCCTGCAGCAAACGTGTGCTCGCGGTCGATTGTCCACGAGCTTTCCTCGGTCTCCTGCGCACCGGCGGGGCGAACCTCCTTGATTAAGATGCCACGCTCGAGCAGTTTGTCACGATCGCGCCGAAACTTGCGCTTATCCGAGTCGATATTGCCCGAGCCATATCCCAGGTCGGAATCCAAGACGATCTGCTCGGTCGTCAACGGTTCGGGGGAGCTGTTGAGCACAAAGAAAAGATTGAGGATGCGCTGAGCCGTTTTATCGAAACTGGGCTCCGAATTCCCCTTTTTAATTGTCGCGGTCGTGTCGCTTGCCGTCATAGGGTCCTCGCATGAGAAGGTGGTTTGCTGCCATGATTTTAGTCCGATATGGAGATTAGGCTATATCCTTGTCCGCTCGGGGCGTTAAGATGGCCCGAATTCGGTCGTTTGCGCTCGCTCGGGGTATACTTTCGACTATATACGGTTCTAATGTGCATGCATTGGGCCTATTTGTCGGATTATGGATGTGGAGCGCACATGGCGAACACCCAGAACTATATTAACCACCTGCTGCAGAACACCGGCATTACGCCGGCATGCAGCGAAGAAGAGCGCTTGGCTGCCGAGGATATCGCTCAGATCTTCCGCAACCACGGCTTTGATCCCGAGGTTCAGGAGTTCAATGCTCCGGCGCCCAGTAGATTGGCATTTGCCGTTACCGGTATTCTTGCGTTTGCCGGCGCCCTGCTGATGGGCATCGGCGGCGGTGTCGGCTTGGTCGGCACCTTGCTGGCCATTGTCGGCGCCGTTCTTTACGTGCTCGAGCGCACGGGCCACCCCGTGGTTTCGCGCCTGGGCAAGACGGGCGTGAGCCAAAATGTCATCGCCTACCACAAAGCCTCGGGTCCGCTCGCGTCTCCGCGCAACCGCCCGGTGGTCGTTGTCGCACACTACGACTCTCCCCGTGCTGAGCTGCTCGCCCGTGAGCCCTATGCTTCGTATCGTGCGCTTATCGCCAAGCTGTTGCCTGTTGCCACGGTTGCCCCTGCTGCCGTTGCCATCCTGCGCATCCTGCCGCTTCCCGGCGCGCTCAAGGTTCTGCTGTGGATTGTCGCGATCCTCGCTTCCCTCGTTGCACTTGCCAACGCGGCAAACATCATCTCTAACCGCCACATTCTTCCCTATACGTCCGGCGCGGTGTGCAACAAGTCTTCTGTCGCCGCTATGCTCGGCGTTATGGACAACGTTGCTCCCTTCCAGGGCGAAAACGAGTTTCCCGACGATGTTCCGTTCGACACCTATTTTGGGGAGCAGAAGCGTCGTGCCGAGGAAATGGCGCGTGCGGCGGCGGAGTATGCCGCGGCCCAGCAGCAAAACGACTACGGCAACACCATCGAGTACGAAGAACCTACCTACGCCGAGGACGAGTTCGGTCAGCCGATTGCTCCCGGCGCTCAGACCGAGCCCGAACAGGGTGAGGCTTTCGACGAGCAGATCGAGGGCTTTGAGGGTGCGTCTGCCGACGAGACGCTGATCGGCGCCATCGTGCCCGAGGATCAGAATCAGACTGTCCAGGCCGAAGAGTTCAATGACGAGGTTCCCGCTGCCGAGTCGGCGGAGGAACCTGCCGCGGTCGAGCCCGAGCCCAAGCTCTATCGCAACGCCGCCGGCAACATCCGCTTTGGTTCGGATGCCATCCGTGCGCTCGGCATGCTTCCCGAGTCCTGCACGCTCGATTACGAGGAGGGCGAGGAGCCGACGTTTGAGCTCGAGCCTGCCCCCGTTGTCACCGTGGATGATGAGTCTGCCGCGGTTACCGCTGCCGTTGCCGAGCCCGAGGCGGTGTCCGCGATCGATCCCGCGGCAGGACTGGACATTTTGGCTCCCGCCGCGCCGGTGCAAGACGTTGCGGACGAGTCTGACGACGATTACGTTGAACAGCCGAGGCGCGTGTCTTACGAGAGCGATACTGATTTCTCTGCCGAGATTCCCGCGGCAACGCCCCATGCCGACATTGCATCGGCGTTCTCGTCGATTGGCGCCAGCGCTTCCAACTTCTTTAAGGGTGCGCTTGCAAAGGGCAAGAAATTTGTCGACGATTTCGAGGAGAAGCGCGCTGCCGCACGCGAGGCTGCCGAGCAGGAGGCTATCGCTCAGCAGCAGGCAGCCGAGGCGGCACGTGAGCTCGCGGCGCAAGAGTTCGAGCAGAACGAGGCTATGCAGTCCGTGCCCGTCGACGCCGCCGAAGCTACAACGTCCTTTGAGTCCCAACAACCGACGTCCGCGGATGTTGTTGAGGCGACGACGTCTTTCGAGGCCCAGCAGCACGTCGATAGCACCATGTCGTTTGATGCCGCGAAGTTCGATTCCACGATAACGTTTGAAAAGCAAGGCACCGCGATTGCCGAGCCCCTTCCTGTTTCCGATGAACAGGGCGACGCGGTGGACGATGACGAGCCTATTGATGCTGCCGAAATCCAAGATGCCGCCGAGGACGAGCCCGTCGAGGCCAACTCTGACGAAGAACAATACGCGGCAGCCGAGCAAGATGAGTCGACCGAGGCCGAGCAGGAGGAAGTGCCTGCGGTTTCCGAGGCTCCCGAGACAGATGAGTCGAGGCCTTACTCCACGCAGATTTTCACCATGCCGACCCCGAGTGGTTCCGGTGCCACAGTTGCCGATGTCGCTCCCACCCAGGACGAAACGGTCGATTCCCTTATGGCCCAGATTTCCTCCCAGGCATCACCGCGTCCGCAGATGAATGTTCCCGATCCGGCGTCGGCACCGTCGCCTGCGCCCTCTTCGTCTCCGCTGGCTTCGGTCCCCGATCCGTCGCTGCCGTCGATGAAGCAGGCAAACGTTGCGTCTCGCACGTCGCTGTTCGACCTTCCCGATCCCTCTGCCCAGGTCAACGACCCCTTTGCTACTGCCCAGGGTCCCGAACCCACATCGGCACCCGTTGCGCCTCCTATGCCCGTTGCGTCGGGCGCGCAGCCGATCGAGACCATTTCGGCTCCCGCCCCGGCGGCACCCAAGTCTCGTAAGCGCGGCCTGGGTGGCCTGTTCGGCCGTAAAAAGAAAAACGAGCAGGACAGCATGAGTGACTGGCTGGGCGTCGAAGACGATTACGATGCCAAGAAGTCCGGTCGCGGTATCGGTTCGTGGGATAACTTCGAGGACGATAACGATGGCTGGAAGGGCGGCGCTACGTCTTCCGATGGCGCTTCTTCCGAAGATATGCTCTCGGCTGTCGCCTCTATGGGCGATGATGAGCTGCTCGGTCACGATATCTGGTTTGTGGCAACGGGCGCCTCGGATTGTGATGGCGCCGGCATGAAGGCCTTCTTGGCTTCGCACCGCGATAAGCTCCGCGGCGTATTCTTCATCAATCTTGAATCCGTCGGCGCCGGTAGGCTTTCGGTGGTGACGGTTGAGGGCGAACAGCAGCTGCTCAAGGGCGATCGCCGCATCATGAACCTGGTCAGCAAGGTGTGCAAGTCGTTCCATGTCGATTGTGGCGCGCTCGAGATGCCCTATGCCAAGACCGATGCCTATGCCGCGCTCGAGGCGAGCCGCCGAGCCCTCACCATCGCCGGCGTGGACGGCACGCGTCTGGCTTGCGCTCGTACCGAGGACGACCTGCCCCACAATGTCAACCCGACGAACATTGCCACGGTATCCGAGGTCGTGACCGAGGTTATCCGCCGTTCGTAGACGGAGCTCTAAGGAGTCAACGTGTTTTCGTATATTAAGCGCCATTGGCCTGTCTACGTGATTTTGACCTTGATTGCCATTGCGTTAGGATTTGGGGCTGCCTACATCGTGGGTGCGAAGGGCTCGACCCCCGCCTCCGCAATCAGCGAAGAGGTGGAGCAAGAACAGAGTACGGGTGCCGATGGGATTCCTGAGTCCGAGCAGGCAATCGTTGATGGTGGATCTTCGTCTGCAGAGTAGATACGGCGATTTACATGATTGAAAGCGGGCGAGCCAGTCCCCTGGCTCGCCCGCTTTTTCATCGCGCTAGCGCTTCTTTGGGATCGACCTAAGGCGAGCGAACCATAGGGCTGCGGCACCCGAGGTCAGGAGCGCGGTGATGCAAGCGGAGATGGGAACTGATCCTGTTGCCGGTAGGTCCTGCGGTAGGGTACAGCGTTGAATGACGCTGTCCTCGTCATGCGACTCAAGTTTATCGCCGCCACCGTTGCGGCAAAGATCGACGCGTGCGCTGTTGGTGAGTGCGGTTTGGGGCGTATAAGCCGACGTTGCCTGCATGTGTACGACTGCGCCCCGAGCGTCTGTGCCAAGGATTGCTTTGGCATCGTCAAGGTCGTCGTGCTCATCTTTGAGATCATCGCGGGTCCAAGAATCCGCATCGCTTCGAGTCGTAAAGTCGGCGGCTACCGCACCGTATTCAATGCGAATGCCCGTTACGACGGTATTGGACGCAAGGTCGAGTTCTTTCGCCTCGAGTGTGGTGGATTCCGTGGTCGAGACATCCGCCTTCCAGAGGTGCCAGCCGTCGTAATCGACGAGGCGGCAATCCTCACCCAGACTTTCCCTTACTTCGTCGGACTCAAGCCAAGGATTTTCGTGCCCATCGTCAAGTGTCGCGTTTGCCGGCTCATCGACGTCTGTCGAGTCCAACGGCGTCGTGCGATACCACACGTTGCACAGACCGTTGAGGTCGCCGATGGCGACGGGGGTTTCGATTGAGACGAATCTCGCTGTATCGTCCTCGGCACACTCAAGATCATCGGTAATTGTGAACTCATCAACCCAGGTAGCTGAATCGTTTCGAGCGTCGATGGTATAGGAGAAAAGCCCATCCGTATTGGTTTGCATCGCGGCACGGTTTTTACCATCGCCGTTAGCCAACAGGCCCTTTTCGATAGGTTGGACAAGTTCCTGACGCTTGTCGACCTGCCCCTTGATCTCGATGGGCGCATCCTTCATCGCGACGGATTGGACTTCTCCCGTATCCTTTATTTCAAACGTTATCTCCTCGGCAAGGTCATAGGTCCGCGGAGACATCATTTCGCGCAACGAGTAGGTGCCGGGTGCAAGATGTTCGACGCGGTGCGGCTTGTCGGATGAGGTCCAGGAGTCTATTTCGGTTTTATCGGGACCATATAAGGTGAGCTGTGCGCCTTCCACTTCCTGCTCACCGCTTGCATCGACCTTGGAGATATCAACCTTGGTGTAATCGTCGGATACGTTAAGCCGTGCTTCTACAACGGGTGTTTTCTGGTCGGCATAAGTAAGGTCGACAATATGGGTTGTCTGATCGAGCAAGAAGCCTGCCGGCGCTTGAGTCTCGACAACCTCGTAGCGTGTGGTGCCAGATCCCAGTGGGAGGTTGTCCGCGCGTGCTTCTCCAGTTTCATCCGTCGTGACGGTCGCGACGGTCTCACCGTCGAGCGCGGCAATGCTACCGTCGGGGCGCACGATATCACCCGAGGCACGGATCTCAAAGACGGCGCCCGCGAGGCTGCTGCCGTCTATGGCATCGGTTTTAACGATCCTGATGTTTCCGGTCGCGGCGTGGTCATAATACGAGGCGATTGCAACGGGCGTTAGGTTCATGTCGGCGGGTATGTTTACCTCGATCTCTTCGCCGACAAGATAGGGCTCTTTGGCCGAGGTTTCGCGTACATAATAGGTGCCCGGCATGAGCGATTCGGGCAGTGTGACGGTGCCGGTCGCGTCAGTCGTAAAGGTGTCCATTACGTTATGTGCTGGATACCAGCAAGTTTGTGAGACAGGTTCGTGATTGCTGTCGAGGAGTTGGAAGGTGAATCCGGCTAGGGGAACAGAAGCGCCTGTTTGGGCATCGCGTTTTACAATCTGGAGATGCGTCGACAGCGCGTGGTTGTCCACAATATATTGAAGCTCGGCCCCGTCGGAAATCTGATTGGCCCCGACGGTCCATTCCCCTGCACGTTTAAAACCCTCGGGGACGGTTTCCGGAACCTCGCGAATCGTGTAGCCGGCACGGTCGTATGGGACAGCGCCGTGGACACCGGCGGGTCGCTTGCCTGTGCCGAACCATGCTTCGGGCTGATCTTTGGTGGAGGCAAAGCCATAGATGTTTGTGGTCAGTGTGCCAACAACCTGCTGAGAGCTGTTGCTGACAACCTCAAAGACAACACCACCCGCCGGCTGCTCCAGGCCGGATTGGTCGCTATTGCCGTAATCCTTGAATTTGGAAATCTCAAGGTCAAACGCAATGGGGATATCGGAAATGCGGGATTCGATCTCGACCACGCCTGAATCGCCGAGCTGGTCGGCTCCAACGGTATAGGTCCAGCTGTCGTTGGATGGCAGGTAGCCCTCGGGGGCTTTTGATTCGTAGATGGTAAAGGTTCCTAAGGGGACATCGGCGAGGGTGGCCCGACCGCTTTCGTCGGTCGTGAGGATTTGTGCCCATCCAGGGGTTGATTGCGACACACACGTGAACTCTGCTCCTGCGAGTGAAGATCCCACCTGGGGGCCGGCATTCGTCGCGGCATCGAGTTTTACGATACGCAGGTTGATGGTGCCGGGCTGTTCATCAATGGCGACCCGCCCGCCGTCATTCCCCGTGGTAAAGGCAATACGATCACGACGGGGGACATAGCCGGCCGGCGCCTTCGTTTCAACTAGGTAGTATGCCGTGTTGGGCAGAAGTGTTGCTTGCGCTCGACCGTTGCTGTCCATCTTGATGGTGCCGACACGCACGCCGCTGGCGCTCTCAAAAATATCGAATGTTGCCCCGGTAAACTGATAGGTATTGTTTCCGCTGGTAATAACGGTGTTAGCAGACTGCTTTTGGAAGGAAACAGAGACCGCCGGCAGTACATAGAGCATGTCTTGACGTTTGCTGCCGCCCGATACGGCCCCTAGATAGCGTCGCGCGCGGTGCGGAGCGGCTTTGATGCTTCCTGATTTTGCGCTGTCGTGGAGCCACCGCGCAGCCGCCACGACTTCATTGTCGGCGGTAAAGTGTCCGCTCTTGGTTTTACCCTGAGCGGTCGTGTAGGAGTAGGTGCCGTCGACATGGGTAGTGCCGTTGAGCATCCATACGGCAAGCTGGGTGGCGGCGCGGGCGCGATCGGGTGAAAGATGGTAACCGCCAAACGACGTGGTGGTTGGATATCCGTGACAAACGATTGCCGCGAACTCGTCGTCGAGCCACACCCAGCCTTGATCAAAGTTGAGCCATGGGCCGCCCGGTTTGGTGGGGCCGGGGCGCTCCTGGTTCATGCAGTAGGCAATCGAGGTGTCTTGAGCTTCATACTTGCCGATGAAGAAGGGTCCACAATCATCGCTAATAGTGCGGAAGCCGAGCTGGTCGTAGCCATCGACGGCAAATGCGGCTCCCGGTGCCAGGCAGCCGAAAAGCAGGAAGAGGAGCAGGAGCAGCGGACCTGTTGCGATTGCGCTGTGGACAGAGTGCGTGGGTGCGTTGGACATGGCTGCTCCTTATCCCTCGTGCGTCGCACGGGGAGGCTGCGACGCGTAGGATGAGGCTACCCCCGAGGTTCATGCGGGTAAGTACCGGAGCCTGACCAAAAGCTTGCCCAATTCCTGACAAATTGAGCTCAAATACAACAATCAAGCAAAAGTGCAGGTAGAAGATAGGGAGAACAGGAAGTCAAAGGTCCTCGTCTCCACAATTGACGCGATTTTCAAACGAATCTCCACAGCTAAAACAAGTATCACCACCCTTGTATCGAACAAGACAACCGCGTTATACTAGCCAACACACAAGCGGGCATCGCCAAGTGGTAAGGCATCAGCTTCCCAAGCTGACACTCGCGGGTTCGAGTCCCGTTGCCCGCTCCATTCGAATTTCAGGCACGGTAACGTTTCGTTACCGTGCCTTTTTCAATAAAGTGCCGGGACTCGAACCCGACAGGGTGCGAGCGTTAAATAAACGCGAAGCGTTTATAGCGAGCAGGCAAGGTCGCCGATAGGCGGCCGCAGCCGGTGCGGATTTGCGAAGCAAATACGCGGACGTCCCGTTGCCCGCTCCACCGGGCACGGGAGACATGGGGACGGCTAATTCAACAAAGTCTTCCCCTTCGGCTTCGTGAGGCTGAGGGGCTCGCCTGAAGCCGGTGGGGATTTGCGAAGCAAATACGCGGACGTCCCGTTGCCCGCTCCAATTCCAAAATGTTAGGTTAATGCCTGCTGCCCATACTTGCACCTGCGCACGGTACAATGGTTGGGTTACGACCAACGTGCCAATAACCAAAAAGGAGCCGCTATGATCGATCGCTATACCCGCCCGGAGATGGGACACATCTTCTCCCTCGAGAACAAGTACGCCATTTGGCAGGAGATCGAGGTCCTGGCCTGCGAGGCCCAGGCGGAGCTCGGCAAGATCGGTATTTCCAAAGAAGAGGCCCAGTGGATTCGCGACCACGCCAACTTTGAGAAGGAGAAGGTTGACGAGATCGAGGAGGTCACGCGCCACGATGTCATCGCCTTCCTGACCAACATGAAGGAGTACATCGACGCCGACGTCCCCGAGGGCGAGCCCAAGCCCAGCCGCTGGGTTCACTACGGTATGACCAGCTCTGACCTGGGTGATACGGCTCTGTGCTACCAGCTCACTCAGGCTTGCGACCTTATCATCGAGGACGTCAAGAAGCTCGGCGAGATCTGCAAGCGCCGTGCCTTCGAGGAGCGCAACACGCTCTGCGCCGGCCGTACTCACGGTATTCACGCCGAGCCGATGACCTTCGGCATGAAGTTTGGCTCTTGGGCTTGGGAGCTCAAGCGCGATTTGGACCGTCTTGAGGATGCCCGCAAGAACGTCGCCTTCGGTGCCATCTCGGGCGCTGTCGGCACGTACAGCTCCATCGAGCCGTTCGTGGAGGAGTATGTCTGCGAGCACCTTGGTCTGGTTCACGATCCGCTGTCTACGCAGGTCATCAGCCGTGACCACCACGCCTACCTTGCCGGCGTGCTCGCTACCACGGCAGCTACCTGCGAGCGCATTGCGACCGAGGTTCGCAACCTGCAGAAGACCGATACGCTCGAGGCCGAGGAGCCGTTCCGCAAGGGTCAAAAGGGCAGCTCCGCCATGCCGCACAAGCGCAACCCCATCACTATGGAGAAGGTCTGCGGCCTTTCGCGCATCGTCAAGTCCAACGCCCAGGTCGCCTTCGACAACGTTGCCCTGTGGCACGAGCGCGACATTTCGCACTCCTCTGCCGAGCGCGTCGCCCAGGCCGATAGCTTCATCGCCCTTGACCACATGTTCCAGTGCCTCATCCGCGTCATCGACGGCCTGCAGCTGTACCCTGCCCGCATGATGGCCAATCTCAACAAGACCCGCGGCCTCATCTTCTCCTCCAAGGTGCTGCTGGCTCTCGTCGATACAGGCATCACCCGCGAGGATGCCTATGCCATCGTGCAGGAAAACGCCATGGCCACGTGGCACGAGGTGCAGGATTGCGTCTCCGGTCCTACCTTTAAGGAGCGCCTCGAGGCCGATCCGCGCTGCACCGTCAGCCAGGAGAAGCTCGACGAGATCTTTGACCCGTGGGACTTCCTCACCCGCATCGACACGGTCTTCGATCGCCTGGAGCAGCTCGAGTTCTAATTGACCGATCGGGGAGGTAGTCAAATCGATCAATTCTCCGCGGCCCTCGTTCGAGTGCGACTTTCCAACACAAGCCCCGCTCGCAGCTCGCTCTGCCAGCGGGGCTTGTGCATGAGCGCACCTAGAAAGCTGGACGTCAGCGATATATGCGCGTCAACTGTGCTGCTTGCCGATAATTTGAGACATCTGACAAACATTACCTTGCCGGTAACTGTCGGGGGGTGTTCCTATAGTTTTGTCAACTGGGCAATGCTGTTTTCGAGATTGAATCGCGACATGCTAACGCCAGGCCTTTCGGCCGATGGGCTCCAATCTGTTCGGAGCGCTTCGACTAGGCGGCGTAGGGCACCCTG
>JAXJMO010000001.1:0-10715 GCA_036313175.1 Collinsella sp. | reverse complement strand
TCTACGCCCGCAACACCGTCACCAACGACGTGCTGTACAAGGAGGGCCTGGACCTTCTCGTCGTGCCCTCCGCCGAGCTCTCCCGCGGCCGCGGCGGCCCGCGCTGCATGAGCATGCCCTTCTGGCGCGAGGACCTCTAAGTCTTTCCGTTTCCGGTGCGGTCCCCCTACAACCGCACCGGCTTCGCCCGTTAAACGGGCAACACTAATACTTACGTAATTCATTTCTTCGAAAGGAATCGAACCATGGGTGTTAACCTCTCCGGCCGTAGCTTCCTCAAGCTTCTCGACCTCACCACCGAGGAGATCGAGTACCTGCTCAAGCTCTCCAAGAACTTCAAGGATATGAAGCGCGCTGGCGTTCCGCACCGCTATCTCGAGGGCAAGAACATCGTTCTGCTCTTCCAGAAGACCTCCACTCGTACCCGCTGCGCCTTCGAGGTCGGCGGCATGGATCTGGGCATGGGCGTCACCTACCTCGATCCGGGTTCGTCGCAGATGGGCAAGAAGGAGTCCATCGAGGACACCGCCCGCGTTCTCGGCCGCATGTATGACGGCATCGAGTTCCGTGGCTTTGCCCAGGACGACGTCGAGGAGCTCGCTGCTAAGTCCGGCGTGCCTGTCTGGAACGGCCTGACCACCGAGTGGCATCCCACCCAGATGCTCGCCGACATCCTGACCGTCCAGGAGAACTTCAACTACGACATCAAGGGCAAGACTCTCGTCTTCATGGGCGACTGCAAAAACAACGTTGCTCGCTCCCTCATGGTCGTCTGCTCCAAGCTCGGTATGAACTTCGTGGCCTGCGGCCCCGAGGAGTGCATGCCCGCTGACGACGTCATCGAGGCCTGCAAGCCCATCGCCGAGGCCAACGGCTGCACCATCAAGCTGACCACCGACGTCAAGGACGGCGTCACCGGTGCCGACGTTATCTACACCGACGTGTGGGTCTCCATGGGCGAGCCCGACGAGGTCTGGGCCGAGCGCATCGCTCAGCTTACCCCGTATCGTGTTACCTCCGAGGTCATGGCTATGGCCAACCCGGGTGCCATCTTCCTGCACTGCCTGCCCAGCTTCCACGACACCAACACCACGATTGGCGCAGAGAAGTGCGAGCAGTTCGGCATCACCGAGCAGGAGGTCACCGACGAGGTCTTCGAGAGCCCCGCTTCCAAGGTCTTCGACGAGGCCGAGAACCGCATGCACACCATCAAGGCTGTCATGTACGCCACGCTCAAGTAAGAGCATCTAGCATCTCGCTCGGGGTGTCTTGCTGCACACCCCGAGCGGCTTTGTCTGGTAAATATCTCGCGTCGGGCGGTGGGCACGGCACGGAAGATCCGCTTAGCGCGAGAAAGTTAAATGATTTATGAAGGGGGGATGAGAACCATGACTGAGACCGCTAAGAAAAAGCGCGGTATGCCTTCATCGTTCACCATTCTTCTAGCTCTGCTGGCAATTGTTGCAGTGATTACCGTTATCGTCTCCGGCACGTCCGGCGGCGCGGTTACTGCAGCCCGCTTGAGCGATTTCTGCACCGCCCCGATCCTGGGCTTCGCTGACGCTCTGCCCGTCTGCCTCTTCGTTATGATCCTGGGCGGCTTCCTCGGTATGATGACCGAGACCGGCGCTCTGGACAACGGCATCGCCGTTCTGGTGCAGAAGCTTAAGGGCAACGAGATCATGCTCGTTCCTGTCCTTATGCTCATCTTCTCCCTCGGTGGTACCACCTATGGTATGTGCGAGGAGACCGTTCCCTTCTACGCCCTGCTCGCCGCTACCATGATGGCCGCTGGCTTCGACCCCATGGTCGGCGCCGCTACCGTCCTGCTCGGCGCTGGCTGCGGCTGCCTGGGCTCCACGGTTAACCCGTTCGCCGTCGGCGCTGCCGTCGACGCTCTGACCGGCGTTGGCATTGAGGTCAACCAGTCCATCATCATCGGCCTCGGTGCCGTCCTGTGGATTGTCACTACCGCTATGTCCATCGTTTTCGTGATGAACTATGCCAAGAAGGTCAAGGCTGACAAGGGTTCCACCATCCTGTCGATGCAGGAGCTCAAGGACGCCGAAGAGGCTCACGGCAAGGCTGCTTCCGAGGTCCACAAGGAGGTCAAGCTCACCGGTCGTCAGAAGGGTGTTCTGATCGCCTTCGCCTTCACCTTCGTCGTCATGATCGTCGGCTTCATTCCGCTGGCCGATCTCAACGAGGGCGTCGCCAACTTCTTCGACGCTGGCGCTGTCTACGACGCCGATGGTAACGCCGTCGTCCAGGGCTGGTCTGCCCTGATCACCGGCCTGCCCATTGGCCAGTGGTACTTCGACGAGGCTTCCACCTGGTTCTTCCTCATGGCCGTCCTGATCGGTATCATCGGTGGCCTGTCCGAGAAGCAGATCGTCAACACCTTCATCACCGGCGCTGCCGACATGATGTCCGTTGTTCTCGTCATCGCCCTCGCCCGTGGTATCTCCGTCCTCATGGCTAACACCGGCCTCGACGTCTTCGTCCTCGACGCTGCCGCCAATGCTCTGGCTGGCCTGTCCGGCGTGATCTTCGCTCCCATGAGCTTCCTGGTCTACTTCGGCCTGTCCTTCCTGATCCCCTCGACCTCTGGTATGGCTACCGTCTCCATGCCCATCATGGGACCGCTGGCTGTTAAGCTCGGCTTCTCGCCCGAGGTCATGGTCATGATCTTCTCCGCCGCCATCGGTGTCGTGAACCTGTTCACCCCGACCTCCGGCGCCATCATGGGCGGTCTCGCCCTGGCCAAGATCGAGTGGACGACCTGGCTCAAGTTTGCCCTTAAGCTCATTGTCGCTCTCTCCGTCGTCTGCGCCGTCATCCTGACCGTTGCCTGTGTGCTGATCTAAGTACCCAACGGGTACCCCACGGAAACCTTGACGATCCTGTAAAGGATCACCTGGTCATCGTCTGTCCGGTGGGGTCAACCCACCGGTAGACTCCTACCTTTAGACCCCTCCCGTTCCGTGCGCGGGAGGGGGCGCTCTCATGTTGCGCGGTTCTACGAACCGCGCAACCAGTCGACGCTGCGCGCCGCCCAGAACGACAATTTGTCATTCAAAAGGCAAGGCATGACCAGAAGGTCTATGCCTTGCCTTTTTCATGCCAACTTGTACGTCCTGGACGTCGCTCGCTGACTTATGCTCCACCTGTGACGTTTCCATTATTGATACAAAGGCCAGGTTTGTTTGAACCAAAAAGGGGAAGTTGCGGTGGAATAGTTCCTGTTTGGCCGTCTTGAGGGGTTAAACGGGAATTATTTCACCGCAACTTATTGATGGCGTGTTTGGTTGGTGCCTGTTGATGGTCTGGGTATCGGGGAGGGCGGGCTCCGTTATAATCGCCTAGAACATTAAATGGAAACGGGACGGGAGCCATATATGCGCCAGGGTTTCGACAACGCGAAGTATATCGAGCTGCAGGCTGCTCACATTAAGGAGCGCATCTCGCAGTTTGGCGGCAAGCTCTATTTGGAGTTTGGCGGTAAGCTGTTCGATGACTATCATGCGAGCCGCGTGCTGCCGGGTTTTGAACCGGACAGCAAGTTCCGCATGCTCAAGAGCATCGCCGACGATGTCGAGGTTATCATCGCGATCAACGCGAACCACATCGAAAAAAACAAGGCTCGTGGTGACCTCGGTATTACCTATGACGAGGATGTGCTGCGCCTGGTTGACCTGTTCCGCGGCAACGGCTTTGCCGTCGCGGCTGTGGTCATCACCCAGTACGCCGGCCAGCCTGCTGCCGATGTGTTCCGCAACCGCCTGAACGCGCTCGGTATTCCCGCCAAGCTGCACTATCCCATCGAGGGGTATCCGCACGATGTCGATCTGATCGTGTCCGACGATGGCTACGGCAAGAACGAGTTTGTCGAGACCACCCGACCGCTCGTCGTGGTCACTGCCCCCGGTCCTGGCTCGGGCAAGCTTGCCACCTGCCTGTCTCAGCTCTATCACGAGCACAAGCATGGCACGGCCGCCGGCTATGCCAAGTTTGAGACCTTCCCGGTCTGGAATCTTCCTCTGACGCATCCGGTCAATATTGCCTACGAGGCCGCCACGGCTGACCTCGACGACGCCAATATCATCGATTCGTTCCACCTTGAGGCCTACAACAAGACCACAGTCAACTACAACCGCGACGTCGAGGCCTTCCCGGTGGTCCGTGCTCTGATGGAAAAGATCCTGGGCAAGAGCCCCTACCAGAGTCCTACGGACATGGGCGTCAATATGGTCGGCTTTGCCATCACCGATGACGATGCCTGCCGCGACGCTTCCAAGATGGAAATCGTCCGCCGCTACTTTACCGCGGTCGAAAATGTGCGCCGTACCGGCGTGGGCGATGAGCAAGTCGACCGTCTCAAGATTATTATGAAGAAAGCCGGCATCGATAAGAACTACTCACCGGCGCGCTCGGCGGCCCTCACCAGGGAGCAGCTGACGGGTGGTCCCGTGGGGGCCATGGTCATGCCCGATGGCTCCGTGGTGACCGGTAAGACCTCCACGCGCCTGGGCGCCGCAAGTTCGCTCATTATGAACGCCCTCAAGCACGTCTCGGGCGTCGACCTTGAGCTCGAGGTTATCAGCGATGAGGCGATCGAGCCCATCAGCAAGCTCAAGACGCATTTCCTGGGCAGCAAAAACCCGCGCCTCCACACCGACGAGACGCTTATGGCGCTGTCGATCACCTCGGCCACGAGTGAGACGGCCGCTCGCGTCCTTTCGGGCCTGGAGCAGCTGCGCGGTTGCGATGCCTTTTTTAGCGTGATTATCTCGCCGACGGACGAGACGGTACTGCGCAAACTGGGTATCAACGTGTGCTGCGAGCCCAAGTTTGAGCGCCGCGGTTTCTTCCATCGCTAAGTTTGAAGCACCGCGGTAATTGCATTGCATTTTGGCCGTATCGGGTTAGCGCCCGGTACGGCTTTTTGATCAATAAAGCGCCTATTTCGGCGAAAAATAGCTGTTTACCTGCCTAGAAACAATTTGAGCGGTATACAATAACCATAACTGTTTCATCCTTAGCGGGATGCCGCATGATGGATATTACCTGCCATCGTGAGGTGTGTCGGTCGCGCACGGCGCGTTAGATGCTCGTGCTCGGTTTGAGGAGGCTGCTATGGCGGGCAAGGGTCGTGCGAGTGTCAACGATATGAAGCGTGTCGAGGTGCTGGTGTTGATGGAGATCGACCGGCAAACCGAAGACAATGGCGGGCCGTATGGTTTCTCGCGCAAAACGCTTGCCGAGCGCGTGGGGGTTTCGCCGTATCGTGCCCGCGCCGCAATCGATCGCTTGGATTCCGAAGGCATGATTGATGTCGTCTCGCGTTATAGCGACGACGGCGGTCAGCTTGCAAATGGCATTTGCCTCACCGAACATGGCAAGTGGTATCTTGAGGGCGTCCGTACCGGCATGCTCGTTCAAGAAATGCTCGAGGACGAGGTTGCTGATCGATAGCAGCATGTAACCCTTGCCATAGCGACGCCGCCTGGGAAACCGGGCGGCGTTTTGTTTCAAGATTGAGAAATGCAATCGCACGCGAGAAAAATTGCGAACGGTCCGCGGCGCGAGTATTACAATGAAGACCCGTAAGATGTGGATAAACAACTTCTACGGGAAGCGCAGGTAACTCAATATGACCAAGCATGTGTTCGTAACCGGTGGCGTGGTTTCGTCCCTGGGCAAGGGTATCACCGCGGCCTCGCTGGGCCGTCTGCTCAAGTCGCGTGGCTACAAAGTAACGATGCAGAAGGCCGACCCGTATTTGAACGTCGACCCCGGTACCATGAGCCCATTCCAGCATGGTGAGGTCTTCGTTACCGAGGATGGTTACGAGTCCGACCTGGATCTGGGTCATTACGAGCGCTTTATTGATGAGAACCTGACCCGCGATTCCAACTTTACGACCGGCGCCATCTATAAGAGCTTGATCGCCCGCGAGCGTCGCGGCGACTTTTTGGGCGGTACCGTGCAGGTGATTCCTCACGTCACCAATGCCATTAAGGACAAGTTCCGCCGCATCGAGGAGCAGACCGGCTCCGATGTAGTCATCACCGAGCTGGGCGGCACGATCGGCGACATCGAGTCCCAACCGTTTGTCGAGGCCATCCGTCAGTACCGCAAGGAGGCCGGCCCCGAGAACGTCTGCTACATCCACGTGTCGCTCGTTCCCTATATCGCCGCCGCCCACGAGGTCAAGACCAAGCCCACGCAGCATTCCGTCAAGGAGCTCCGCAGCTTTGGTATCCAGCCCGATATTATCGTGCTGCGCTCCGACCACCATATCGATGACGCTATCCGCGGAAAGATCGCAAGCTTCTGCGACGTCGACACCGATTGCGTCTTTACCAACGAGGACTGCGCGAGCATTTACGATGTTCCGCAGCTGCTTGCCGAGCAGGACTTTGATCTGCGCATTTGCGAGCGCCTGGGTCTGGACCCGCGTGAGCGCGACATGAGCGAGTGGAACGAGTTCCTGCGCAAACAGAATCACGCCAACCATCACGCCGACAAGGTGAAGATCGCCGTCGTGGGCAAGTACACGCAGCTGCCCGATGCGTATCTGTCGGTTATCGAGGCCCTGCACCATGCGGGCGTCTTCTACGATCGCCATGTGGACGTCCAGCTGGTCGACGGCGAGAGCCTCGACGAGCAGAATGTCTCCGAGGTTCTGGGCGACGCCTCGGGCATCCTGGTCCCCGGCGGCTTTGGCAAGCGCGCCCTGGAGGGCAAGATCCTCGCGGCCGAGTTTGCCCGTGAGCACAAGATTCCGTATCTGGGCATTTGCCTGGGTATGCAGGTGGCCGTGTGCGAATTTGCGCGCAACGTCGTCGGCCTTGCCGGCGCCAGCTCCTCCGAGTTCGATCCGGATGGCCCGTATAGTGTCATCGATCTGATGAGCTCGCAGGAGGACGTGACCGAGAAGGGCGGCACCATGCGCCTGGGCGCCTATCCGTGCAAGCTCGCCGCCGATACCCTCGCTCGCGAGGCATATGGCGAGGAGCTCGTCTACGAGCGTCACCGTCATCGCTTTGAGTTCAACAACGCCTTCCGCGACCAGCTTGAGGACGCCGGTTTGGTTATCTCGGGCCTGTCGCCCGACGAGCGCCTGGTCGAGATGGTCGAGCTGCCGCGCGACGTGCATCCGTGGTATGTGGCAACCCAGGCTCATCCCGAGTTCAAGAGCCGACCGACCAACCCGCAGCCGCTGTTCCGCGAGTTCGTGCGCGCTTCGATCGGCCAGCACGAGGGTGTCGACCGTCTGCAGGTGACGCCCATGAACCTTGCTACGGACTAAGGGTGCCGTCGAATAAGGAACATACCGAAGCTACTCCCTCGTCGCTCGCCGTGGCGGCGGGGGAGTATCTCGATTACCTCGCGGTCGAGCGGGGTTTGGCGCGCAACACGATTGCGGCCTATCGTCGTGACCTGACGACGTACTGCGCCTATCTGGAGCGGGCGGGTATTGTGTCTTTTGAAGAGGTGACTCGTCAGGTCGTGGAGGGCTTTGTTGCCGACCGTCGCGATGGGGGCTATTCCGATGCCTCGGTGGAGCGTGCGCTTGCGGCCGTGAAGGGCCTGCATGCCTTTTTGGTGCGCGATGGGGCTGTGGCCCAAAATCCAACGGCGGCGTTGCGCCTGCCTAAAAAGGCTGAGCGTTTGCCGGAGTATCTATCGGTGGAGGATGTCTCGGCGCTGCTCGATCAAGACTTCCCCGAGGGCGAGATGGGCTTGCGCGACCATGCCATCTTGGAAGTGCTCTACGGATGCGGTTTACGTGTGAGCGAGTTGGTGGGGCTCGATGTGGGCGATATCCATATCGACGATGGCTTTGTGCTCGTTCGCGGTAAGGGCTCAAAGGAACGCCTGTCACCGCTGGTGGGAAGTGCGGCGCGAGCTCTGACGCTCTATGTAACTGAGGGGCGTTCTCGCTTGGCGGCCCATGCCCGCGGAACCGAGACCTCGGCGGTCTTTTTAAATAAGAACGGCCGCCGTCTGTCGCGCCAGGGCATTCATGCCATCTGTGAGCGCTACGGGCGCCAGGTGGGGCTGGTGGGACTCCATCCCCACACGCTGCGTCACTCCTTTGCCACCCATATGCTTGCGGGCGGCGCAGACCTCCGTGTGCTACAGGAGATCTTGGGACATGCCGATATATCGACCACGCAGGTCTACACGCATGTCGACCGAACGCAACTGACCGAGGTCTATCTGGCGGCGCATCCGCTAGCACATCGCTAGCACCTCGCTGACCTGCATATTTATAAATATTAAATGGGACGGGCCCCAGATTGCCGAGACGCACTTTTGCGCGCATGGGCAATCTGGGGCCCGTCCCATTTTTCGCCAGACACCGACGCGGTGGTGGGCCGTGTGTACCGTGGGCGGGGGAGTTTGGGGGCGATGTGAACGGCATGTAAAGGGACGTAAAAATCGCCTCAAGGTCAACTTGAAGGTTGAGGTTCGCGGGTGTGGTTCTACAGGTGGCATCCCGCCGTTGCTGCAAACACAACATATTGTGTTTTCGAACATATGCTTGGGGGTGTTTTGCAATATATGGTGAGTGGAGTGGTGGGGCGGGGTGGGGGAAGGGGTGGGGAAAGGTGTTGAAAAATGGAGCGGTTCCCCATATTATTGATGACGTCGACAGGCGGGGTGGTTCCCCGCGTACGTGCCATCTGAGTAACCGAGGGGAGGGCGCACATGGGAATGACTGGTGCATACGAGCGCAATCTCGATGCAAAAGGTCGTCTGTCCCTGCCTGCACCCCTTCGCGAGGAGCTTGGAGAGCACGTTCGCGTGTTCAAAGCCCTGGATGTCGATGCTCTGTACGTGTTCTCTGCCGAGGCCTTCGATAAGTGGGTCGAAGGACTCTTCGCGGGTCGTGAGGGCCACGAGGGTTTTAACCCGCGTGACATTAATGACCAGAAGCTCATGAGGGCGATCAACAAGCGCACCACGTCGATGGACGTGGACAGCGCCGGTCGTATCGGTCTTTCCGAGTCTCTCCGCAAGCAGGCGAACCTCGACCGCGAGGTCACGGTTGTGGGCAACTACGACCACCTTGAGGTTTGGGATCGCGCCGCGGCCGATGAGGACGATGACGATGAGGCCCTGCTGGACCTCTTCTTCTCGTAAGGGCAAGGCACGGGTAACGGATGGAGCGTGGGATCTTGACACAAGAATATCGGCATGAACCTGTCATGCTCGGCGAAGTGCTTGAGTCGCTGCGGCTAAAGAGCGGCTCCGTTGTCTGCGATTGCACCCTTGGCGGTGCCGGCCATTCGGTAAAGATGGCCACGCAGGTGGGGGAGACGGGCCTTTTGCTCGGCGTCGATCAGGACGACATGGCCCTCGAGGCCGCTGGCGCCCGTCTGGACCGCGAGGTTCCCGGCGTTCCGCACCGGCTGCTGAAGGGCAACTTCGGCGACTTGGACGAACTGCTTTGCTCGGCCGAGGTGCCCGGGGTCGATGGCTTCCTGTTCGATTTGGGCGTTTCGTCGCCGCAACTCGATATCCCTGGCAGGGGCTTTTCGTATAACGAGGACGCCCCATTGGACATGCGGATGGATCCGGGTAATAACACCTTAAACGCAGCTGAGGTCATCAACACCTATAACGAACACGACCTCGCCCGGATTCTACGCGTCTACGGCGAAGAGAAGTTCGCCTCGCAGATCGCGCGCGAGATCGTGCGCCGCCGCGAGCAAGAACCGATTGAAACCACCGGCCAATTTGTCGAGATCATCAAGGCGGGTATCCCGGCTGCCGCTCGTCGGCATGGTGGACACCCGGCCAAGAAAAGTTTCCAGGCCATTCGCATCGAGGTCAATCACGAGCTCGATGTGCTCGAACGAGGGCTTGATGCCGCCACCAGGTGGCTCAACCCGGGCGGACGTATCTGCGTCATCTCGTATCACTCGCTCGAGGACCGTATCGTAAAGAACCACTTTAAGGAGATGAGCCAGGGGTGCACGTGTCCGCCGGAGATTCCGGTGTGCGTGTGCGGCAACGTGCCGATACTCAAGGTCATCACCCGCAAACCCCTGGTTGCCCAGCCTGATGAGGTTGAGCGCAACCCTCGGGCGAGATCAGCCAAAATCCGCGTGGCGCAGCGTCTGTAGGCGCGACCGCGCGATATTGGACCTCCCGCTCGCACCATAAACGAAGCTTAAACACACTACCAACGTACTCGGGATGGGAGGCGGCATATCATGGGCTACAACACTTCAAGCGCAGCACTCGCCTATGATATGAACGCCATGCCCGCCTATCGTGAGACGCCGCAGGCCCCCGTTGCTCCCCGTGAGCAGCGCACGCCGCGCTTTGATGTCTACACGGGCGCGGGCCGTCAGGCAAACCAGGCGGTAAGCCCGGTTTTCATGAGCGTTCTTAAAACGTTTTGCATCATTGCGGCTATCTTCATGACGATCGGCGTCGCCCGCGTGGCGCTCGCCGGCGTTACGGCCCAGGTGCTCAACAGCAACGCCGAGCTTACCAACACGCTCGAAAAGGCGACCGATGAGAGCTCCGACCTGGAGGTCATGCATTCGGTCTATGGCGCCGACACGCGCATTCGCGACCTTGCGGGCGCTTATGGCATGGTGGAGCCCAGCGAGAGCGTTACACTTGACTTTTCGCAGGATGCAGCCGCGGGCGCCAACGCGACCGCGACCGCTCAGTAGCAAGACGGTAGC